>CABSAN010000001.1 GCA_902475785.1 uncultured Collinsella sp.
GTCATGCCGAAATGGCGCGAAGCACGCGCTTGACAAAACTATAGAGACACGTCCCGGAAAGACTACCCTGCTAGTTTGGTAAAATACCGGCGCACTTGGGAACGGATGGGCTCCGGTGGGCTCCGCGGTCCTCAAAACCGTTGCGAGGCGTGCAAAACGTCTTGGATGTGTTCGATTCACATACGTTCCCGCCATACGCTACCAGCGCTTTTGTGCTCGCGGTCTTGCTGCGTGCCGCAAAGGCGCTGTTTTGTTTTTGCACGAGTTTTTCGTAGCGCCGCTATTTCGGCGGCTGTAGTTAGCATCGTGCACCGGGTTTCGAGCATGCCGATGGAGGTGTTTTGCCGTATGACTACCGTAAGACGTACCGATCTTTCTTGTGTCGTCCAGGCGGGCGGGCTGTCCTCGCGCATGGGCTGCGATAAGGCGCGCATGGCTTTTTGCGGTGAGCCGCTCATCGAGCGCGTGCTGGGTCGGCTGGCGCCAGTTGCCGGCGAGCTGGTCGTGACGACCTCGCGCCCCAGCGAGCTTGTCTACCTTGAGGAGCTTATGTTTGATGGTCTGCGCCCCCGCGTAGCCATGGACGTCGAAGGCCCCGCCGGTGCCATGCGCGGCATCGCGAGCTCGCTGGCTGCCGCTCGGTTGCCCCTTGCGGCCATCGTCGCCTGCGACATGCCGTTTGTCTCGCCGAAACTCATCGGCGCGCTTGCCGATCGTGTTGAGGCCGAGGCGCTCGACGTGTGCGTGCCGCGTGAGGAGCGGGGGATTGAGCCGCTTTGCGCCGTCTGGCGCCGTGACGCGTGTGCGCCGGTGGCCCAAGAGCTGCTCGCCTGCGACCGCCAGCGCATTCGCTGTCTGATCAATCGCGTTCAGGCTGATTATATGGATGAGCCGCAGATCGTTAAGGCCGCGGGCTCGACGCTCTGCTTCGAAAACGTCAATACACCCGAGGAGTTTGCGGCGGCCGAGTTGCTCGCCTAGACGATTGGAGTTGCCATGTCTCACGATATTTGCCCCGACACGGGAGAGCCTTGCACTTGCGATGGTTCCGAGCCCTGTACCTGCGGCTGCGGTGGCTGTGGACATACTGCGGAAGAGGAAGCGGCCGCCGCGGCGTATCGTGAGGCACACCGCGAAGGCCCGTCCGGCGATGCCCTCGACCACGAGCGCAAGATTATCGTGTCGTTTGACAGCACCTTCGATGTGATGGAGTGCGAGCAGCTGTGCCTGGATGCCGGTGTGCCCGGGCGCATCATGCCATTGCCGGGCTCCATTACTGCCGGCTGTGGGCTTTGCTGGGCCATGCCGTTCTCGGGCGATGCGCTCGCCGCCTTCCGCGCTGCCACCGAAGGCCGCATAACTCCCGCCGACTACCATCAGCTCGTCCTCTAACCACCAACACCACCACATTGGGGACAGGCACCTTTGTGGTGGTTTCGCTGCTTGAATGGACTTCTTGTGGCATTACGAGTCAAAACCACTACAAAGGTGCCTGTCCCCAATGTGGTGGTTTGGAACACGTGGACGAAACAGGTTTGAAACACAGGTTTTGCACGTCAGGCACTCAAAAACGCATCTACCTGCATCGTAATCAAAACGAAACATCTGCTCGTCGGCTTATGCGAAACTTTGCTGCAACAGTGCGATATTATCCATACTCGATAAAGCTCGCGGCGCATGGGGTGTCGCGACTGACATTTTTCTTTTCCATCAATTGGAGGAAGCATGAGCTACACGCAGAAAGTTCTCGACGAGCTCAAGGCCCGCTATCCCGAGCAGCCTGAGTTCATCCAGGCCGCAACCGAGATCCTCGGCACCATCCAGCCGGCGCTCGACGCCCATCCCGAGTACGAGGAGGCCGCTCTGCTTGAGCGCCTCGTCGAGCCCGAGCGCATCGTCATGTTCCGTGTTCCCTGGGTCGACGACCAGGGCAAGGTTCAGGTCAACCGCGGCTATCGCGTCGAGTTCAACTCTGCCATTGGACCCTACAAGGGCGGCCTGCGCTTTAACCCGACGGTCACCCTGGGCATGCTCAAGTTCCTGGGCCTGGAGCAGATCCTCAAGAACAGCCTGACCACCCTTCCCATGGGCGGCGGCAAGGGCGGCTCCGACTTTGACCCCAAGGGCAAGTCCAACAACGAGATCATGCACTTCTGCCAGTCCTTCATGACCGAGCTCTATCGCCACATTGGCCCCAACACCGACGTTCCCGCCGGCGACCTGGGCGTTGGCGGCCGCGAGGTTGCCTACCTGTTCGGTCAGTACAAGCGCCTGACCAACGAGTGGACCGGCGTCCTTACCGGCAAGGGCCTCTCCTTTGGCGGTTCGCTCGCCCGTACTGAGGCCACCGGTTACGGTTTGGCCTACTTTGTGGACGAGTACCTCAAGAGCCGCGGCGACTCCTTCGAGGGCAAGAACGTCGTCGTTCACGGCTCCGGCAACGTCGCTATCTACGCGGTCCAGAAGGTCTCCCAGCTCGGCGGCAAGGTGCTCGCCTGCTCCGATACCCACGGCTGGGTCGAGGATCCCGACGGCATCGACTACACCGTGCTCGAGCACATCTACAACAAGAAGCGCTCTGGCCACGACAAGGGCGTTACGCTCGCTATGTACGTTGACGAGAAGCCTAACGCCGTGTGGCACGAGGGCGACGGCCGCGGCGTGTGGCAGCTTCCCTGCGATATCGCGCTGCCCTGCGCTCGCGAGAATACGCTGCTGCTCGAGGACGCCCAAGCGCTCGTCGCCAATGGCTGCAAGGTGGTCGGCGAGGGCGCGAACATGCCCACGACCATCGAGGCCACGACCTACTTCCAGGAGAACGGCGTCGCCTTTATGCCCGGTAAGGCTGCCAACGCCGGCGGCGTACTCGTGTCCGGCCTGGAGATGAGTCAGAATGCCGAGCACCTGTCCTGGACCTTCGAGGAGGTCGACGGCAAGCTCGAGCAGCTCATGCGCGGCATGTTCCACAACGTGGACGACACCGCCAAGGAGTACGGCCAGGAGGGCAACTTCGTCATGGGCGCCAACATCGCCGGCTTCCTGAAGGTCGCCGACGCCATGCTCGCCCAGGGCGTCTGCTAAACCCTGCCTGACATAGCATTGATGAGGCTCCCAGCTATCCGGCTGGGAGCCTTTTCTATCCCGGAGGACTCCTCATAACTTGCGGTGAAATACGGACTGTTTAGCGTCCCAGAACGGCTAATCAGTCCGTATTTCACCGCAAGTTATGGATGGGTGGGTGGATTTTGTCCTAAAACGGTGTGCGGCCCCTCGTTTGGTACACTTAAAAGTACTGGACAAGTGAAGAGATGGGGGAGAACGTGCTCAAGTTCGGTACCTACGTCCGTGTTGGAAACGCGGCCGAAGCCTATGAGCTCTTGCAGAAAAACCGCAACAACAAGATTGTGGGCGGCGGCATCTGGATGCGCCTGGGTTCGCGTCGCGTGGCGACGGCGATTGACCTTTCGGCCTGTGGACTCGATCAGATCGAGGAGACCGAGACCGAGTTTCGCATCGGTGCCATGTGCACCCTGCGCCAGCTTGAGCGCCATGCCGCGCTCAATGCGCTTGTCAACAATGTCTTTGAGTTTGCCGTCCACGACATCGTGGGCGTGCAGTTGCGCAACACCGCCACGGTGGGCGGCAGCATTTACGGCCGCTTTGGCTTCTCGGATGTGCTCTCTGCCTTCCTCGCGCTCGATTCCTATGTTGAGCTGACGGGCGCCGGCCGCGTGCCGCTCGCCGAGTTCGTGGACATGGGCTACGTGCGCGACGTGATCGAGCACGTCGTGGTCGTCAAGCACAACTACCGTGCGAGCTACGAGGCAGTGCGCAAGGCCGCGACCGACTTCCCCTCCTTAAACGTCACCGCCGCCTGGTGGGACAACAGCTGGCATGTCACCGTGGGTGCCCGCCCGCTGCGCGCGACCCTGCTGCAGGGCGAGGCATGCGGCCTTACCAGCGAGCAGCCTTCCGAGGACGAGCTGCGCGCCCTAGCCGCATCCGTGCGTGCCCTGAGCTACGGCACCAACCTGTGGGGCTCGGCAGACTACCGCCGTCGCATCTCGGCGCCGCTTGCCGTGCAGGCCGTGCGTCGCGCCGCCGGCATCGAGCTTTCGGCCGCGCTTGCCCGCGAGCTCGAGACCGTGCAGATTCCCAAGTTTGCCACGGACGAGTATTCCTGCCGCCGCGTGCCCGGCGTCGATTCTAGCGAGGTGCGCTAATGGCTGCCAAACTCATCGATCTTTCCTTTACGCTCAACGGCCGCAAGGTCAAGGTTCAGATTGCCCCCGACACCATGCTCTTTGCGCTGCTGCGCGAGCAGGGCTGCGCGTCGGTGCGCTGCGCCTGCGAGACCACCAACTGCGGCCTGTGCACGGTGTGGCTCGACGGCGATCCGGTGCTGAGTTGCTCGGTTCCCGCCGCCCGCGTCGAGGGCCACACCATCACCACGCTTGAGGGCCTTAAGGCCGAGTCCGAGGCGCTTGCCCGCGCAATGGCTGCCGAAGGCGCCGAGCAGTGCGGTTTTTGCGCCCCCGGCCTCATCATGAACGTGCTGGCGCTCGCCCGCGCCGCCAAGGAGGACCCGAGCCTCGTCGCCACGCGTGAGGAGCTTTCACGCCAGCTCGCCGGCAACCTCTGCCGTTGCAGCGGCTACGAGAGCCAGCTGCGTGCCATCGTCCGCTTCCTTAACGAGTCCGGCGTGCAGGTGGGCTTTGAGTTGCCCGAGCTGCCGGTCAACGACACCAGCTGCGATGGCGTCTCTTACAAGCAGATCACCCACAAGCAGCCCAAGAAGGACTCGAAGGCTCTGCTCGAGGGTCGTCCGGTCTACACCGGCGATATGGTGCCCGCCGGCGCGCTCATCGTCAAGCTCAAGCGCAGCCCGTACGCCCGCGCCAAGATCCGCTCCATCGACACCTCTCGCGCGTTGAAGGTGCCCGGTGTCGTGGGCGTCTACACCTACGAGGACGTGCCCAAACGCCGCTTTACCATCGCCGGCCAGAGCTATCCGCAGCCGAGTCCCTACGACCGCCTGATTCTCGAGAACCTGGTGCGCTACCAAAACGAGGAGGTGGCGATCGTCGCCGCCGAGACCGAGGAGGCCGCCGACAAGGCACTCAAGCTCATCAAGGTCGACTACGAGGTGCTCGAGCCGCTGCTCGACTTTACCCAGGCACTCGATAACGACATCGTGGTCCACCCCGAGGGCGACGTGACCTTTATGTTCCCGCAGGGCGGCGATGTCCCGCGCAACTTGGTGTGCAGCGGTACCAGCGATTTTGGCGATCTGGACGAGGCCTTCGCTCAGAGCGACATCGTCTTTGAGCGCACTTACACCAGCCAGGCCACGCAGACCGCACCCATGGAGACCTTCCGTGCCTTCGCGACGACCGACGCGTTTGGCCGCATCTCGGTGACCACCTCTACGCAGGTGCCCTTCCATGTGCGCCGCATGGTCGCGCAGTCGCTCGATATTCCGCAGTCGCAGGTGCAGGTCATCAAGCCGCGCATCGGCGGCGGCTTTGGCTCCAAGCAGACGGGCTGTTGCGAGATCTTCGTGGCGTTCGTGACCCAGCAGACTGGCCGTCCGAGCTATTGCTGCTACACCCGCGAGGAGACGATCACTGCGGGCAACTCGCGCCACCAGATGCAGATGACCGTCAAGCTGGGCGCCATGAACGACGGCACCATCACGGCCATCGACCTGCACACGTTGTCCAACGCCGGTGCGTACGGCGAGCACGCCACCACGACCATCGGCCTCTCGGGTCACAAGAGCCTGCCCATCTACAATCACGTGAAGGCAAGCCGCTTTAGGTGGGACGCCGTCTACACCAACACCAACCGCGGCGGCGCGTATCGCGGCTACGGTGCCACCCAGGGCCAGTTTGCCGTGGAGAGCGCCGTCAACGAGCTCGCCGACATGCTGCACATGGACCCCGCCGACCTGCGCCTTAAGAACATCGTGCGCGAGGGCGAGACCATGCCGCAGTACTACAACGAGAAGCTCAACGCCTGCGCGCTCGATCGCTGCCTGCTGCGCGCGATGGACATGATCGGTTGGCGCGACAAGCCGCTGGCCGTGGACCTGGGCGACCGCGTGCGCGCCCTGGGCTGCGCGCTCACCATGCAGGGCTCGGGCATCTCCAACGTGGACATCGCCGGTATCGACATGCGCCTTGAGGAGGACGGCTTTATTACCATCGGCACCGGCGCCACCGATAACGGCATGGGCGTCGATACGATTCTGGCGCAGATTGCTGCCGAGGAGCTGGGCGTGGAGAGCTCGCAGATCGTGGTGCGCGGCGTAGACACCGACGTGTCGCCGTTCGACGCCGGCTCGTACGCGAGCTCCGGTACCTACGTGACGGGCCTTGCCGCCAAGAACGCCGCGACCGAGCTGCGCGAGAAGATCTGCGCCAAGGCCGCCCAGATGTGGGACGTTGACGCCACCGGCGTGGTATTCGACGGCCAGTACGTGCGCCTGTCCGACGAGCGCGCCGCGCGTGAGCAGAACCGCTACCTTACGCTGCGCGACTTTGCCAACCTGTGTGTCAAGAACATCGAGGGTGGCGACGCGCTGACCTCGCACGCCTCTGCCTGCCTGCCCGTTTCGCCTCCGCCGTTTATGGCCGGCATTGCCGAGGTCGAGGTCGACAAGGCCACTGGCAAGGTGACCGTGGTGGATTACGCCGCTGCCGTTGACTGCGGCACCGTGATCAACGAGGCGCTCGCGCGCGTCCAGGCCGAGGGTGGTATCGCCCAGGGCATCGGTCACGCGCTCTACGAGATTGTCGAGCATGACGATCGCGGCCGCCTGCGCACCGGCAACTTTATGAGCTACAAGCTGCCCACGCGCCTGGATATCGGCAGCATTCGCGTGGCCTTTGAGCCGAGCTACGAGCCGACGGGCCCGTTTGGCGCCAAGTCGATCGGCGAGGTCGTCATCAACACGCCGCTCGCCGCCGTTGCCTCGGCCGTCGCACACGCCACCGGCCACCAGGTCCGCTCGCTGCCGATCACGCCGGAGAAAGCGCTGCTGGGGGAGTAGCGGGTCAGCGAACAAGTCGTAATGGGCGGGGCGGGGCAACTCGTCCCGCCTTTTGCACTCGTGGTGAGGTCGTGAGCCTGTAAAACGTGTGCGTGCGCTTGTCGTTCGTATCTGCTATCATTCCTAGTCTGTGCGCTCATGCGGGCGTGGCGGAATTGGTAGACGCGCCAGATTTAGGTTCTGGTGGGATTCCCGTGAAGGTTCGAGTCCTTTCGCCCGCACCAACGCACCTGCGTCGGCTCCTGCCGTCGCGACTCTTTGTTGCATAAAGGTACCAGCACCTCAGATAAGCTGGGCAGTATGAGGAGGAACGTGTTGAACATCACCGCTTCTGACGTCAAGGACGCCAAGCTCACCGCTACGGTCACCATCCCGGCCGCCGACGTCGACGCCGCGATCAAGAAGGCCTACAAGGACACCGCCAAGAAGTACCGCTTCCCGGGCTTCCGCGCCGGTAAGGCTCCCCGTCCGGTCATCGACTCCGCACTTGGCGCCGAGGCTACCCTCGCTCAGGCCACCAACGACCTGATTGCCGCCAACGAGCCCGCCGTCCTCAACGAGCTGGACATCGTCCCCACCAAGAACGGTGACTACAAGGAGCTCGACCTCGCCAAGGATCACGAGGACTACACCTACACCGTCGAGTTCTCTCTGCGTCCTGCCGCTGAGCTCTCCTCCTTCGACGCTGTCGAGATCGAGATGCCTCCCGCGGAGGTCA
Source organism: uncultured Collinsella sp. (assembly GCA_902475785.1). Classification (GTDB taxonomy): domain Bacteria; phylum Actinomycetota; class Coriobacteriia; order Coriobacteriales; family Coriobacteriaceae; genus Collinsella. The sequence goes on from CABSAN010000001.1 coordinate 7,773, forward strand.
CCGAGTCCGAGATCAACAACCAGGTCGAGATGCTCCTCAACTACCGTGCCACCTTCGAGGACGTCGAGGGTCGCGCCGTCGAGGCCGAGGACTACGTCACTGTCGACCTCAAGGCCGTCGAGAACGCCGACAACTTTGCCGCCGAGGGCCGCATGCTCATCGCCGGTAGCGACAGCAACCCCAAGGAGTTCAACGAGGCCCTGATCGGCGCCAACGTTGACGACGTCAAGACCGTCACCTGGACCGACGAGGTCGAGGAGGGCGAGGAGGCCGAGACCCACACCGTCGAGGTCACCGTCAAGGGCATCAAGGTCCGCAACACCCCCGAGCTCACCGACGAGCTCGTCAAGTCCGACTTTGGCTTCGACAGCATCGAGGCCATGCGCGACGCCATCAAGCTCGAGATCGAGCAGGACAAGGCTTCCCGCCTCCCGGCCGAGAAGGAGAACCGTTGCGTCTCCGCTCTCGCCGAGCGTCTGCAGCTCGATGAGATGGACGCCGACTACGAGCAGTCCGTCTTTGAGGAGCTTGGCCAGAACTTCCTGTCCAACCTCGCTGCCCGCGGCATGACCCTGGACACCTGGCTGCCCGCTTCCGGTCTGACCATGGAGCAGTTCATCGGCGACCTGCACAAGCAGGCCAACGACGTTGCCCGTGAGTCCCTGGCGCTCGACGCTCTCGCCCGTGAGCTCAAGATCGAGGTCACCGAGGACGACATCAACGCCGAGTTCGAGAAGGCCGGCGTCAAGGACGTCGAGGCTTCCAAGGCCGAGTTCATCGCCGATGGCCGCATGCCTGCCGTCCGCGAGTCCATCCGTCGCTCCAAGGCCGTCGATCACCTGGTCGAGAACGCCAAGGTGACCGAGGTCGACGAGACCGCCAAGGACGCCGAGTAATTCTCGCCACCTTTCCCGCGAGCGCATGGATGCGCCTGTGATGGGGTAAAGTTATAAGCCGGTTATCCGGTTGCTTCGTACGGTGCCAGCCAATGCATAGCATGCGGGCACCGTACGTTTGTCTAGAACCACTATTGGTCCGTAAGAGAAATGGAGATGCGTATGATCGCTAAGTTCGATTCCGCCCTCGTGCCATACGTTATCGAGCAGACGCCGCGCGGCGAGCGCAGCTACGATATCTATTCGCGCCTGCTCAACGACCGCATCATCTTCTTGGGCGAGGAGATCAACTCCGTCAGCGCCAACCTGGTCGTTGCCCAGCTGCTGCATCTTGAGAGCCAGGATGCCGAGAAGGATATCTCGCTCTACATCAATTCGCCCGGTGGCGAGGTCTACTCCGGTCTGGCGATTCTGGACACCATGAACTTCATTAAGCCGCAGGTCTCCACCATCTGCGTGGGCATGGCCGCGTCCATGGCCGCCGTGCTGCTTTCGGCCGGCGCCAAGGGCAAGCGCTTCTGCCTGCCGCACTCCAAGGTCATGATTCACCAGCCCAGCGGCGGTGCCCAGGGCCAGCAGACCGAGATCGAGATTGTGGCCGAGGAGATCAAGAAGACCCGCCGCGAGCTCAACCAGATCCTGTCCGACGCTTCGGGCCAGCCCATCGAGAAGGTCCAGGCCGATACCGAGCGCGACAACTACCTGACCGCTGCCGAGGCCCTCGACTACGGCCTGATCGATCGTATCGTCACCTCGCGCGACCTCGCCGCGAAGGACGCCTAGGATGGCAGGTAACATGCAGGACAACTTTGACGAGAACGGCAACCCCATCCGCTGCTCCTTCTGCGGAAAAGAGCAGGGACAGGTTCGCCGCCTTGTTAAGGGTCCGACCAACATCTTTATCTGTGACGAGTGCGTCGCCGCCTGCTCCGAGATCCTTGAGGAGTCGCTGGCTTCGGACTTTATGGACGCCGCCCGCAACGGCAATCTCCCGGGTTTCCTCAACGACCACGGCCAGGCTGCGTCTCAGCCCGCCGTTGACCCCGAGACGGAGGGCTTTGAGCTTGAGGACGACCGTCAGGTGATTACGCACGTGCCGACACCGCACGAGATCTATGACGAGCTTTCGGCCTATGTTATGGGGCAGGAGGACGCCAAGCGCGCCATGTCGGTGGCCGTGTACAACCACTACCGTCGCGTGATCGAGGGCGGTGCTGCGGTGTCCGCCCTTGACGAGGCATCGGGCATGGGCGCCCAGTTTGACGATGACATGGACGAGGTGGAACTCGCCAAGTCCAACATTTTGCTGCTTGGCCCCACCGGTACCGGTAAGACCCTGCTGGCCCAGACGCTCGCGCGCATCCTCGAGGTGCCGTTTGCCATCGCCGACGCCACCGCGCTTACCGAGGCCGGATACGTTGGCGAGGACGTGGAGAACATCCTGCTCAAGCTCATCAACGCCGCCGATGGCGATATTGAGCGCGCGCAGGTGGGCATTATCTACGTGGACGAGATCGATAAGATTGCCCGCAAGGCCGAGAACCTCTCCATCACCCGCGATGTTTCGGGCGAGGGCGTTCAGCAGGCACTGCTTAAGATTCTTGAGGGCACGGTGGCAAGCGTTCCGCCCACCGGCGGCCGCAAGCATCCCCAGCAGGAGCTGCTGCAGATCGACACGACCAACATCCTGTTCATCTGTGGCGGTGCCTTTGTGGGTCTGGACAAGATCATCGCCGACCGCGTGGGCAACAAGGGCGTGGGCTTTAACTCCGAGATCGCCGGCCCCACCTCGGTCGACGAGAACGACCTGCTGCGCCAGGTGCTCCCGCAAGACCTCAACGCCTTTGGCATGATCCCCGAGTTCGTGGGCCGTACGCCCGTCGTCACCCAGACGCAGGCGCTCGACGAGGACGACCTGGTGTCGATCCTGACCGAGCCCAAGAACGCCGTTGTGCGCCAGTACCGCAAGATGTTCCAGCTCGAGGACGTTGAGCTTGAGTTTGAGGACGCGGCCCTGCACGAGATCGCCCGCATGGCGCTCGCTCGCAAGACCGGCGCCCGCGGTCTGCGCTCCATCTGCGAGGACGTGCTGCAGCAGACGATGTTCGACCTCCCCAGCGAGGAGGGCGTTTCCAAGGTCATCGTGACCGAAGCCTCCGTAAAGGGCACCGAACAGCCCCAGCGCATCTACGGGTAACCTGCCTAAAATGTGTTTACAAATAGCCTCCGGCCACCCGCGGTCGGAGGCTATTTTATATATACGCAATAACCCCAACTACCTGTGTTATTCTGTGTGTTTGTTTAAGCCTCAGCGAAGTCATATCAGACTGAAGTAATCGATACCTAAGGGGAGGAATGTAGGCCCGATTTTCGTAGATTCCGCACGAGCCGAAGACCACTTAATGTGGTCTTCGAGCGAGCCCAGGACTTGACCGAGCGAAAATCGGGCCTACATTCCTCCCCGATGGGCAAGGGAGAGATATATGGAAGAAATGCCCAAGAACTACGATCCGTCGACCAACGAGCCGGCGATCTTGCAGAAGTGGCTCGACGGCGGCTACTACAAGCGCCGCGAGGGCGTGGGCGACTGCACCGTCACCATTCCGCCTCCCAACGTGACCGGCAAGCTCCACATGGGTCACGCCACCGACGACTCCATCCAGGACGCTATCATCCGTATGGCTCGCATGCGCGGCAAGTCCACGCGCTGGGTGCTCGGCACCGACCACGCCGGTATCGCCACGCAGACCAAGGTCGACAAGAAGCTCAAGAGCGAGGGCATCAGCCGTCTGGAGATCGGTCGCGACAAGTTTGTCGACGCCTGCTGGGATTGGACCCACGAGTACGGCGGCATCATCGTCGAGCAGATCAAGCGCATGGGCTGCTCTGTCGACTTCGACAACGAGCGCTTCACCATGGACGAGGACTACGCGCAGGCCGTACGCAAGGTCTTTTGCGACTGGTACCACGACGGTCTGATCTATCGCGGCAAGCGCATCGTCAACTGGTGCCCCAACTGCACTACCGCTATCTCGGACGACGAGGCCGAGTATAAGGACGAGAAGGGCCACCTGTGGCACCTGCGCTACCCGCTGACCGAGCCGGTCAACGGCCAGGACTACATCGTCGTCGCCACCACGCGCCCCGAGACCATGCTCGGCGACACGGGCGTTGCCGTCTCCCCGAAAGATCCCGAGAAGGCGGCCTTCGTGGGCAAGACCGTCAAGCTTCCCATCGTCAACCGCGAGATCCCCATCTTTGAGGATTGGCACGTCGACGCCAACTTTGGTTCCGGCTTCGTTAAGGTCACCCCGGCCCACGACCCTAACGACTATGCCATGGGTCAGGCCCACGACCTGCCGCAGATCAACATCTTTGACGAGCACGCGGTGGTCGTCGAGGGCTACGGCGAGTTCACCGGCATGAACCGCGACGAGTGCCGCGAGGCCGTCATCAAGTGGTTCGAGGAGCACGACCTGCTCGACCACGTCGAGGAGCACGATCACTCCGTCATGCATTGCTACCGTTGCGACGCCGCCCTGGAGCCGTGGCTGTCCGAGCAGTGGTTCGTCGCCGTTGACAAGCTCAAGGGTCCGGCGCTCGACGCCGTCAATTCCGGCAAGGTCACCTTCCATCCCTCGCGCTGGACGCAGACCTACACCACCTGGATGGAGAACCTCAAGGACTGGTGCATCAGCCGCCAGCTGTGGTGGGGCCACCGTATCCCCGTGTTCTACTGCGAGGACTGCGGCTGGGAGGACGCCCTTACCGAGGACACCGACGTGTGCCCCAAGTGCGGCGGCCATCACGTGCATCAGGACGAGAACGTGCTGGACACCTGGTTCAGCTCGCAGCTGTGGACCTTCGCCACGCAGGGCTGGCCGCAAAAGCCGGAGCTGCTCGAGGGTCATCACCCCACGACGGCGCTCGTCACCGCGCGCGACATCATCGCGCTGTGGGTCGCCCGCATGGTCATGAGCTCGCTGTACTTCCTGGACGAGGTGCCGTTTAAGGACGTCGTCATCTACCCGACGATTCTGGCCAAGGACGGCAGCCGCATGTCCAAGTCCAAGGGCAACGGCGTTGACCCCATGGATCTCATTGGCATGTACGGCGCCGACGCCATGCGCTACAACCTGCTGACGCTCTGCACCAACAACCAGGATGTTAAGTTCGATGCGAACATCGACAAGAAGACCAAGAAGCTCATCGACAGCCCGCGCACCGAGCAGGCCAAGTCGTTTGTGACCAAGATCTGGAACGCCAGCCGCTTCCTGCTCATGAACATGGAGGGCTACACGCCCGGCGAGCCCGTCGTGGAGACGCCGGCCGACGCCTGGATGTTCAGCCGCCTGGCCAAGGCCGTGAAGATGGTCACCGAGGGTATTGAGAACTACACCTTTGGCGATATGGCCCGCGGCGTGCAGCAGTTCTTCTGGAACGAGGTTTGCGACTGGTACGTCGAGGTCACCAAGGCCCGCCTGAAGGGCGAGGGCCGTCTGCAGGCGCAGCGCAACCTGATCTTTGTGCTCGACACCTCCATTCGCCTGATGCATCCGCTTATGCCGTTTGTCACCGAGGAGATCTGGGACAACATGCCGGCGAGCGTGCTCGACCTGGATGCCGAGGGTAACGTGGACCGCGCCGAGGCACTCATGATCGCCAAGTGGCCGGAGCCCGCCGACTACGCCAAGTACGTCGACGAGCCCGCCGAGCGTGCGTTTGAGCTGTGCCGCACCGTCGTTTCTGCCGCCCGCGCCACGCGTTCGCGCTATCGCTTGAGCCCCAAGGCCGAGCTCGACGTGGTCGTGCGCGCCGGTGCTGAGGACATCGAGAAGCTCGAGAGCCTGCGCTCGACCATCGAGCCGCTAGCGAACACCGCCTCGTTGGTCATGGGCACCGACGTTGAGAAGCCGGCTGCGAGCATTGCCGTGGTCGACAGCGGCGTCGAGGTCTTTGTGGTGCTCGAGGGCAAGGTTGACCTTTCGGCCGAGAAGGCGCGCCTGGAGAAGGAAATCGCCGCGGCCCAGAAGGAGCTCGCCGGCTGCGAGAAGACGCTCGCTAACGAGGGCTTTGTCGCAAAGGCCGCGCCCGCGGTGGTCCAGAAGAAGAGGGACCGTGCAGCTGAGCTCAAGGAGATCCTGGCGGCGCTGACCTCGCAGGTTGCTGACTTCTCGTAAGGCTTACTGAGGGGCGCGTCCCGATGCTTTGCTCTCCGCTGCGGACAGTCCTGCGCAAGACGGACAGCACATTAAGTGCTGTCCTTTGCGTGCGGAACTTGCGGCGAGCAAAGCATCGGGCCGCTCCTAGTTCGTTTACGTCGTTGTTTGCAACTGGTAGGTTAGGGCCACTGGGTTGTGGCCTTGATCTTGCTGCAAGCGGATAAAGGCTGATATTGTCAACGCGAGGGGCTCATTCTTTTTGGTGGGCCTCTTTTTATGTAATGGGGGACTTTGGGTTATGGCTAAGCGTTCGGGGTCGTATTCTGTGCCGTTCTCGTTTGAGTTGCTTTCGTTTGGTGAGGCTGTGGGGCTTGCTGCTGATACGGGGCGGATTTCTGGGGATGCTGGGCCTCTGCTTGAGACGGTTGTCGATATGCTCGATGAGTTGGGGCGTCCGGACGAGTACTTTGATTGCATTCAGGTTGCCGGTACCAATGGCAAGACTTCGACCACGCGTTTTTCGGCTGCTATCCTTCGTGGTGAGGGGTTAAAGACCGCACTGTATACGTCGCCGCAGCTGGTGCGCTATCCCGAGCGCATGGAGGTTGACGGTTGCGTTGTGAGCGATGAGGCGTTTGCCCGTGGCGTTTCTGCCGCCGTCGAGGCGGGGCATCTCGTGAATGCCCGTCGTGTGGCGGCGGGGGAGCGCGCCTATACCATCACGCCGTTTGACCTGCTGACGGCTGCCGCGCTGGTGGTGTTTGCCGAGGCTGCGGTGGACGTTGCCGTGCTCGAGGTTGGCATGGGCGGCCGTTGGGACGCCACGAGTGCGACCGATCCTGTCGCCGTTGCCATTACCGGCATCGGGCTCGACCACACGCGCATCCTGGGCGATACGCTCGAGGCCATTGCGGGGGAGAAGGCTGCGGTCATCAAACCCGGACGCCTGGTTGTGCTGGGTGAGGGTACGCACGAGTCGAGCGTTCAGCGCGTGATGGATGCCCGTTGCCGCGAGTGCGGTGTGGTGCCGCTGGTGGTGAGCCACTCCACGACCAAGGTGCCGGCGCATGTGGGCGATACGGTGGAGTTTAGTTGCACTACGCCGCGTGCGATCTATACGTCGAGTATGGTCAAGCCGGCGTATCAGCCGCAGAATGCCGCGTGCGCGATCATGCTGTGCGAGGGGTATTTGGGTCGCGAGCTCGACCATGAGGCGCTTGATGCTTCGCTTATGGGCTGTCCCACGCCGGGCCGTTTTGACGTGCTGGGAACCAATCCGCTCAAGCTGATTGACGCTTGCCATAACCCCCAGAGCTGCGAGAACTTTGTGAGCGCACTGGACGAGATCGATCCGTGCGTTGAGAATCGCCCCACGTTGCTATGCGCCGCGCTGGCCGACAAAGACGTGGCGGGTATCGTCGACGTGCTGATTCCAGCCTTCCCGCGCGTGGTCGTAACCCAGACCGATTCCGATCGCGCCCTGCCGGCGGAGGAGCTCGCTGCCCTTGTTGATGCCGACAAGCTTGCGGGCGTGTACCCCAGCGTATCCGAGGCCCTCGCAGCCTTCGATGCCGCGGGCGAGCCTTTCGTGGCAGCCGGCACCATCACCCTAGCCGGCGAAGTAGCGGGGCTACTCCGCTAGAGCCCTTCCGCAGGGTAGCTAGTTGGCCTGCTCGCCACGAAATGGGCCAATCTACTACGTTTGACCGGTTACGCCCGACCACGCCGAGAATTGCGAAACTAAAACCGCAGGTAGAAGGCTTGCCGTTTTTAAAAAAAGACCCGCATGGTCGACCCATGCGGGTTAAACGTAGTAGATAGCCCGTTTTCGTGGCGTATCTCTAGACTGTCAAATTGGTCGACCTGGCCCCATGGCAGTTGCGGTGAAATAGTTCCTGGATTATGCCTCTGTGGGCCAATCCAGGAACTATTCCACCGCAACTTATTGAGGGGCTATTGGGAAGGGGCTAGGCTAGGCGGACTGGGTCGTGGGGGTAGGCGTTGAGAATCTCGACGCCGGTCTCGGTAACCAGGGCAAGGTCCTCGATGCGGACGCCGGTGTGGCCGGGGAGGTAGATGCCCGGTTCGATGGAGAACGTCATGCCCGGCTCTACGACCTGCTCGTTGACAAGGGAAACATCACCCGGCTCGTGGTCCTGCAGACCAATCGAGTGGCCCAGGCGATGCGTAAAGTACTGCCCATAGCCCGCATCCTCAATCACGTCGCGCGCGGCGCGGTCCAGGTCGCACATGCGCACGCCCGGTGCGATGATCGCCTCGGCGGCCTCGTTGGCACGGCGCACGATGTCGTAGATGCGTGCCGTCTCTTCGTCCGGCTCGCCCCAAAAGAACGTGCGCGTCATGTCCGAGCAGTAGTTGCGACGACGCCCGCCAATGTCGAACAGCACCACGTCGCCGCGCTTGAGTACGGTGTCGTCGGGCTCGTGATGCGGGTCGCCGGCGTTGGCGCCAAAGCTTACGATGGGCGGAAAGCTAAAGCCCTCGCAGTCGTGCTTGCGGTACAGGCCGAGCATCTGGTCGGCAATTTCGCGCTCTGTCACGCCCTCGTGGACGAGCTTGATGGCGTCGGCCATCACGGCGTCGTTGGCGGCCGAGGACACGCGCATGAGCTCCTGCTCGGCGGCATCCTTGTGGGTGCGTGCGGCGGTGACGGCAAAGTCGCCCAGGAAGAACTCGCTCGCAGCATGGCGCTCCATAAGGGGCATTAAAAATCCGGAGCGCATAACGGTATCGATGCCGAGGGGCTTGGTTGGATTGACTTCGCGAGCGATGGCGTCGGTCACGACGTCGGTGTCGGTGTGGTAGGCCACGCGGGCGTTGTCGTACTCGGGCAGCTGATGTAGGGCGTTAACCAAGATTGCGGGCTCGGCATCGCGCGCGAGCAACACGCCACAAAAACGCTCGAACATATCGGCATAAAAGCCGGTCAGATAGTAGATCGACCACGGGTCGTTCACAAGCAGCTGCGCGCCGGGGTGCTGAGGCTCGAGCGCATCGAGCACGCGCGCCACACGCTGGTTGTCGACATGTGCCATGAAACATCCTTTCGCTAGGGTGCCACCATGGTATCCCCAATGCCAGGGTAGTCAATTTGGGACGGGGCTATTTTAGCTGCGTCAAACATGTGGAATGATTTTTCTGGGACGGGGATTAAATAATCAATGGGTGCCGAATGATTATTTAATCCCAGTCCCAGAAAAATCATTTGAGTGAACGTTCGGGCAAAAGTAGTCATAAGAGGCCCGTCCCGAATTAGCTGGTTTCAAAAGTATGGCGGATTACGGGGCTCGACCTGTAATACTTGACCATGGGAGAAATCGCGAAATTAAAACCGCAGGTAGACGGCTTATCAAAAATCGAAAATTGCCGGTATGGATGGGGGTCTCCGAATCAGCCCCGTAATCCGGCATAGTTTTGAAATGGCACTAAAGTAGGCACAAGCTAAATACCAATTCCAAGGATAGTTGCGGTGGAATAATTCCTGGATGCCGGGGTTTTGGCGGAAATCAGGAACTATTTCACCGCAATTGAGGAGGGGCGGGGTGGATGGCGGGGTAGCTAAAAGAGTTCCGTCCCTAATTGGCTACTCAGGCTCGGTCGATGTCCATGCTGGCGATGAGGTCGATGTTGGTGCCGAGAAGGTCTTCCAGCACGATGTCGCCCATACGGATGGGGGCTTTGACGACCAGGCCGCGGATGAGGTCCATGGCCTGGGCATGGAGTGCCAGCGGGATGGCTTCGGTCGTGCGCACGGGCAGCAGCGCCTCATCGCCACCGGATACGGCCACCGTGGTGGTGAGCACGCGCATGGGGCAGGTGAGCTCCTGATGTGCGAACTTATCACCGCGTGGGCAGCTGTTGCCGGTTACGGAGCGCACCTCTACCACGGCGCCCTTGGCGTCGCGCTCCACCTCCACGTTCAGGAGACACTCGGATGGGCAGGTGGTGCAGTTGAACTGCAATGTCTCAGTTACATTCGTGCTCATGGCCTTACGCCTCCTCAACAGGGTCGACGGAAAGGACAATTTCGCTAACACCCAGGTCGAGTGCGCGCTGAATCACCTTTGCCGGCAGCGGGAAGCTCTCCATAACGCTCGGCTTAAACGCGCGGACCTTGCCTGCAAACAGCTCCTCGTCGCCTGAAAGAATGCGCACGCGGGCGGCGTCGACCGGTCGGCGCACACGGAAGTTGAGCTTAGTGAGCCCGAAGGTCGTAATGCGGCCCGGCAGTGCGTAGCCTGCGATGCCGGCGGGGGAGACCGTGAGCTCGCAGCCCGCGTCCGGGGCACCCGCGTCGGCATCCGTACCGCTCCCCAGCGCGTACGCCGCCGCAGCCGTACCGGCACGTTCGGACTCGGTTGTCACGTTGTCGGCCAGGTCGTGCACGTGCAGTACGTTGCCGCAGGCAAAGATGCCCGGCACGCCCGTTTGCAGGCTCTGGTCCACCACGGCGCCGCGCGTGCGCGGGTCAAGCTCAACGCCTGCGGCAACCGAAAGCTCGTTCTCGGGAATCAGGCCCACCGAAAGCAGCAGCGTGTCGCACGGAACAATGCGCTCCGTCCCGGCAATAGGCGCCAGGTGCTCGTTGACCTGACTCACCTCGACCGCTTCCACGCGATCGTGTCCGATCACGCGCGTCACGGTTGTGGACAGGTGCAACGGAATGCCAAAGTCGTCCAAGCAGTTCTTGACGTTGCGGCGCAGGCCGTTGGCGTATGGCATGAGCTCGTACACGCCCTCGACGGAAATTCCTTCGAGCGTGCAGCGGCGCGCCATGATAAGCCCGATGTCGCCCGAGCCCAAAATGACGGCGCGCGAGCCGGGCTTGAGGTTTTCGATATTGATGTATCGCTGCGCCAGGCCCGCCGTAAACACGCCGGCGGGGCGGCTGCCGGGGATCTTGATCTCGCTGCGCGTGCGCTCACGGCACCCCATGGCAAGGACGACCGCGCGTCCGGTGAGCTGCAGCATGCCGGCACGGCTCATGAGCGTGACGGTACGGAACGCGGCGGTTTCCGCGCCCTCGCCTGAATCGATCCCAAGCACCATGCTGCCCAAGAACAGCGCAATGTCGGTCGCGTGTACCTGGTCGATAAAGCGCTGCGCGTACTCGGGACCGGTGAGCTCCTGTTTAAAGTGCGAAAGGCCAAAACCGGGGTGGATGCACTGGCGGAGGATTCCTCCTAGATGCTGCTCGCGTTCAACGATGGCCACGCGCGCGCCGGCCTTGTGCGCGGCAAGCGCGGCCGCCATGCCGGCAGGTCCGCCACCGATAACAACAACGTCGAAGGCCTGCGTCGACATCGACGCTACAGCTCCGGCATCTGCGCGTCCGTCGCGCATATCAAGCGTCGCCATCCTAGCGCACTCCCTTCAGTGGTCCCTCTACCAGCCAAGAACCGGCATCCTCCAACAGCACCTCGCTGGGGTCGCAGCCCAGCTCGCGCGCCAGGATCGCTACCACGCGGCTCTGGCAAAAACCACTCTGGCACCGACCCATGCCGGCACGGCAGCGGCGCTTGACACCCTCGACTGAAACCGCGCCCGGGCGCCGTCGAATCGCGGCCACGATCTCGGCCTCGGGCACCGTCTCGCAGCGGCAGACGATCTGTCCCCACGCGGGGTCGGACTCAATGAGCTCTTCCTTGCGCGCAAGCGGAGCGCGGTCAAAGTCGTCCGGCGCATGGCGAATCGGGTCCCAGTCTCCGTGTTCGCGCAGGGCCACGCCGGCATCGCGCAGTACCTGCTCCATGCGCTCGGCAATAGCCGGCGCGCTCGCCACGCCCGGCGACTGAATGCCCGCGGCCTGGAACAGTCCCGACACCACGGTCGACTGCCCAATAAAGAAGTCGTTCGTTCCCTGAATGACCGGGCGCCCGCCGGCAAACGCCCGCACCACGCGACGCGTGTCCAGATCGGGTACCAGCTTGCGTGCGCCGTCCAGCAACGTGTTGACATCGGTAGCGTAGGTCTGTGTATCGCCTGGCTCGCGCACGGCGGCGGTCGCGGTAATCACGGTGTTGCCGTGTACGGTACCCGTGACGATAACGCCCTTGGACACCGGCGTCGGCACCGGGTAGAGCGGCGTCAGCGCGCGCGGTTCCTTGTCCAGCACCACGATGTTGCCCTGGCGCCAGACCATCTGAAACTCCTCGGCGCCGGCCATGTGCGAGATGTCCGCGGCTCCGTTGCCTGCGGCGTTAATTAGGTACCGACAGTGTACGTCGCCGGCGGGTGTCACCAACGTAAAGCGCGTGCGGCCCTTGCCGTCGGCAGCAGCGTCCTCGCCGTGCGAGCCGGCAACCTCAATCGCCTCCACCGGTGCGGAGCGCATAAACGTCACGCCGTTGGCCACGGCGTTCTCCAGCGCGGCGATGGCGACCTCAAACGGGTCAACGTAACCGGTCGAGGGGCACCACAGCGCACACGAGGCCTGGGCACTTGCGCGCGGTTCCAGCTCGTGGATGCGCTCAGAGCTGATAATCGACAGCTCGGGCACGCCGTTAGCCAGGCCATTCTGGCGCAGCTTCTCCAGGTGCGCGCGGTCTTCGTCGTTAAACCCCAGCACCATCGACCCGGTCCGGCGGAACAAAAAGCCTAGCTCCTGGGCCCACGTGCCATATAGCTCGCAACCACGAGCGTTGACCTGCGCCTTTACCGTGCCCGGCGCCGGATCGTAGCCGGCGTGCACCAGGCCGCCGTTGGCCTTCGACGCGCCCAGGGCGACATCGTTGGCCGCTTCGACCACGCAAATGGACAAGTCATAGCGCGCGAGCTGTCGCGCGATGGCGCATCCCGTGATGCCCGCGCCCACAATCGCGATATCAAACGTTTCCGCCACAGTGCCTCCCAGACGAGTTGACAGGCTGTCAATAGGACTATCCTACGGTCTGTGAGCCCCCAGTGCGGCGGCAATGCGGCGAACAGCCCCGCAACACCCGCCAACGGCAGGCGAGGGGAGACTCAACAACGTCGACAACCTCGTCTGCCACCTTTGGTGTCCGAGATTTGTCTCAATCTGTAACGGTAAACAGAAGAACTGGGTTCCAGATGTTACAGATCGAGACGTTTGCCAGACTGGCCCTCCATTCGTCTCGATCTGTAACAGTAAGAGGAGAAAATCGGTCCTACGTGTTACAGATCGAGATTTAAGTCGGGGAGAGATTCTTCTGTCTCGATTTGTAACATCTAGGGACCGTTTTGGGGTCTAGATGTTACAGATTTAGACGAACCTATCAGTCGGTTTCGAATGTCTAAATCTGTAACGGTTAGACCTGTTTTTGCCGAATTGTTGTTACAGATTGAGATATTTAACGGAGGGCTCACCGTTCATCTTGATCTGTAACAGTAAGGACTGATTTTGGAGTCAAGATGTTACAGATTGAGATTTAAGTCGGGGGGTGAATGGCTTGTCTAAATCTGTAACATCTGGGACTGTATTTGCCGAGTAACTGTTACAGATTGAGGCATTCGGTGTGGATGGTTTTCTTTGTCTCGATCTGTAACAGTTAGCTGATGATTTGGGTTCTAGATGTTACAGATTGAGACATTTGACTTGCGGTCTGTCCGTTCGTCTCGATCTGTAACAGCAAGAGGGGAATTATGGTCCTACGTGTTACAGATCGAGACGTTTGTCAGACGGCCCCTCTGTTTGTCTCAATCTGTAACATCTAGAACCGGATTCTGCTCCCACCTGTTACAGATTGAGATGTTTGTGTCTGCACCGGCCCCGTACCCAGCCGTGGTCCCATATAAACAAACCCCGTGGTAAACTTGACCGGACTGTAATTATTCCGAAAGGTACACCTCAATGTCCAAATACATCAACGAGCTCATGTCACCGCAGCTTATGGGCGTCATCTATGCCTTCGTAGGCTTTATCATCGCCCTGTACGTGCTGTCGGTCGTCTATGTGTTCATCGACGCTCGCCGCCGCGGCGCCAGCGCTTACGTGGCATGGGGCATCATCGCCCTCATCCCGTTTGTGGGCCTTATCGCCTACCTGGTCCTGCGTCCGCACTCCTACGCGGCCGACCGCGAGGAGCAGGAGCTGGACATGGCCCTGCGCGAGCGTCAGCTTGCCCAGTACGGCACCTGCCCGCAGTGCGGTGCCCCTATCGAGAAGGACTTTGTGGTCTGCCCGGTGTGCGACACCCAGGTCCGTAACGTGTGCCCCAGCTGCCATCGCCCGCTCGACGCGCACTGGAAGGTCTGCCCTTACTGCCGAACTCGCATCCAGTAGCGCATCCATCGCCGGGCCGGTCGTAAGCCACGGGCGCATCGCGGGCATCCCTCGCAAACGCGCCGCGCCACGGGCGCGCCGCAAGCACGCGCGCCCTACACCCCGCCCCCACACGATGAAGCATGCGTAGAAAATCGCCCGCCGTGCCATTAAGGTGCGGCGGGCGCTTGTATACCAAGGTAACCTGCCTATAATGATGCAAGTCAAAAACGCCGCGCCCACCAAGCGCCACAAGCGCCGGGCGCCAGCACTTGTACACCAGGCATCCGAGAGGAGAAAACATACCCATGAAGGCACTCTACAATGACGGTTCGGTGGCCGAGCTCCCGCAGGACGAGGTCACGCACGTCATCCGCCACTCCGCCGCGCACATCATGGCGCAGGCCATCAAGCGCCTGTACCCCCAGGCCGACTTTGCCTACGGCCCCGCGACCGACAACGGCTTCTACTACGACGTCGACCTGCCCGAGGGCGTCAAGATCAGCGAGGACGACTTCCCCGCGATTGAGGCCGAGATGAAAAAGATCGTCAAGGAGAACCTCAAGTTCACCGTCTTTGAGAAACCCCGAGCCGAGGCCATCGCTCTTATGGAGGAGCGCGGCGAGAAGTACAAGGTCGAGCACATCGGCGACCTGGACGACGACGCCCGCATCACCTTCTACCAGCAGGGCGACTACATCGACATGTGCGTCGGCCCCCACATCTGCTACACCAAGGCGCTGAAGGCCTTTAAGCTCACCGGCGTTTCGGGCGCCTACTGGAAGGGCGACAAGGACAACAAGATGCTCACCCGCATCAACGGCGTCGCCTTTGCCACCAAGGAAGAGCTCGACGAGCACATGCACATGCTGGAGGAGGCCAAGAAGCGCGACCACCGCAAGATCGGCCGCGAGATGGATCTCTTTATGATGCGCGACGAGGCCCCCGGCTTCCCGTTCTTCCTGCCCAACGGCATGATCCTTAAGAACACGCTGCTGGACTACTGGCGCGAGATCCACCACAAGGCCGGCTACGTGGAGATCTCCACGCCGCTCATCATGAACAAGCAGCTGTGGAAGACCTCGGGCCACTGGGACCACTACAAGGACAACATGTACTCCACCGTCATCGACGACGAAGAGTACTGCATTAAGCCCATGAACTGCCCGGGCGGCGTGCTGGTGTACGCCTCCAAGCCGCATTCCTATCGCGAGCTGCCCATCCGCGCCGGCGAGATTGGCCTGGTGCACCGCCACGAGCTGCGCGGCGCCCTGCACGGCCTGTTCCGCGTGCGCTGCTTTAACCAGGACGACGCCCACCTGTTTGTGCGTCCCGACCAGCTGACCGACGAAATCGTGGGCGTGGTCAACCTTATTGACTCCGTGTATCAGAAGTTTGGCTTTAAGTACCACGTTGAGCTTTCCACCCGCCCCGAGGACTCCATGGGTTCGGACGAGGACTGGACGCGCGCCGAGGAGGGCCTGCGCACCGCTCTGGAGCAGCTGCATATGGACTACGAGGTCAACGAGGGCGACGGCGCCTTCTACGGCCCCAAGATCGACTTCCACCTGGAGGACTCGCTCGGCCGTACCTGGCAGTGCGGTACTGTCCAGCTCGACTTCCAGATGCCGCTCAACTTTGACCTGGAGTATGTGGACGCCGACGGCACCAAGAAGCGCCCCATCATGCTGCATCGCGTGTGCTTTGGCTCCATCGAGCGCTTTATCGGTATTCTGATTGAGCACTTTGCGGGCAAGTTCCCCACCTGGCTGGCTCCCGTGCAGGTCAAGGCGCTTCCGGTTTCCGAGAAGAGCCGCGACTACGCCCACGAGGTGTGCGCCAAGCTGGAGGAGGCCGGCATTCGCGTGGTCTGCGATGACCGCGACGAGAAGATCGGCTACAAGATCCGCGAGGCCCGCAGCATCGACCGCGTGCCCTACATGCTCATCCTGGGCGAGAAGGAGGTCGAGGCCGGCAACATCTCCGTCCGCGATCGTTCCAACGAGACCGTTCAGATGAGCGTTGATGAGTTTGTTGCCAAGGTGCTCGAGGAGATCAAGACTCGCGCCTAGCACGAACAATACAAGAATTAACAAAGGCGATCGTCCTATAGGGCGGTCGCCTTTTTTGTTGTCTATAGAAGAAAAGCCGCTGGTTAGAGCGGCTTTTTTGTTGTGCAAAAAGGTACAGGTTTTCGTATCTTTCGACGTTGCTCATTATACGAACAAACTGCTCACGTTTTCCCAGATTACACAAAATGCGCCGTGAATGGGTGCATCTCCATAGGCCTCTACAAAAACCTGTACTTTTGCGACTGCGCCTAGCTGCGAGCGAGAAGCCTGTTCTTAACGCCTCTGCATCCGCGTGCGTCGCGGAGCAAGAAAAGGGGGCGAGAGATGGAACAGACAATGCGGCGCCAAGAGCAGCTGCCTGGTGCCTTTAGCGGCACCGCAACCAACAGCCAGCATGGCCGCGTCCGCTGGTATCTGGTCCACACCCCTAATGGAAAAGAGCGCGAGACCTGCGAAAAGATCCGCCGCATTATCCCGCACGAGCTGATGCAGGACGCTTTTGTGATGCAAAAGGAGTTCTGGTTTAAGCGGGACGGCGCCTGGTCGATCCAAACTAAACCCATGTACAAGGAATACTTCTTCGTCGCCACGCGCGATGCCGCCACGCTCGATAAGGCTTTGGCCCAGTTGAGTTTTGGCTGCCGCATTGCCGGCAGCAGGGAGCGGGCCTATGCGCCCATGCCGGACGATGCGCAGGACTGGTACCGCAGCGTGCTCGACGAAGACGGCGTGGTGCGCAACAGCGTGGCGCGCATAGAAGACGGCGTGTTGCACATAGTGCAAGGGCCCTTGGTGGGGCAAGAGGCCCGTGTAAAGAAGATCGACCGTCATAAGCGCTGGTGCCTGGTAGACGTGGGCGAAGGCGACTCCGCATTTAGGGAGCTGCTTCCGTTAGACGTGCCCAGTAAGACGTAAAGGGACGTCGCGCTGGCAATTCATTCGCAATTTGAATTCATCGATTGGGGGATCCCTGGAATCAGGGACGTGGATTTGAACTTGACTAGTAAAGAGATGGCTGAATGCAGTACTTCCGTGGGGGAGCCGCTAGCCGTTCAGAAGATACAACCGAGCGGTACGCTGTCTTACCGTTTTTTGAAGAGGCTGTTTGATTTTGTTTTCAGCCTTTGTGTGAGCGTGGTGCTGTTCGTTCCCGTTGTCGTTGTGTGCGTACTTATCTGTCTCGAGTCTTCGGGTAGTCCTGTGTATGCCCAGGAGCGCGTTGGCAAGGGAGGAAAGATCATCAAGATCCTTAAGCTTCGCAGTATGGTCGCCGATGCTGGCAATGTACAGAAGTATCTGAGCCCTGAGCAGCTACATCAGTGGGAAGTCGAGCGCAAGGTCGACGATGATCCCCGCATTACCAAAGTCGGTCAGTTTATCCGTAAGTGCTCGATTGACGAGATGCCGCAGTTCCTGAACGTGCTGAACGGCGATCTTTCCGTCATCGGACCGCGTCCCATTACAAGAGACGAACTTGAGCAGCACTTTTCCGATGAGGAAAAGGCCGAGTTGCTTTCTGTCCAGCCCGGCATTACGGGCCTGTGGCAGGCAACCGATCGCAACGCTGCGACGTTCGAGAGTGGCCTGCGTCAAAAGATCGAGCTTCATTACGTGCGTAACCGATGCTTCCGCATGGACTGGAAATGCTTTACCGGCACCTTTGGTGCCATGTTCGGCAAGAAGAGGACGGGGCGATAGATGGCTATTGAGAATGGACCTCTGGTTAGCGTTATTGTTCCAACCTATAAAAGGGCAGATCGGCTAACAAAAGCGTTAAGTTCTATTTCGAATCAGTCATATAAGAACCTGGAAATTATTGTCGTTAACGACAATGAAGTGAATTCCGAGTGGGATAAGGAAACAAACAAAGTACTTTCGACATACGAAGATTCGCGTCTAAGGACAATCCATACTGCCGGTCGTACGGGCGGGGGTGCCGCACGTAACTATGCGTGTCGCCAAGCAATGGGCGATTATCTGGCATTTCTTGATGATGATGATGAGTTTCTCCCAGATAAGGTTGAAACGCAGCTCGGCTATATATTGGAAAATGGCCTCGATATGTGCTGGCAGGATGTCTCTTGGTATAACGAGTCGGGTAAGCTCGTAGAGCATCGCCGTCTCAATCATTGTGATGATTTTTCAAAACAAGGTTTGCTCAGGGCGCATTTATTAACACCAATAGCTCCCACATCAATCTACATGCTAAAGAAAGGCCTGTTTGACGCGACTGAAGGATTCGGCGAAGTTGCTACGGGCCAAGACTGGTGGCTAATGCTTCGCTGTATTGAGGCCGGTGCGCGCATTGGCTATATGCCAGAAGTTCATGTGCATCAGTATCTGCATTCTGGCGAGCGCCTTTCTCTGGGAAATAACAAGATCGAAGGCGAAGTGGCGAGACACAAGGTTGTTCAAAGTTATTACCCACAGCTCGATAAGAAAGATATCAACTATATAGAGTTTCGACATAACGCTGTTTTGGCTTTTGCAATGAAGCGTAGTCGACGATATATGGATGCGTTCGGCTATGCGATTAAGGCTTTCTTTGCGTCGCCGAGTGCCTGCGTTACCGAAGCTTTTGGATTCTTTAGGAAAAGTAAATCTTAGCTACGAGTTATGAACCGAAATTTCAATTTTTCTGAGGAGTCGTTTTATGACTGAAAAATTAAAAATTGCTGTCGCCGGTACCGGCTACGTCGGCCTGTCCCTCGCCGTCCTGCTCTCGCAGCACAACGAAGTCCACGCGCTGGACATCGTGCCCGAGAAGGTCGAGAAGATAAACAACTACGTATCGCCCATCCAGGACGACGAGATCGAGCGCTTCCTGGCGGAGGCCAAGGCGGGGGAGCGCGCGCTCGACCTGCACGCCACCGTCGACGTGGCCGAGGCCTACGCGGGCGCCGACTACGCCGTCATCGCCACGCCCACCAACTACGACAGCGACAGGAACTTCTTCGACACTTCGTCGGTCGAGGCCGCCATCGCCGCCGTGCGCTCGGTGAACCCGGACGCTTGGATCGTCATCAAGTCGACCATCCCCGTCGGCTACACCGCGGGCCTGCGCGAGAGGCTGGGCGACGACAAGATCTTCTTCAGCCCCGAGTTCCTGCGCGAGAGCAAGGCGCTCTACGACAACCTGCACCCCAGCCGCATCGTGGTGGGCGCTCCGAAGGACGACCCCGAGGCCGTGGCGGCCGCCGAGTGCTTCGCCGGCCTGCTCGCCCAGGGCGCCGACCCCGCCGAGCTGGAGCGCGTGAACGCCGACGGCACCAAGGGCATCCCGGAGCTCGTGCTCGGTACCACCGAGGCCGAGGCCGTCAAGCTCTTCGCCAACACCTACCTGGCGCTGCGCGTCGCCTACTTCAACGAGCTCGACACCTACTGCGAGGTCCGCGGCCTCAACACCCGCGACGTCATCGACGGCGTGTGCCTTGAGCCTCGCATCGGCAGCCACTACAACAACCCGAGCTTCGGATACGGCGGCTACTGCCTGCCCAAGGACACCAAGCAGCTGCTGGCCAACTACAGGGACGTGCCGCAGAACCTGATCGAGGCCATCGTCGAGGCCAACCGCACCCGCAAGGACTTCGTCGCCGACGAGGTGCTGCAGATGGTGTGGGACCGCGTCTATGCCGGCAAGGAGAAGCCGGTCGTGGGCGTCTACCGCCTGACGATGAAGTCCAACTCCGACAACTTCCGCGCGAGCTCCATCCAGGGCGTCATGAAGCGCGTGAAGGCGAAGGGCGTGCCCGTGGTGGTCTACGAGCCCACGCTGGACGCGCCGGAGTTCTTTGGCTCCGAGGTCACGCACGACCTGGAGGCCTTCAAGGACGGCTGCGACGTGATCGTGGCCAACCGGTGGAGCGACGAGCTCGCGGACGTGGCGGACAAGGTGTACACGAGGGATCTGTTTAAACGTGATTAATTCGATGAAAAACAAACCCTTCGAAAAAAGTCGACTGCTCCTTCTTGCCCGACGCTTCCCTTTCAATCATGGTGAAGTGGCGGCAGAGTCGTATTTAGAGTCCGAGATTCACTGTCTTGCCCTGTATTTCGACGAGATTATAGCGATCGGTACCGAGGCACCCCACGGGGACAGGCCTACATGCGACCTCCCTCCTAATGTCGTGCCGATAGCGCTTGGTTGTTGCAATTCACGTAAAGACAAACTGAAGCACATTGTTAGGGGACTGTTGTTTCCGCATGGTGCTGGTACTCAGCTTGAGGAGGCCTATGCTAGCGACCCAGTCAAAGGCGCGTTTAAGCGTGTGTTCAGGGGCTATTTCGCAGCGAGGGCTTTGGAGAAGTACGTAGCCCTGTGCCAAACTCTTGATCGTCGCAATCTTGTGCCTACTCACGTCTATAGTTTTTGGTTTTACGATACAGCGCTTGTTGCGAGTTGGATTTCCCGCAGGTATCTGTGTGCGCGCGCGGTAGCTCGTGCACACAGGTATGATCTCTACTCAGATCGTACCTGTTTGCATTATCTACCGTTCCGACGGTACCTCCTAGACAGCCTCGATATGGTGTTGGCCTGCTCGAAGGACGGAGAAGCGTATGTAAACGCTATGTGGCCTGGCTTTGAGGAGAAGGTTTCGACCCTCTATCTAGGGACGCGTTCTCTCCCCAACAAATCAGGTGAGAAATGTGACGATTCGCTTAGGCTTGTATCTTGCTCGCGCGTCGTGGACGTCAAGCGTGTAAATCTCATTGCCGAAGCTATCATCATTTTGGAGCGGCACGGAATATCGGTTTCCTGGACTCATTTTGGTGATGGTCCTCTTGTGGGTGAGTTGAAATCGATATGTGAGAAATTTACGAGTTCAAGGGTCGATCTCAGGGGCAACCTTCCAAATGCAGAGTTGCTTTCGGCGTACGATGCCGAGCACTTTGATCTATTCGTGAACGTTTCTTCCAGTGAAGGCCTGCCTTTATCGATTATGGAGGCTTGCGGATTCGGGATTCCAGTATTGGCCACGGATGTTGGCGGAACGCACGAAATAATTGAACACGGTGTTAATGGTTTTCTTTTACCAGAGAGATGCACTCCAGACAGCGTTGCTGCGTCCATTGAGGCATTTGCTGCTCTAGATGATGACGTGAAAGCGGAAATGAGGAATGCGGCTCGTGACGCATGGGCTCGTGATTTTCAAACGGAGAAAAATGTTAAGGAGCTTGCCCGCGTGCTTGGAGTTGCGGTAAAGGAGTTGGATGACTGATGGGCCAGTTTTCTCAAAAAATGACCATGTTAAAGAGATGGACGAGAATTCTGTTTGGCAAAACGGAAGTCGCCGTGCGACAAGGCGTAGGTTGTGCCTACCAAGTCGGAAAGATTGCGGGTTATTATAACGACTTAACTGGCAAGGTTTCGTCCAACACGCTGCTCGACTCCGATGGCATCCCCGTAAGTGTGATAGCTGGTGGCGAGAAGAGACATTTTCCAATTGCTATCTTTCAATATGCTTTGGGTTGCTATGACTTGTCTCTCATCGACCCCGACGATTCCAAGCGAACTTTGGAATCGCTTCGCGTCTGCTCCGATTGGGCCCTTTCGGCTCAAAGAGAAGATGGCTCATGGGATGCTTTTGGTCCCATTGGGAGTGAGAAATATTCTGTGTCGTCTATGGCGCAGGGCGAAGGCTGCTCGATGCTTCTTAGGGCTTGGCTGGCGTTCGGGGATGAGCGGTATCGGGAAGCGGCTCTTAAAGCGGCGGAATTTATGCTAGTCGATATGGCACAAGGGGGCGTCTGCTCGTACGAGGGCAATGAGTTGTATTTGGAGGAGTATCCACAGCATCCTCGCCGAAGCGTTATGAATGGTTGGATTTTCAGTTTGTTTGGTCTTTATGATGCGTCACTCGTGGATGAGCGGTTTTCGGAGCCATTCAAACGTTCGGTGGCTACCCTTGCTCAACACCTCTTGGATTACGATGCTGGCTTTTGGACTTACTACGATCTTGAGCATCGTATTGCATCGCCTGCATACCACTCGCTTCATATTGCCCAATTAAAGGTCCTTGCGGATTTAAGTGGCAAGGACGTTTTTTCAAACACGGCTGATAAGTTCGAGCGATACGAATCCAAGACGGCAAACAAAAGAAAGGCGATTCTGAGGAAAGCGATTCAGAAGATAATCGAGAAGTCGGATGCGGTGATTGTGCAATGATCCAAAATACCATCTTGCAGGTAATGCCTGATTTTGGATTGGCCGGGGCAGAGCGAATGGCTGAGCATTTGAGCACTGAATTGAGCTCGAGGGGCTGGAACGTAATCGCTGTAAGTCTTTTTGATCGCCATACCGAGATTACTGATGAACTTGAGTCTTCGGGAATCGAAGTGGTTTATCTAGGCAAAAAACCAGGTCTTGACATATCGATGGTTTCGAAATTACGAAGGCTGTTCAAGATTACGAAACCTTTGGTTATCCATACGCATAGATATTGCATGCAGTACACTATGCCAGCGAGCTTGGGGCTTCGATTGAACAGCGTTCACACGGTTCATAACATTGCAGAAAAAGAGGTTCCCCCGCGCATTCAGGTTATTCAGAAAATGGCTTTTCGCTCTGGTCGCGCGGTACCCGTTGCAATTAATGAAACCGTGAGGAAAACAATCTGCGATCTATATCATCTTTCTTACGATTCCGTTCCGATTGTATACAACGGAGTGCCCGCATGTAAGCCGTCGTGTGTCTCGCTCCCGGGGGACCCAGATTCGTTTGCTTGTTTGAATATCGGTCGACTTATGCCTCAAAAAAATCAGGCAGCCCTTATTCGTGCGTTTGTCTCTTTTCATGAGCATTATGAAAATGTCAAGCTTGTGATTATCGGCGATGGTGAGTTAAGGGCCGCCTTGCAAAATCAAATAGATGAATTAGGGGCATCTGAATATATCTTCTTGATGGGAGTTCTCAAAAACGCTAGGGATTATTGCTATGCGGCTGACGCGTTTGTTCTTCCTTCCTTGTATGAAGGTATGCCAATGACGCTTGTTGAAGCAATGATGGCGGGAATACCCGTTTTGGTCTCGCGAGGGGGTGGTTCCGTAGATTTAGTTCAAGATGGTGTCACCGGTTACCTCTGCGAATCCGATGCACCCTCGATTGAGTCCGCTCTTCTCCGTCTTTATAGAGATGCAGATCGGAAAAACATTGGCGATGCCGGTCGAAAACAAAGCCTAGATTACACGGTTTCTGCTATGGCGGATGGATATGAGAGAGTGTACGCAAAATGGGCCTAGCGATGATAGATGTCACTGCCGCGTTCGGATTAGTGGATTTAGGTTTTTTAATAGCCTTGAGCTGGATGAACTAGGCTGTTGTCAAAAAACGCGAGTCTGCTCATCTCAAGAGGAAATTATTAATCATGTATCTGCATATGAAAGGCGAGCGGTTGTCAAACTCCAAACTAATTTCTAGTCATTCATCGATTTTGAAGAAGAGGATAGGATGGCTGGAGCTCTCGATTATCTTTGCGTATGCTTTGCTTCTCTTAATTGGTTTGTCTTGGGCGCGATCGATGGGTTCCGTTGCGTTTGCATCCACTTTGCTCATCTTGGCTATAGCGTCTGTTTCCTCCTCCGAGGTTTGCTGCAGGCTTTTATTTGTTTGCTTCCCCTTTTTTAATTTAATGGGAAGCAATCTTGGCGGCACGAGTATGTTCTATGTAATCGTGTTCCTGTTCGCTGTAAAGTCGCTGCTTGATGGAAGTGCGGGTTCGGCTTCGAAACGTTTGTTGATTTATGTCGCCATTATCCTCGCCACTCTTTATAACTTTACTGCGGGGTCGACGTATTTGAGATGGCTTATCCATATATTGGTTCCATTGCTATTGGTGGCAACTGATAGGACGAAGCGCCATTTCCCAACGTATATTAAATTGCTCACGGCTTCACTCGTTATCTCTTCCATTATTGGTCAGATGATGGTGGATTCGGGAGTGTATATCTATAACCAGGGGTCCGTTTGGGTTAATTCGGACGTGACAACAGCCAGGTTCGCAGGTCTCGTGGGGGATGCGGTGTTCTATGGTCAACTTATCTCGGTCGTGATTGGCACTAATGTCTACCTTGCCTTGTCTGGTCACGGATATAAGCTCCTCATCCCTATGTGCCTTGCATTGGCCTTCTTTGCTTTCCTGACATATTCAAAAAGTGCTTTAGTGAGTTTGGCTGTCGTCGCAGTATTTTTGATTTTTGGATTTATCAGACGACTGTTCAAAGATAATGTGCCGGTACACTATGTTCTATTTGTGATTACTGCCCTGTTTGTCTTTTATTGGGGGTTGACTTATTTGCTTTCCGGGTCAACCGCGTTTTCTCTTGATGCTCTTACGACGCGACTCGGTTCCAATGATCTCCTAACCGGGCGAAATCAAATATGGCAGGCCTATATTGGGATGTGGAATCGAATCGGGTTGCCAATGTTTTTTAAGGGCATAGGATTTGATGTATATTCGTCGACCATGGTTTACGAGAATTTGCACCATTGTCACAACATATACATTGAATCGATAACGTTATTTGGAGTAATCGGTACTGCGATTCTTATAACGGCACTAATCCGATTCATTAGTTTTGAGTTGCATCGCGGGGCAACGGCCTCTTCGCTACTTCCATGCGTCGTCTTACTTGTCTCGGGTTTGATTCTGCACGGCTTTACCGATTATCCGTTTTTTTATGTCTGGACCGTAGCACTTTGCTGTATTGAGTATTCGGCTTCGCAAAGAACCGATACTTGCTTGTAATGAGATGTCTTATTTTTTAATAAATTCTCAGATATTAGATTTAGGCATCGTGCTCGATGCCCGGGAGGCAGTTTTGAATTATAAGAAGCTTATAAGTGATCTTCTTACGGCTTTTGGCGCGCAGGGGGTCTCCTTCATTTGCAGTGTAGTTACGACCCTGCTTGTTCCTAAGATTCTGGGTGTAGAAGAGTTCGCTTATTGGCAGCTGTTTGTTTTTTACACCAGTTATGTGAGCTTTTTCCAGCTGGGCTTGAATGACGGTATCTATCTTCAGCACGGCGGAGAAAGTCGCGATGCTATAGATAAAAGTCTAATTCGTAGCGAGTTCAACGTTGGTGCCTCTTATCAACTTGTCGCAGCGCTCATCATTGCTGGATATGGGCTGTTTTGCGAATCTGGCGATAGGGTTTTTGTAATCCTAGCCTCTTCTTCGTATCTCCTGCTTTCCAACTTGTCTTTTTATATTTCGTTTGTGTTTCAAGCAATGAATGAGACGAAGATTGCATCATATTCAACGATTGTAAATCGTGGAATTTATTTAATCCTGCTTCTTTTGTGTATTGGACTCCGGATTGAAGATTTCGAAGTTTACGTCTTCTTCTATCTAGCAGCGCAGGCGATCACTTTATCCTATCTCCTTTGGAAAGCGCGCGATTTCGCCAGGGCAGGTTCATTGGGCTTTCGTCAATCGGCACGGGAAACGCTGCGTTCTATGAAGCTTGGTGTCGTACTTACGATAGCCAATGTATCGGCGCAGCTCATCATGGGTATGTCTCGCATTGTGATAGACCATGTTTGGGGACTTGCTGCGTTTGGCCAGGTTTCTTTATCTTTATCCATTGTGAACTTTGCATTAGTGTTCGTTTCTCAAGCGGCCATGGTTCTATTTCCGGCAATGCGCTCTGTTGGTCGCGAGAAAATGAGGATCCACTATATTCGTCTCAGGGACTGCCTTGGTGCCATCTTGCCCGTTGCTATGCTGCTGTATGCGCCTCTGCGTATCTTGGTGGGGCTTTGGCTTCCACAGTATGAAGACGCCCTTACGTATCTTGCATTCCTGTTTCCTGTATGCCTATTTGAGATACAAACAAACCTTACAGTGGTGACGTTTATAAAGGTGAGGTGTGAGCCTCGGGTGCTCCTTGTCATAAACGTGTTGGCCGTTTTGTGCACGTTGGCCGCTCAGGTGATGGCCATTTTGGTCTTTGATACGCCCGTCGCATCGGTTCTCGCATCGTTATTCGGTGTTTCTATGAGATATGCCATTGGGACAATTTATCTAGGAAGCGTATATGAAAACCGTAATCCCAAGATGATGGCCTGCATGTTCGCTGAGTCAATTGCTTTTATGGCTGTTACGACCTTCGTATCCGTTTTGTGGGGTTTTATTTTCTGCGTGGGGATGCTTGCGGTCCATTTCGCGCTTTGTCGAAGCGAGCTTAATGCTCTTCTTGGGGAACTTAGACGAGTTAGTTTTCAATAGCGGAGGATTGAAGCCTACTTAAAGAAGTAGCGAGTGGCTAATTTCTATCTTCCATACAGCTCATAAGGATTTGTGTCGTTGGTATGACAATGTCCCCATCACAGTGTGTGTGAAGATTGCTACCCACGACGGCTGCTGGGTGCTTTATAACAAGTAGGTACCGCAAATTTCTTTCGCAAATTGATTTTGCCGTCCTCGGCCCTGTCCTCTTCTGGCCCTCCGCCTTTTCCTTCAGTTCGTCCATCTCCTCTAGTTTGGACATGTCCAGGTACCTCCTCTTGCCCCACTCGTGCTCCACTATGCGTTTCAGCTTCGCCGTCACCAGCATGAGGACTGAGTTGCCGTCCGGGAAGGTCCCGACGGCCCTCGTCCTCCTCCTGATCTCGCGGTTGATGCGCTCGATCCCGTTGTTCGTCTTGATCCGGCCTAGCACACTCGTTTCCAGAGCTTGAGATTCTCACAATTTTGGGTTTGGGGGGGGATGAAGCTCGCCGTGAGAATCATATCAGTGCCGAGGCCGTTCTACTCCATGATGTACTCCGGCAGTCCGGTTCTTTGGCTACCGTTTGACGAAAATTATTTAGCTAATGCACTTCGTTAAAGCGTTGGGGGGTACCATTGCCCTAGGCGTTCACTGCCAGGTGCATGACGTTAACATCCGTTTGTTGACCTTTCAATTTGGTCGATTGTTTATTGGGAGTTGTCATGCCGGTTAACCAATCTTTGGGTGCTAACGATCAATAGCGTTCTTTAATTGTTGCTGAGCGAAGAACCGGTTTTTCCAGTATTACTCGTAGGGGTCGAGCAATTGCGTTCTTTGTTGCTTAAGCGCGCTGTGATTTGTACGAACTGCTCGTCCCTTACTTATAAGGATACCAAGTATGAGTGACCCTAAAGAAGATGGCAATCAAGAAGAGCTTGAATGGCTTCTATTTGAGCTTGATGAAGCCCGCGAGGACCAGAGAGTGTCTTTGGATCATATCGTTCAGGTCCTTGTTGCTTGTATTGCTGCGCTCGCCATTTTGTATTCTGTTGCGGCCGGATTTGGCGGTTCTGAAAATGCGATTCTCTGGAAGAATGAGGGAATCGCTACGATTGCAGCCTGTGTGATTCTTGTAGCGGGGTTTTACGGCTCTAGCATTGGTCAGGAACGCATGTTTCGCTATCACTATATGGAAATGATCGAAAAGAGGATTTCCGAGATAGTGCCAACGGGCGATGAGAATATTGCACTGGGCTGGAACCAGTTTTCTTCTCGTTTAATTACTGCCAATATTCATCACCTTACAAATAGGGGTGCGCGTAGGCACTATGTGCATTTTGCACTTGCGCTTGTATCGCTTGTCATCGGGTGCGTTTTGCTTTCTTTGCTATTGCTGCTTACCGTGCATAATAAATGGGTCAGGCTTCTACTGCCGCTGGTTGTTATGTCCGCTCTAATATATCTTTTGTACTGCTATTTCATAGCTACTGACTTTAGTCGGCTGACGTTTAAAGAGATATTAGACCTTAATGTAAATGGTGCCCCTAAGGAATATCGAGCGGATAGTGGTGGGGTGTCTGAGGATAATAGGCCGGGTCACTACTTCTCGCAATTTAGAGGTAAATTCCTTCGTCTGTTGTACACGCGTCCTCGCGATTCAATGAAAAGCTTCTTTTATTTAGGCGGGGCTTTGTTGGGTACTTCCCTGGGAGGAGGCTATTCTCTTGGAGAGTGGTTCTTCCGGTTCTTCTTGCTTGTGTTTGTCGTTGACATCTGTGGCTACCAAGCGCGCTATCTCATCAATGATATTAGGGGCATTGCGGAGGATAGGGCAAACCCGCAGAGTGTGGGCAGAAATAGACTTCCATTGCTTGGCGGCGGAAATGAGCGCCATACGATAATTGTCGCCATGCTTGTTGTCGTTGCCAAGGCAATTGCCGCTTTCTTGGTTTGTGCGACTATATGGGCAGACGTTGGCACGTTAAATGGCGAGCCGGTTCTCGGTGACCATTACCTTGCCTTTATTCTGGGCTTTGCATACGTTTTGGTCTTCATTATTGCCTGCTTCTATGAGAGCGCTAGGGCTAAAGCTGAGCGACTATGGAGTGAGTATGTCCGGCGCCATGATGGGTCGCCGGTTTTGCGTGGGATGAACCTATTCAAATCTGCGAAATACTTCGGATACATTGATCCTAGAGAGGAGTCGCGCTCGCATGACGTCTTTAAGATGTGTTTTGAGACTCTTAGGATTGTTCTTTCTGGATATCCGCTACGTTTTTGTGCTGGCCTTCTTGCTTTTGACCCGTATTTATTCGGACTCGTGTCCGGTGGAATTTCGGAGTTTCCTTATAGGGCAGGCATGCTGCTTCTCCTGATTGTTGCCTGCGCCTTGTATGGTTGTGCTTTTGTTTATATAACCTGGAGCTATGAGGCGTCTGCGGCCAAGAGGGCTTCTGCTGTGAGCTGGCTGCAATTAAAGAAAGATGCTAAGGGGGTTATTTCGCCATCTATCAAGCAACCTCATGTAGTTGAATTCAAAAAGCCCCATATCGCGTATCTGGGCTATCGGCTAGGTTTGAGAGCGTGTGACCTTTACCCGCTGCGGGTGCGGTGGAGCTTGATTGAGCCTTGGAACTGGACAGCGTTGCTTGCGGTCCTTCTTTTGCACTGGTTCTCCATTTGGCTTCTTCCCTGCTATTATTCATTTTTCTCCTTGGGATTAAGTGTTGTACTGTTTGCTTTGGCTGATTGTGTGCCCAACAAGGGTGTTCTTAGCATGGTTTTCACTGTTTCAATTGTTTTGATAATTCTTGAGTGCGTTGCATTGGTCGCCTCGCTTGTCTGTTCTGATTTTTACCTATCTGTTATCGAATTCCTCATGCGCAACTATTTGCCCTATGGGTTTATCGAGACTGCCCAAGATGGATCGCTGCTCGTCGGAGAATGGTTTGCTCAACTATGCCTAAGGCCCTTGATCTGGATTTCCCAGTCGCCCTACAACGCTCTTGCAATGAGTGTCGTAGCGGTCATTGCTCAAACGTTCCTCGCAATTTATGCGCTGTTTAGGAACATGAACTACTACGACATGAACGCACCGTTTCTTGAGGACTTCTTCAACGCCGTTAAGGGTGCGGCGCTGAAGCTGTGCACGGCAATCTTGGGTGAACACGCGATGCAGGTGCTGCGCAAGAAGAAGGGGAGTGGCGATGAGGTGCAACCCTCCGCGAGTAGCAGCCGGGAATAGGTGACTCGCTGCTCGATAAGGTACATTTTGCAGCATAAACTTGATGCGCGACTAGCATGCTTTGTATTTATAGCCGGCTAATATCAAGCCTTAGACACTAATGTGATGGTAAAGTTACTTGAGACAAGGTCGCAGCTAGTCATTGATTGCCCCGACTGGAGCGAGTCCTCTGTTAAAGATGGACTGAGACGTTTTTACCAATTCGGGTCCGTGCATATGGTCATTCCATAGCCACGGACCCGACACCGTGCCTACGGAATGACCATATGCACGGACTGTGCGGCCTTGTCCTTATTGGAATCGAGGTGCAATGCTTTGCGACTGTATCAGTAAAACTGATTTGAATATTCTGAGAAATCATCTGAGGGTAAATCGTGACGTTAATAAACTGCCCTTGTTTATCTTTCCCTGCGGCGGTGATCAGAGCCTGCATTCCTCTCGACGATTCTTTAGAGCTTATGTGTCCAACAATCACACCGAGGCTTTAAAAAACGTTTTTTGTCTTACTGCCGAAGACGTAGCGGCGGAAATGGACGGTTCGAGACTTAATTTACTTCAGCAAGAGGCCATGCTTGCCGACATATCTGACTGGATATTGATTTTTGCAGAGAGCTGTGGATCTTTTTGCGAGTTGGGTGCTTTCTCCGCTTTGCCTCATGCTGCTTGGATTACCTCTGTTGCTGTTGGAAAGCAATATAAGGGCTCTCGGAGCTTCTTGATTGATGGGCCAGTGAAAGAAATAGCCGCGGGCGACTCTTCGCTTAATAAAGTCTTTTATTTAGACTTAAATAACCCGATGTCTTCGCCTGACTTGTGCCGCTTTGTTTCTGAACTAAGACCCCTTATTGGTGTTAATGCTACTAAGCGGGGCAAGGCTGGCCTAAAGGCCGCTAGAAAGATGATCAATCGAGACGAGTCCAAGATTAACGTGGGCTCGCTCGTCCATGAATTACTTGATTTGCTTCAAATATTGGGCCCCATGTCAGAGACTGATTTACGAACGATATACTGTGCGGCCAAAGGCTTCCGTGCCAGTAAGCTCAAAATATACTCGCCCATTTTAAATGCGGATATGAAAAATGCCGGCGTTCCGATATCTTGGTCGGATGTTTGCTGCATGATGAGAGCTACCGGTCTTGTTTCTAAAGTGAGATGCAATAGGGGTCCGGATTATCTGATTAAAAGCACGATACACCTCGATTCTTATTTCATGTTTAAGGGAAGCGAAGACCAAGATTTCTCAAACATGAGGGCGCGGGTAATCCTTCGTAAGAGATCTATGGGGTATGGAGGCGTTGCCGTTGTCTATTGCGGATAGAATTTGCTTCGATCTTGGAATGACAAATCGCCAGCTAATGGACCTCGTGAGCTCAACGACAGATAAGTATCACTGTTTTTCTGCCGGTGGGAGAAAGATTGTTGCGCCTCAACCAGATTTGAAGCTCGTTCAGTGTTGGATATCGGATTATATAAAAACGGAGTTTGATATAGATCTTCCTTACGCTACAGCTTACGAAAAGGGCTCAAGCGTCTGCCGTAATGCCGGGCTCCATGCCAAGAGCAGCCATTTTCTTCTGCTTGATATTTGCCATTTCTTTGAGTCCTGCACTCAGCAAATGATTACGAATTTGTTTTCAGGGGGAACGTATCGGTCGACAAACGCTGAATTTCGCTCGCGTCTTACTGCAGACGATGTCGATCTTCTCGTAGCTTTATCATGCTATCGGGGTTCTCTTGCAACGGGTTCTCCGTGTTCGCCCTTTATTGCCAATCGCATAATGGCTCCGTTTGACCGTGAGATTTCAGCTAGACTAGGCGAAAGATTCGTCTACTCGCGATACTCTGACGACATCTGCATTTCATCAACCGAATGGATAGACTCTGCGGAGATTTCAGCTATTGTCGATGACCGCCTAAAGCAAAAGGGTTTTGATCTGAATAAGGACAAAACTCGCTGTTTTGGACGAGGGCGCCTACGTAAAATCACGGGCATCTATCTTGACTGTGATGGCGTCCTGCGCTTGGGACCTCAAAGAAAAGCAGAGCTAAAAGGTTCGCTATATCATGTGCTTATGTGCGAGTGTGATCGTGAATGTGCCCTTCGCGTTTTAGGCCACTTGAGCTTTTGTAAACAGGTCGAACCGGATTATTACAATGCACTTTTAGCTAAGTACGCGAGCTATGGTAAGGCTGTGTCCAGCGGAGGCGTTATGCCAGCGTTAGTAGAGCTCGCCTATGGGTAGTTGTTGGGTTATCTGCTGGGGGTCACGTGACGATTGTTTCGGTTAGCTTTTCGAGTCATTCTCGAATTGGTTGCATTTATTTATTAAAGATCAGACAGTTAATACCATCGAGGGCTGGTGTCTGCATTACTAGTCCTTTTGCCCCTATTTGAACAATGACGTCTCATCTTGCACCATTTATATTCAGGCGGTGTTATTCTTCGGATTATCTATTGGTTTCGTTCGGTTGCGAGGGCATCATGAGTTCGCATGAGGCTCAGGGTCAAATGCTGGGCTACTTATATCAGGTGCGTTGTGCCCTTATGCTGTTAATTGAATCTGATGCACCATCTTTAAAATTATTTATCGAAAAATTCGACGATGTTTCTTTTGAAAACGATAGTGATCCAGTTGCTCTAGTTCAACTTAAGCATCATATAGGCAGAGCTGGCAACCTAACTGATCGTAGCCCTGATTTGTGGAGAACTATAAAGGTATGGGTTGATGCAGTCGAGGATAATCCCGTTCTTCTTGAAAAATCAAGATTCGTAATTATCACAACAGCTAATGCGCCTCTGGGCTCTATCGCATCATTGCTAAAAATGGGCGATGATGGTCGCGATGCGGAGAGGGCTTTCATGCGATTAAGGAAGGTCGCCTCCTCTCAGACAAGTGAGATCAATGCTTCATCCTATAAAGCATTTATTGCTCTTAATGAAGATCGGGCGCGACTGTTGGTAAATTCAATATACGTATTTGACGAAGAGTCAAATATATTTGAATGTAAGTCTCGCATAAAACGTTTGCTGCGTTTTTCCTGTCAGCCAAAATATGAGGATATCCTATTTGAGCGTCTGGAGGGTTGGTGGTGCAATAAGTGTATTTCATTATTAAGCAATAAAACCTCGGATGGGGTCACCCAATCAGACTTGCGATATGAAATAGTTAAAATTACAAATGAGTTCCGTGATGATAACCTTCCGATTGACGTTGAGTTTGATGACATTGATGAGAAGGCTGAAAAAGAGCATTCTGCAGAATTGTTTTGTAAGCAGCTCGGACTAATTTCTTGCAAGCGTAGAAGGATCATTGGGGCTATCGAAGACTTCTGTAAGGCTTCTTCTCAAAGGGCAAAATGGATAGATAACTGCCTTGTTGTTCCAGATGAGCTCGAACATTACGAGGAGAGGCTAATTGATGAATGGAGTCACGAGTGGAGCGCTATGTCCGATGAGCTTGGCGATGAGTCTGGGGAAGCTGAAAAGCAAAAAGAAGGCCGACAACTGTTAACTGAAATTATGAGAAAAGATGTTCGCATACGTCAAGGATGCGATGAGCCATTCGTTATGAGGGGGACTTATCACATTCTCGCAAATAGTTTGAAGATTGGTTGGCATATCGACTATTTACAACTTTGCTCTGAGGAGGTTGAGAAAAACGAAATCATGGGCTAAACGACCGCCTGAGGCAGCAAATTTGTTAAATCCTGCATTCTGTGCATGCCTTCTTTATTCTTTCATTGACGAATACGAAACAGAGAACTTGAACGAAACAGAGAACTTGAAAGAACTTGAGTTCCCTCTTCTTTATCTTGTTTTGCCTCTTGTGCTGCACAAGGAAACTCGAGGCACGGTCAATAGCCGAGTTCATTTTCTTGTATGGGCAAAATCTCATCCCGAGTGTATTACTTCATTCGCTAAGCGCGCTTCGGCTTTTGTTGATATTACTAATGAAGCGATTGAGTTTCTATTGAGATCATCTTCCGCATTCATTTCCGATACTGGAACAATCAAAGTTAGGAAAAATGTGGCTTTGCGGAGCACCAAAAAGTATGCCGATCGGGAGATTAAAGATTGTATTTTGAAATCTCGCAACATAGCAAGGTGGTTTGCTAGATCCGGAAGCACAGAGACTATATATGCGATTTTGGGGGTTCGACCTTAATGCAGATAAAAGAGCTTATCTTGTATTCAGACTTACACGGTGCAAGAAAAATTAGTTTTAA
The DNA here is from genome assembly GCA_902475785.1 of uncultured Collinsella sp. Taxonomy (GTDB): domain Bacteria; phylum Actinomycetota; class Coriobacteriia; order Coriobacteriales; family Coriobacteriaceae; genus Collinsella. Next base: position 41,826 of record CABSAN010000001.1, read on the forward strand.
GCTTGGCTCTGTTAATACAATCGTTGGTGCATCGAGGACAGGAAAATCGGCAGTTGGCGAAATTTTGGATTACTGTCTTTGCAGTTCCAATTGCGATATTGCAGAAGGTGTCATTCGCAGCAAAGTCGATTGGTATGCGCTCCTTTTGCAACTTGAAGATGAGCAACTGTTCATTGCAAGAAAATCTCCCGAGGAACACAAGTTAACAAGTTTGCTTGCATATTATGAGGTTGGAAGCGAGATACGTGTTCCAGATAAGATTTCTTTCCAGCCCAATATTGATGTTACAAGTTTAAAAAAGCTTCTTAGTCGTAAGCTTGGAATTACTCACAATTCCCTAAATTTATCTCAAGGCGCCATAAGCATCAGGCATGCCTTATATTATTGTTTTCAAGGGCAAAGCGAGATTGCTTCAAATAGAGTTTTATTTCACAATCAAGCTAAAGACTTCTTTCTGGCTTCTTTTAAAGGCTCTTTTCCATATTTAATTGGCGCCACAACCGAAGACACCCTTTCTTTAAATCAACAGAAAAGGGAGCTTGCTCGCAAAATTAGAGATATCGAGAACAGGGTGGCGGAATCAGACTATCAAAGAGAATTTAGCAGAAATTGTATTAGTGGGCTTATTGCCGAAGCTCAGGCTGTGGGTTTGCTTGATGGCGATATTGACTTTGATAATAATGATGTTGAGTCTGCTGCGGACGTTTTACGCTGTATAGTGAATGCTGATCTTGATGAGAGCCCTGAAGGGCCAGTGTCGCTAGTCGGATTACAAGAAGCTCTGAGGATGGCCCAGCGTGAGCTCGGAGAAATAAGTGATGAAATTGAAAAATGTGAACTTTATAATGCCTCTTTCAGGGACTATAGTGGCTCCGCAATTCAACAGAAGGCAAGACTGCAATCTATCGGTTTATTCGAAAAGCTGTCATTTGATACTGGTAAATGCCCTTTCTGTGGGAATGATTGTGCTCCTGGAACGCCCGGCATCGATGAAATAAAACGCTCGATTTGTCGTCTTGACAAATCTCTTCAGAACGTTTCTCTTACTCAAGTCGATGTTTCCTCGTACTTGGAAAACTTAAATGGAAAAAGAGAAGAGCTGGAGAATAGAATTCGCTATTTGCGTTCCCAAATCGATGGAGTTTATGCTCAGAGACTTGAACTTATGAACGAAAGAGACGAATCGATTCGTCATGCCAAATTACTTGGACGAATCGAGTATTGTCTGTCGCTTATTGACTCAATGGACACGCCTGTTGACGAAATGTCTGAGTTGAAGCGTCTGAAATGTGAGCTTAATGAGATTGATAGTTTGCTGTCTGCCGATGATGTTTGTGAAAAAACGCAGTGTGTTCTTGCTCAGCTACAGCAAGCCATGTCTAATTATGCGATCGAATTAGATCTCGAGCACGCTGGTAGCCCATACTGGTTCAATGAAAATAGAGCGACTGTTTATGTTGGCTCGGGGGGAAAGGCGATACCGCTAAAGAATTTGGGCAGCGGTGCAAATTGGCTCGGCGTGCATCTATTGACATTGTTTGCATTTCATTTACTTTTTATTCAGAAGGAAAGACCTGTTCCAAGTTTTATTTTTCTTGACCAGCCTTCTCAGGTCTTTTTCCCCGCTGAAGGGGAAAGGGGAGATGCCGACTGGGAAAGTCTTTCGAAGATGCAGTCATTCATTTTAAATAAGGTTGAAGAAGGAAAAGGGAAACTGCAGGTGATTTTGGTAGACCATGCAGAAGGTAAAGATGGGCGGTTTGCAGAAAGCGTCATAGAGCGGTGGCGTGATGGGAATGGTTTGATTCCGCAGGAATGGCTGTAAGATGCTGATTAGTGTTACGACGCTATTGAGGGCATCGAGTTTGACTCTATGAGTAATTTCCTCTTTGAAATCGGCGATTATGCGCGTCAGTACTGCCCGTCCATGTTTTGAATGTTGCCGTTCGATACCATTGGCGTTCCCCTCGGCACCGCCCTCCAGTATGTTCCGACTGCCATGAAGCCGAGGCCGAAGAGGCGCAATACGGCGTGAGGGGCGAGGGCCAGGGGACTTTCATTTTTACAGCGTTAATTCATGGAACGATAAACAGTAGCCTATCTAAAAAGCGGTATTGACGCGGGTAGCCTACGCGCCCCGCGTCCTGAGTAGAGGCGGCTGTCCTTCTTGGGATGGCCGTCTCTACTCTTTTGAGGAGCTTCGATGTCGGCAAAGCTTTTCTTGTCCATTGATGATCAGGTCAGATTGTCTAAGCAAAGGGGACTTAGCTGTTGACACCAACACAGCATACATTCTGATGTGGGAGGGCCATTTTTCGATTATCAACGGCTATAAAAAACCGGATAGAAGAGGAGCAGTTTCTTTGACGAGAAGGCCGTTCTGTTTCTGAGGCCGTTCATCCATCAAACGTCGCGTTTCGCGGAGTTGGCGGGCAAGCTGTCCGCTCACGGTCTCATAATCGACTAGATATAAACGCCTCTTCAACGGAGTTCTAATGCCTGAACCGATTGTCGTAAAGCTTGCCTGCTGTAACAACATTGACTGCGCAACTATTACGCTAAAACCCAATGCAACTACTGTCCTGCACGGAATGAATGGCTCCGGTAAGAGCTCGGTTGCAAAAGCGATTCAGCTATATAACGGCGATGACGGGCAGACGTTAGAAGTATTGAAACCCTATGCCTCAGAATCTCTGCCATCTGTTGAAGGTCTGCCGTCGGATGCAAATATTCTCGTGTTTAATGAAGACTACGTCGATAACACGCTATTTAAAGGCGACATGGAGTTAATCGAAAACGGATACAAGGTCTTCGTTGATACTCCCGAATATCGTAAAGCGGCAAAAGAAACAGACGAGCTGTTGGCGGATGCCGTTAAAAGGTTGCGGGATGAGGGCAAGGTAGCCGAGTTGCTCTCTACGGTTAATAAATTGTTGTCCTGCTTCGGGAAGGTCTCTAAGCAGACCTATTCAAAGACAAGCCCAATTGCGAAAGGCATCGTGTTAAACGGAAACCTTGTTGAGCACGTTTCCCCAAGGTTCGAGTCGTTCACTCCGCTAATCCAAGGAGACAATGCCAAAGAATGGCTGCTGTGGCGTGGCAAGGGCGATAAATTCAGCTCCCGGGGCTTATGTCCGTACTGCGGTAAGACTCTCGAGCAGTCTGAGCTGGAAATATGCAATGAAATGCAGGCCGCATACGGCGGAAAGTATATTGATAGCTTCACAAAAACGATTCAGACTTTTGGGGAAGCTGAGGTGCTTCTTAGCGAAAACGCCCGAGTGCAGGCTGATGAGATTTTGCACGGGAAGCTTGAAGAAGAGTCCAATCCTGAGAATGAAGCCTTTCTTTACAGCATCAAAGGGGATGCGGAGGGGCTTAGGGCCAAACTTGAGAAAATTCAGCAGCTTAATTATTCGTCCCTGAAGGATGAAGAAAAAGGTGCTGACTATTTTGAAGGTCTAAAAATACATGTCGAGCGTCTCGAAAAGATGAATTCTCAATTCGCGGTTGAACGCATCAACAGCATTAATACTGTACTAGATGATCTTTCATCCAAAGTGAGGGACATCCAAATTGCCATCGGTCGTCAAAGCGCAGCATTAAGGAAATCCATCAAGGCATCGATGGCCGAAATGAATGCTTTTCTGGAGTCGGCAGGATTTCCCTATGAGATCTCAATCGCTTCGCCAGACGGGGCTCGCTGCGCCGTCTCACTGAGGCCACGCGGGCTCGAGATGAACGTCGAGGATTTAAAGTCGCATCTTAGCTACGGTGAGCGTAATTCGCTTGCGATTGCATTGTTTTCCGCTCAGGTTAAAAGTGAGAAGCCGGACATGGTTGTGCTCGACGACCCGATTTCTTCCTTTGATCAAAATAAGAAATACGCGATTCTCCAAAGGTTATTTTCGAAATCTAAGGGTGTCTGTCGTGGGATTACAACGTTGCTGCTAACCCATGACTTTGAAACGCTCATTATGATCGGTAAAGTTCATAAAACGCTTCTGTGCGATACGTCTTGTTTCTATGCGCGCAACGATGGCGGCATGCTGTCTCTAATACCTGTTGAGGATGATGATTTTAATAGTGCGGTACAGTGCTTTAAGGCAATCGTAGCGAGCGACGCATCCCTGCCTTATAGAATTGCGCTTGCTAGAAGAGCAGTCGAAATTGCGTACGGAAAGTCGCCTGCCTGGCATGTTCTGTCAAGTGTGGCTCACCGGCGAAATGTTGCGACGCGGAATAGGCGAGAGCTTACCGACAAAGAGCGGGAAGAAGCCAGGAAGCAGCTAGAAGAAATCGGTTTTAAGGACTTTAACTATCAAGCCTTATTGGCACAGCTCGGAAATACGGAACTGCTGTCCGTTTATGATCACGCGCCTTCACCCGTTGAGAAAATCTGCGCGTTTAGATTACTCGCTGACAACAATGTTGACGAAATGAGACAGGTCAGCAATCGTGCACATGTTGATGAAACGGTATTTAAATTCGCAAACGAATACTTCCATATCGAAAACCTCATGGCGTATCAGTTCGACCCCGTCAAGTTCAATACGGTTCCGGCAGGGATTGTCGAAACCTGCGACAAAGTGATTGCCGGGTTTAAGAGACAATGCGAGCAGTGGGCTAATGCTGACAATTAGCAGCATCTCCTTGGTGTCCCTCTTTTATAAAGGCATTCCATTTGCACACTTTTGTGCCTGGTTCAAGGATTGATTTGGAAGATTGGTGGCACCGGATTGACGGACCCCGGGTTCTCGCTTAAAGTAACTCTTGTGATGAGGCCTTGCGACGGTACGTCCGGCTTGGTCCGTGGGAACCGCCGAAAGGCGGTTTTCGCGTTTAAGGGGTCCAAATGGATAAACCATTTAAATCTATTGATGAGCAGATTGCTATTCTTGAAAGCCGTGGACTCGAATGCGATAACAGTACTCGTTTAGTTTTGGAGCGCGAGGGGTACTATCCGGTTGTTAACGGCTACAAGGATTTGTTTCTCGGCCAACGGGGAGATTCTTGCCAAGAGGTTTTCGTAAAAGGGACCAAGTTTTCTGATATCTATCGTTTATTCGAATTCGATCGAACGTTGCGCCTGCTGATGTTTGAGTATTTTAACAAGGCGGAAGCAGTTCTTAAAACCGTCTGCTCTTATCGGTTTGCCATGGCTCATAAAGATAACCCAGAAGCATACCTTGATAGAGATTCCTATCGTGCTGATGCCGGCTATCGAAAAAAGATCGACAAGCTTATCGGTGATTTCGAGAAGGTGCTATGTAGGTCTAAAAAATGGAACAGTGATTATAAAAGGGACTACATTCGTCATTATGAAAATAATCACGATAATACGCCGGTATGGATTCTTATGAATTATTTAATGCTTGGCCAGGCATTCAAGTTTTTTGAGTTTCAACCAGAAAGTATGAGAAATTCCATTGCCAAGTCGTTTTCCGATCTTTATTCCGAGACGCATGAAGTCGATAAACGCATCAGCCCTCGAAGGCTGAGGCTCGCATACGATCACATCAAAGATTTTCGAAACATCTGCGCACATGATGAGCGTCTGTTCTGTGCGAAGGTGTCTCCGTCCTGTGACGTTAATTTCGTCGACGTTTTAAATGATCTTGAGCTTGTGCTGACGAAGGATGATTTCAATAAGCTCCGTCGTCAAATATTGCTTAACGCAGTCAAGTTGAGTGATTCGCTGAACACGGATGCCAGCGCTAAAGTTCTATTTGCCATGGGTGTCAAAGATTGTCGAAGTGTGTTCCCTAAGGAGCTGCTTGGGCTGTAGGGTGATGCGCCTTCTTCTTGAGCTTGCGCAGAAGATGGTCGAGACTATGCCGTGGATTGGTGCTATCAGCTTTGATCTTGGTCCTGCGCCCGTGCTGAAGGAAATCCAGTGCAAGGACCTGCCTGTGTGTTTTGCTGGGCGGGCCTTCTTGTGCCGCGGGCGCGGAGAGCCTGATCATTGCGGTCGACACGTACTGCGGGCCGGGCGTGTCTGGCCCCGGCTGAGCCTGGACCGATGCCGACCACCTGGAGCCCAGCGGCTACGCGGGCGAGGCCATCGGCGCCGACGGCGGGGTGATTATGAAAGGCAGGAATCAGCTCATTACGAAGCGTTCGGATGGCAATTGGCAGGTTAAGGGCGAAGGGGCAAGTCGTGCCTCCTTCGTTACGACGACCCAGAGCGAGACGATAAAGCTCGGTCTACGCATTTGCTCCAATCAAGAGTCGGAGTTGATCATTCATCGTCGCGACGGCAGAATCCGCGCAAAGGATTCTCATGGGCACGACCCCTTCCCGCCGAGGGGATAAGGATTCGGCTCCGTAGCGACAGCAGGCCCGTAACAGCGTGCCCGCTGTCGCAAGATCGGCTTCAACATTGTGGCGAAATGCATGCCTGGGGCTAATTCTTCGGGCGGAGGTCCAGTCTCTTAGCTGAAGAAGGGGTTATTGGCTAGTTTTCTGTTAACAGTTCCGTTTATACTAATGCGCACCAGATGAAAGAAGAGGAGGTCATGCACGATGAATTCGATGGTGAAATCGTTTCCGACATGGCCGGGTCTGGATATGAGCAGGAAGGTTTCCGAGGCGAGGGCCCGCTCGACGAGGAGCTCGAACAAAATGGTCACCGTGATGGCAGCCAAAATCATTTCGGAGAAGTCTTTAAAGGTAAAGACCTCGAAGTAGAGGGGGGTTGCGACTGCAACCCCCAAAGAAACGGGCAGAGATCATTGCATCGAGTCTTTGGGGCGGCATTCTTCCCCCGCCGGATGAATTCTCAAAGAATCTTGTTGAGGTTCAACATGAAATTGTGCGTTGGGCATCTGTTTCTGTTGAGTGTCAATCTGGGTTAATTTAAACTGCCACCGCGTTGGATAGGGCAGAGTCGGCTCGACTTGACGCTATGAATTAGGTCGATGCCGAGCAGATTCCTCGGGCGCAATATGGAACGATACTTCTTTATCTTGCGCTGATAGTCGGTGCCGTCATATTGGGCTGTTTGAATAGAACAACCGTTGCCTGTTCTCTTGTAGGCGGACTTGCAGCGATCAATGTTCTCAATCTATTCGTGTCCAATCGTTCTTCTAAAAAATGATACTGCGGTATGATGTCCTAAATGAAAAATGAAAGCCTGCGATAGGCCATCGTTTTGCAAGGGGGTTCCTTTCTAACGGAGGGCATCCCCTAGTTTTATTTAGATGGAATTTGGGATGAACGACCGCGTTGCCAGTCTTCGCCTTGTTGGGTTGATAGACATTACGGTAAGATGTTCTCAGTGATACAGTCGTCGCGGACTCTACGTGAGGCGGAGACAAAGAAGGGTCGTTGTTCGGTTTTCCGATAACGGCCCTTTGACGTTTTTGCGACAACTGGATGTTGTCGCGGATGCTGCGACTTACGCTTTAACTCACGATGCGGAGCCGTGTTTTCCGGAAGTGTGGGGAAAAATCGGAAATCGCCGAGCGCAACCAGATTTTCGGCAACAAAACTGCAGGTCGCGGAAGCGTAAAACCGGGGTCTGGTCGGCCGATCTCGTTTTTACCCCGCACTTCCGGAATCGCTGCACGGAAGTATGTGGCAAATTCCGGAGCCCACGAGCACACTGCCCTTTTCCCGCAGAGAAACCGCAGGTAGAGGCGTTGCATCGTCCTGGTGTGCTCGGCATATTTTGAATTTGCCGCATACTTCCGGTTTTTACCTCTGTGGCAGGGCGTGTCCACTCATATCATCGGCTAGATAATGGACAGAACAGCCAATTCCGTCGCCATACTAAAACGCCGGCAGGGGCGAAATTGCTCCTGCCGGCGTTGGCGCGCCTGCTTGTGCTGTTTTCGGCTTGCGAAGAGGCCCGTTTTGGACTCTTACGCCTCCGTGGGCTCCACGCCCAGCTCGTTGCGGACGAGTTCGAAGGCCGCGGCGATGGCCTTGTCCATGTCGTAGTACTTGTAGCCGCCCAGGCGACCGGCAAAGATCACGTCACCCTCCTGCGCCGCCAGCTCCTCGTACTGCTTGTAGAGGGCCTCGTTCTTGGCGTCGTTGATGGGGTAGTAGGGCTCGTCGCCGGGCTTCCAGTCGGCCGGGTACTCGCGCGTGATGACGGTCTTGTCCTGCGTGCCGAACTCGAAGTGCTTGTGCTCGATGATGCGCGTGTAGGGGATCTCGCGCTCGGTGTAGTTGACCACGGCCACGCCCTGGTGGTCCTGCTCGTCGAGCGTCTCGGTCTCAAAGTGCAGGCTGCGGTACTCGAGCGTGCCCAGCTTAAAGTCGTAGAACGCGTCGATAGGGCCGCAGTAGATCGTCTTGGCGGCGGTATCGGGCTCGGTGGCGATCAGCTCCTTGTACTCCACGCCGCAACGCACCTCGACGCCCTCGAGCATGTTGGCGACCATCTTGGTGTAGCCGCCCATGGGGATGCCCTGGTAACGGTCGTTGAAGTAGTTGTTGTCGTAGGTGAAGCGGCAGGGGAGGCGCTTGATGATGCTCGCGGGCAGGTCCTTGCAGTCGCGGCCCCACTGTTTCTCGGTGTAGCCCTTCACGAGCGTCTCGAAGATGTCGCGGCCCACGAGGGACAGCGCCTGCTCCTCGAGGTTCTGCGGCTCGCCGATGTTCTCGGCGGCCACCTGCTCGGCGATCTTGGCGCGGGCGTCGGCCGGCGTGACGACGCCCGGCCACATCTTGGCGAAGGTGTTCATGTTAAAGGGCATGTTGTACATGTTGCCGTGGAAGTTGGCGACCGGCGAGTTGACGTAGTTGTTGAACTCGGCGAAGCGGTTGACGTAGTCCCAGACGTCCTTCATGGAGGTGTGGAAGATGTGGGCGCCGTAGCGGTGGACCTGGATGCCCTCGACGTCCTCGGTATAGATGTTGCCGGCGATATGGTCGCGGCGGTCGATGACCAGGACCGACTTGCCGGCGCGCCTGGCGGCATTGGCAAAGACGGCGCCCGAAAGGCCGGCACCGACGACGAGGTAATCGTACTGGGACATGAATATGCTCCTTTGTATGTCAATCGAACAGTTACTTTAGTTTTGGGGCAAACAAACCTGACTATTTTGTCCCAGGGATTAGTGTAGCAGATGCTCTTTCAGCAGCTCCAACGCATGGGCGTAGCCCTGGAGGCCTTCGCCGGTGATGGTGGCAAAGCAGGCTAGGCGGGCGTAGCTTACCTGGCGGAAGTCCTCGCGCGTCTCGACGGCACTGATGTGGACCTCGACAGCGGGGATGGCGACGGCCTTGAGGGCGTCCAGGATCGCCACGCTCGTGTGCGTGTAAGCCGCCGGGTTGATGACGATGCCGTCGACCTTGCCGTATGCCTCCTGGATCTTGTCGACGATGCTGCCCTCGTGGTTGGACTGGAAGACCTCGACCTCGTCGAAGCCCTGCGCGGGTCCGGCCTCCTTGCAGATCTGGACCAAGCGGTCGTAGTTGTCGCTGCCGTAGATGCCCGGCTCGCGAATGCCGAGCATGTTGAGGTTAGGGCCGTTGATGACGAGAGCTTTCATGGTTGCTTCCTTTTTGGTTGGGCGGGCGGTGCGGCGGTGCGGCAGAGTGTAAAACCACCACAAAGGTGCCTGTCCCCTTTGTGGTGGTTTAGAGGGTGTCGAGGAGGGCTCGGGCGGTGTTGGCTGCGCAGTCGCGCGAGTCGATGATGTAGTCGGCCCAGGCGCGGTAGCGCGGCATGCGCTGCTCGGCCAGCTTGTCGATGCCGTCGCGGGCGGTGATGGGGCGACCCTTGTGGGCGAGCTCATCGAGCTTACGGTTGAGCATCATAATCTGGCTGTTCTGGTGCAGCAGCGGGTAGTTCTCGTCTCGCGTGACGACGCCGCCGCCGGTGGAAAGCACCAGGCCACTGCGCTTGGAGATGTCGGCCAGGGCCGCCGTCTCTTGCTCGCGGAAGGCCGGCTCGCCGCGCTCGACGATAAAGTCGGCGCAAGGCATGCCCAGACGCTCCTCGAGGGCGCGGTCCAGGTCGATGTGCTCGCGGCCGGTGAGCAGGGCGATCTGCTCACCCACGCGGGTTTTGCCCGAGCCCGGCATGCCGATCAGGGCGATGTTCTGCTCGCGGTGTGACAGGCGCTCCGTTACGTCCAGGATGCGCTTGCGCGGGGTGACCTGGCCGGTATAGCGCTCGACGGCTTGCGCCGCCTGGGCCACAAGCATGAGTAAACCGCCGATGCAGGGGATGCCTCGACGCTCGGCCTCGAGCATGAGTCCCGTGCGGGCGGGGTTGTAGACGATGTCGATGACGCCCTCGAGCGCGTCGAGACCCTCGAGCGTGCAGGGGGCGTCGGGGCAGTGGGGAAACATGCCGGCAGGCGTGCAGTTGACGAGCAGCGCGGCGTCGGACTGCTGTGCGATGTTGCCGTAGTTGACCTCGCTTGTGCGGCCGACGGGCACCACGATCGCGCCCAGGTCGCCCAGCACAATACTTGCCGTGGTGCCGGCGCCGCCGGTGGCTCCGAGCACGAGGACCTTCTTGCCGGCAATCTCCACACCCAGCTCCTCGACCAGGCACTGGAAACCGAAGTAGTCGGTATTGTCGCCGCGCAGACGGCCATCGGGCAGACGCGTGATGGTGTTGACGTTGCCCATGCGTTCGGCGAGCGGGCTCAACTCGTCCAGATAGTCCATGACGGCGCGCTTGTAGGGGATGGTCACGTTAGTGCCTTCCCACTCATCGCCGGTCATAAAGGCCTCGAGATCTTTGGGCTCCCGCTCAAAACGCACGTACTCAAGCCCCGCGAGCTCCTTGTAGATGGTCGGGGTGTAGCTATGGCCCAGCACGCGGCCCAGCACGCCGTAGGGGCGGGTTGTGGCGACGTCAGTCATCTAGAGCACCTCCGTGTAGCTGCCAAAGTAGGTGAAGCTCTCGCATACGTCGTCAATCGAGTCGAGCAGGTCGTCGAGAGCTTTGCTGCCAAAGGGACAGTCCAGATCGAAGTAGAACATAAACTCAAAGTCGCGACCGGGGATGGGGCGGCTCTCGAGCTTGATGAGGTTGATGTTGAGTGCGTAGAAGCGCTCGAGTACGCGATAAAGCGCGCCCGGCTCATTGGCCGTGGTGATCATGAGCGAGGTACGGTTGGCGCCGGGGTAGACGCGCGGCTCGCGGCTGATGACGACGAAGCGCGTGTAGTTGTTGTCCGAGTCCTGAATGTTGGGCTCCAGCACCTCCAGACCGTAGAGCGCTGCGCAACTGCGCGAGGCGATGGCGGCGACATCGGTGCGCTCGGAGTTGGCGACCATCTCGGCCGACATAGCCGTGTTGAGATACTTGGTGGCGTGCAGATCGTGCGCCTCGATAAAGCCGGCGCATTGCGCGATGGCCTGACCGTGGCTATAGACCTCACGAACATCCTGCAGCTTGGTGCCGGGCTTGACGAGCAGGTTGTGGTCGATCTTGAGGCGCAGCGAGCGCACAATGTGGAAGTCGAACTGCGCAAGCAGGTCGTAGACCGCGTTGACCGAGCCCGCGGTGGAGTTTTCGATGGGCAGTACGCCAAACTCGCAGAAGCCGTCGCGCACCGCGCGCATGACACCTTCGAAGGACTCGAAGAACGCGATATCGGGCACGGCAAAGAGCTTGCACGCGGCGATCTGGCTGTAGGCACCCTCAACGCCCTGGCAGGCGACGCTGGCAGTCTGGGGGAAGGGCGTGTCGAAGGCCTCGGCGGTGGCGTGGGCCTTTTGCGAGACCGTGATGCCCTTCAGCTCGTTGATGTAGCGCTGCTGCTCGGCCTTGCTCATGCTCATGAGGAGACGGAACAAGGTGATGGTCTGCGCCTCGTAGCGCTCGGGCGCGCGGCCGGCAAGGTTGTTGAGCTTGGAGCGCTCGCGGGCGGGGTCGAAGACGGCCTTGCCCATCTCGATTTTTGACTTGGCGACCTCGGTGGCAATGTCCATGCGTTCGACAAAACTGTTGAGGAGCGTGGTGTCGATGCCATCGATGGTCTGGCGGATGTGGGCAAGGTCCATAGGGACCCCTTTCGTTAATGGTTGCCTGGGGTAGTTAATTTGGGACGGGGCTTTTTTAGCTACCCTTTGACTGTCGACGAATCGATGGGCGCCAGGCCAAATATCAACTGGCATATGGGGGTAGCTAAAAAGCCCCGTCCCAAATTAACTACCCTTGGGGTTGGTGGACTAAAGCTGGGCGGCGTCTTCTAGGAGGGCGTCCCAGATGGCCAGCGCTGCGGCTGCTTCGGCTACGGGGACGGCGCGCGGGACGATGCAGGGATCGTGGCGACCGTGGACCGAGAGCTGGGCATTTTCCATGGCGTCCATGTCCACCGTCTGTTGCTCACGACCAATGGAGGGCGTGGGCTTTACGGCCATGCGCCACATGACGGGCGCGCCGGTCGAAATACCGCCCAGGATGCCGCCGGCATTATTGGACTCGACCTCGATCTTGCCGGTCTCGGCGTCGATGCGATACGGATCGTTGTTCTCGCTGCCGCGCATGGCGGCGACGGCAAAGCCCATGCCAAACTCCACGCCCTTCACGGCGGGAATCCCAAACGCAATCTGCGCGATCCGGTTCTCGATGCCGTCGAACATGGGGTCGCCGATGCCCGCGGGCAGGCCGTAGATACCGCACTCCACGATGCCGCCGATGCTGTCGAGCTCGTCGCGCGCGGCCAGAATCTCCTCGCGCATGCGACCGGCAGCTGCAGCGTCAATGCACGGCAGGTCGTTCGAAAGGATCGCCTTGCGGTCGGCCTCGCGATAGACCATGTCGTCCATGGGCAGATCGGAGATACCACCGATCTGTGCCACGTGCGCCATCACGTTAATGCCGCGGGCCTCGAGTGCCTGCAGCGCGATGCCGCCCGCGATGCATAAGGGCGCCGTCAGACGACCGGAGAAGTGTCCGCCGCCGGCGACGTCGTGCATGTTGTGGTACTTCACGCGTGCCGGGAAATCCGCATGGCCCGGGCGGGGCTTGCGGCGCAGCTCGGAGTAGTCCTTGGAGCGCGTGTTGGTGTTCTCGATGATCGCGGCGATAGGCGCGCCCGTGGTGTGTCCGTCAACTATGCCGGCGATAATGTGGGCGGTATCGGCCTCACGGCGCTTGGTTGCGGTCTCGTCGCGGCCGGGGGCGCGTCGGTCCAAAAAGGCCTGCAGTTGCTCCAGGTCAACGGCGGTACCTGCCGGAATGCCGTCGAGCGAGCAGCCGATGGCGGGGGAGTGCGACTGGCCGAAGATGCTTAAGTGCAAGACGTTACCAAAGGTCGAGGACATGCTATTCCTCCTCGAGCGAGACCTTGCCGCCCAACAGGCGGTAGTGGTCGAAGAAATCGGGATAAGACTTGTTGACGGCCTCGGCGCCGTGGATCACGACCTCGCCGGTGGCGCGACTCGCGGCGATGGCGGCCATCATGGCGATGCGGTGGTCGTTGTGCGAATCGACCTCGCCTCCGGTAAGGGCATCGACGCCCTTGATGATGAGGTCGTCACCGGCAATGCGCACCTGCGCGCCCAGCGCGGTGAGCTCGTGGGTGGTGGTGACCAGGCGGTCGGATTCCTTGATACGGAGACGGGCGCAATCGCGGATAAAGGTGCGGCCCTGCGCCAGCGATGCCACGGCCGAGATGACGGGCACCAGGTCCGGAATGTCGTGGGCGCTCATCTCAAAGCCGGCGAGCTTGTCGGACTGGACGGTGGCGGCGTTCGTGGAGCGCACGATGCGGGCGCCAAAGCGCGAAAGCGCGGCGAGCACATTGCGGTCGCCCTGTGCGGAGCTCAGCGACACGCCCTCGACGGTGATTGGGTCGGTGCCGATGGCGCCGGCGCACAGCCAAAAGGCCGCATTGGACCAGTCGCCCTCGACGGCTACGCTGCCGGGCGTGCGGTACGAGCCGCTGTTCACGCGGAAGTTCGTGACCTCGGGCTTGCCGTCCTTGGCCGGAATACGCTCGACGTTGACCTCGACACCAAAGGCCTTCATGGCCTGGATGGTCAGGTTGATATAGGGGCGGCTCTCGATAAGGCCGGTTACCTGCACGCAGGAGGGCTGGGCCAGCAGCGGGGCCGCCAGCAGCAGGCCGGAGATATACTGCGAGCTCACGTTGCCCGGAAGCACAAAGGTGCCCGGGCGCATGCGGCCGCTCGTCTTGAGCGGAAAACCGCCCAGGCCCTGCAGGTCGCAACCGGCGGCGATGATTTCGTCCGAGAGCGGGGAGAGCGGGCGGGCGCCCAGGCGGCCCTGGCCCACGAAGGTGGCCTCCGCGCCCAGCGCGCAGGCGACAGGCAGCATAAAGCGCAGCGTGGAGCCGCTCTCACCGCAGTCGAGCGTGCCGCCGGCAAGGGCCTTGAGCAGGCCAAATTCAATGCTCTTCATGGTGGGGTGGACCTGGAAGCCGTCCTCGACGGTCTCGATGCGGGCGCCGAGCGCCGTGAGGCAGCGCACCGTGGCCTCGATATCGGCGCAGGTGGTGTTGCAGGTCACGTGCGTCTCGCCGTTGGCAAGCGCGGCGCAGATGATGAGGCGATGCGCCATCGATTTGGATGCGATGGCGGGAACGGTGCCCTTGAGCGGGGACGGGGTGATGCGGGCTAACATGCGGAAACGTCTCCCTTCTGGCCGAGGCCCTCGGCAATCAAATCGTGGAAGGTGGAAAGCGGCGTGCGGTCGATGCTGCAACGGCCAATGCCGTGCGGAATTACCAGGTCGATGGTGTCGCCCGTGCGCTTTTTGTCGTGGAGCGCCTCGGCAAAGACGGTATCGGCATCTAGGTCGCAGCGGGTCTTGAGGCCGTGGCGGGCGCAGAGCTCCTCAAGACGATCGGGCAGCTCGGCGTCACAAATGCCGTGCAGGGCTGCGGCACGCGTGATGATGCCCATGCCAATCGATATGCAGTTGCCGTGGCCGAGCTCAAAGTGCTCGCAGGCTTCGACGGCGTGCCCGGCGCTGTGGCCAAAGTTGAGGAGCTTGCGCTGATTGGTTTCGCGCTCGTCGGCAACGACCACGGCGCGCTTAATGTCGATATTGCGGGCGATGATGAGCGCCACACGGGCCACGTCGCGGTTCAGCAGCTCAAGCGTGAGCGGGGTCTTCTCCAGCTCGGCGAAGAGCTCGGGGTCGGCGATCACGGCGTGCTTGACGACCTCGCCGCAGCCGTCGGCGAACTGCTCGGGCGTGAGGGTTGCCAGGCACCCCACGTCGGCGATGACCACGCTTGGCTGCCAAAAGGCGCCGGCCAGGTTCTTGCCGGCTGCCAGGTCGATGGCCGTCTTGCCGCCGACAGACGAGTCCACCATGGCGAGCAGGCTCGTGGGGATCTGCACAAACTTGCAGCCGCGCATGTAGGTGGCGGCCACAAAGCCCGCAACGTCGCCCACGACGCCGCCGCCGAGTGCCACGATCACGTCGGAGCGCGAAAGCTCGTGCTCGGCCACAAACTCCAAAATGGCAACGTAGGTCTCGGCACGCTTATGGGCCTCGCCGGCCTCGAAGGTGCAGATGCTTACCTCGTAGCCTGCGGATTCGAGGCTCTGCTTAACGGGCATCTGGTAGAGGGGGCCTACGTTGGTGTCCGTCACGATGACGGCGCGCGAGCCGCCGGCGGTGGCGCGAACAAGTGGGCCGGCCTCTTCCAGCAAAAACGTGCCCACATGCACCTGGTAGGGGCGTGCGGTGTCAATATCGATGGTAATCGCCATAAGCTTCGGTCCTTTCGACCTGGCGTGATGGGTGGTCTAGTGGGAGGCCTCGTCGTCGAGCGCGCGCTTGATGCGGTCGCCCTCGGCAAGGAGATTCTCCAGATAGCGCTGGTCGCGATCCTTAAGGGCGCGGCTGTAGGATCCGAGCGATTCGATCAGATGGTCGATCTCGAAGGCGAGTGCATCGGCGTCGTCGATCATGAGCTCGGACCACATCTGCGGATTGAGGTGCGCCACGCGGGTGAGGTCGCGGTAGCTGCCGGCCGAAAAGCCGTGGTGGACCTGAGCGGTCGGGCTCTTAACGTAAGCGTTGGAGACGACGTGCGCGAGCTGGCTCGTAAAGGCGATGACGCGGTCGTGCTCGGCGGCGCTCGTTACGCTGAACTTGCCAAAGCCCAGGGGACGTACCATCTCGCGCACCTGGCCCAAAAGCTCCAGCTTAAGTGCGTCGTCCACTGCGGGCGGTACGAGCACGAGCGGTGCGTCCTGGAACAGGTCGGCGCGGGAATGCGCGTAGCCCGAGAACTGCGTGCCTGCCATGGGATGCGCGCCCACAAAGTAAAAACCGTGCTCGCGGGCAAGTTCAAAGGCGCGCTCGCACACGATACCCTTGACGCCCACGGTATCGATCACCACGGGGCCCATGATGGCCTCGGTGTCGGTGGCGTCGGCAAGTGCCTGGGCGTGCGCCTCGAGCCACTCGATGCAGGCCTCGGGGTAGCATGCCAGGACGATGATGTCGCATTCGCCGAGCGTCTCGTCGTTGAGCTCGCCGGCAACGGTGCCCATGCTGGCGGCCGTCATGACGTCGTCATCGGGGTCCCAGGCCAGCACGCGGACGCCCGCCTGCGCATAGCCGCGGGCAAAGCTGCCGCCGATGAGGCCCAGGCCCACGATGCCGGCGCACTTGGGGCCACCCTGGTTAACGCGTGCGTTTCTCACCGTACCCATGGGCTACTCCTGAACGGTCTCTTGGCAGACAACCTCGCGGATGGCGCGGATGCGGCGCATGGTGTCGTCGAACTGGTCGGGGGTGAGGGCCTGAGCACCATCGGACCAAGCGTGGCTCGGGTCGTCGTGGACCTCGATCTCCAGACCGTTGGCGCCGCAGGCAGTCGCGGCGAGCGCCATGGGCTCAACATAGCGGGTGTAACCGGTGGCGTGGCTGGGGTCGGCGACGACGGGCAGGTGCGACAGGTGGTGCAGCACCGGCACGGCGTTGAGGTCGAAGGTGTTGCGGGTGCGGGTCTCGAAGGTGCGGATGCCGCGCTCGCACAGGATGACGTTGTCGTTGCCCTCGCTCATGATGTACTCGGCTGCCATGAGCAACTCGTCGACGGTGCCGGACATGCCGCGCTTGAGCAGGATCGGGGTCTGCGTCTTGCCGACCTCCTTGAGCAGGGGGAAGTTCTGGGCGTTACGAGCGCCGATCTGCATGACGTCGATCTTCTTGTCGAGGAAGACCTGCACGTCGCGCGGGTCCATGATCTCGGTGACGATCGGCATGTCGAGCTCGGCGGATGCCTCGCACAGCAGGTCAAGGCCGGCGGGGCCCATGCCCTGGTAGGCGTACGGGGAGGTGCGGGGCTTGTAGGCGCCGCCGCGCAGCATCGTGGCGCCGGCGGCCTTCACGCGGCGGGCGATGCGGATGAGGTTCTCGCCCTCGACGGAGCAGGGGCCGGCGATGACCTGGAACTGGTCGCCGCCGATCTTGACGCCGTGGCCGCAGTCGATGACGGAGTCCTCGGGGTGGAACTTGCGGTTGGCGCGCTTGAACGGCTCGGAGACGCGCTGCACGCGCTCGACGACGTCCATTGACTCGAGGAGGAACGGGTCAATCTTGGTCGTATCGCCCACCAGGCCGATGATGGTCTCGTTCTCGCCGCGCGAGACGTCGGTCTTGAGTCCTTTTTTCTCAATCCAGCTGACGATGTGGCTGACGGCCTCGTCGCTGGCGCTCTGCTTTAAAATTGCAATCATGGTGTGCCTCTCACCTCGATGGATAGCCCTTGCAAAAACGGCCCGCATCGCGAGCCGTATTATATGGTGCATGTGAGTTTATACTATCTGACTCGCTTTTGCCGCCTAAAGCGCGCTGGCGCGGCGCGTCTCCCACGTAATTGCAAAGCTTTTTCTATTATTTTGTTAGCCCGTGGCGCACTTGGGTATAATGCCTACCGTTCGCCCTATTAGCTCAGGGGATTAGAGCGTCTGCCTCCGGAGCAGAAGGCCGTTGGTTCGAATCCAACATGGGGCACCATCGAACGTAAGACCGTCCGAACCTCGCATGGTCCGGGCGGTTTTCTTATACCGACGCGACGTGATGGGACGTGGTATGGCAGCAACGGATATCGAGCGCGGACTCTCGACCGCCGAGGTCGAGGAGCGCATCGCCGCCGGTAAGATCAACCGCAACATGGAGCTCAAGACCAAGTCGGTCAAAGAGCTCATCATCGAGAACCTCTGCACGCTGTTCAACTTGATCAACGTGGTCTTGGCGATTTTAGTGTTGCTGACCGGTTCGTTTAAAAACCTGACGTTCCTGTTCGTGGTGTTCTTGAACACGGCGATCGGCGTCATTCAGTCCATGCGTTCCAAGCGGATGGTCGACAAGCTTACGCTGCTCACCTCTAAGAAGGCCATCGCGGTGCGCGATGGCGCCGAGGTGGAGCTCGACCTGGACCAGATCGTGCTCGACGATATCATTCGCCTAGGGCGCGGTGACCAGATTCCCGCCGACGCCGTGGTGGTGTCGGGCGAGGCGCTCGTCAACGAGAGCCTGCTAACGGGCGAGAGCGACCTCATTAAGAAACAGCCCGGCTCCGAACTCATGAGCGGCAGCTTTATCGACTCGGGCCTGCTGCGCGCCCGCGTGATCCATGTCGGCGCCGATAACTACGTGGCAAAGATCAACAACGAGGCCAAGTACGTCAAAAAGGTCAATTCCGAGATCATGAACGCGCTCAACGCCATCGTGCGGTTCGCGAGCATTATCATGATTCCGCTTGGTCTGGCGCTCTTTTCCTCGAGTGTGAGCGAGCTGTGGGATGCCGCGGGAACCCCGGGCGATAGCGCGCTTTCCTGGTGCTTCTCCGAGCTGCTGGCCGGTCGTGTGCCTTCTTCGGCGCTGCTGTCCACGGTGGGTGCCCTGCTGGGCATGATTCCGCAGGGCCTGGTGCTGCTGACCTCGTCGGTGCTCGCGATTGCCACGGTGCGCCTGGCGCGTCGCAAGGTGCTGGCACAGCAGCTTTACTGCATCGAGACGCTCGCGCGCGTCGACGTGCTGTGCCTGGACAAGACGGGCACCATTACCTCGGGCCGTATGGAGGTCGAGGGCACCTACCCGCTGCCTGTTGAGGGTGTTGGCTTTGGCGCGGACTCGGACGAGGCAGCTGTCCCTGTCGAGACCACGGTGCTCGACTTTGCGCTTGCCAACGTGGCACGTGCGACCTCGGCGGATGCCAACGAGACCTGTCAGGCGCTGCTCAACTACTACGCCGATCGTCCGGTCGAGGTGTCCGAGCCGCTGTCGGTCATTCCGTTCTCGTCGTCCAAAAAGTGGAGCGGCGCGTCGTTTGCGCAGGGCTCCTATGTGATGGGTGCCGCGCAGTTTGTGCTCTCGGACCGCGTGTTTTCACAGGTCGAGAACCGTGTCGCCGAGCTCGCCGATACCTGTCGTGTGCTCGTGGTGGCGCGCGTGGACGGCTTTACGCCCGACGGCGACATAGTGGGCGAGGCCGAGCCCGTGGGCTTTGTGACCATACGCGATGAGATTCGCACCTCGGCAGCCGAGACTATCGGCTACTTTAACGAGCAGGGCGTGACCCTCAACGTGATCAGCGGCGACGACCCGCGTACGGTGTCGTCGATCGCGCGCGTGGTGGGCGTGCCGGGCGCCGACGCTTACGTGGACGCCACGACGCTTGATACGCCTGCCAAGGTCGATGCGGCGGTGGACCGCTATCACGTCTTTGGGCGTGTGACGCCGCAGCAGAAGCGCGAGCTCGTGCAGGCGCTCAAGCGCCGCGGGCACACTGTGGCCATGACGGGCGACGGCGTCAATGACGTGCTGGCGCTCAAGGAGGCCGACTGCTCCGTGGCGATGGCCGCCGGCTCCGATGCCGCGCGCAATGTGGCCGAGATCGTGCTCGTCGATAACGACTTTGCCTCGATGCCCGCTGTGGTGGCCGAGGGCCGTCGTTCTATCAATAACCTGCAGCGCTCTGCCGCGCTCTTTCTGACCAAGACGCTGTTCTCGATGGGCCTGGCGGCGCTGTGCATCGCGCTGCCGCCGTATCCCTTCGAGCCCATTCAGATGACGCTTATCAACTTCTTCTGCATCGGCGCGCCGGGCTTTGTGCTGGGCCTGGAGCCTAACAACGCCCGCGTGAAGGGGTCGTTCTTGACCAACGTGCTTAAGCGTGCGCTGCCGGCGTCGATTGCGGTCATTTTGGCCGCGGCGCTCGATATCTTTGTGGCGCGCGTATTTGGCTTTAGCCAGCTTACGCTTTCGACCATGTGCCTGCTCACGTCGTGCGCGGCGAGTGTCAGCCTGATCTGGCGCATCTCGCAGCCGCTCACGCCCTTGCGCGTGGTGCTTTTCGTGTTTGTCGTCGCCGGTATTTTGACGGGCGTTATCGGGTTCCCGGAGCTGCTGTCCATCGCCAACCTGTCGATGGGCCAGATGGTCATCTTGGCGGTTATCATCGTCTTTACCTGTGCGGTGTTCTTTAAGCTTGCCACGATGATGGACTCGCTTAAGCCCCGTCGCCGTCATGCGGCCACCGGCTTTGGCCGTGGCGTGCGCGTTCGCCTGGGTCGCGGCGGCGGTAAGGTGAGCTCGACGGGGTCGACCGCCGAGCGTTTTGCCAAGCGCGTTGCCGCCGATATGGCGCAGCGCCGTGAGGCGCGCACTGTCCGCGAGGCCGAGGCCCGTGCTCTCGAGGGTGTGGCCCAGACCCAGCCCAAGAAAAAGAAGGGCGCCGGTGCCAAGCGCTCCCGCGTGACCCAATCGGCCCAGGGCATCAAAGTCTCGATGCCGAGCAAGAAGAATAAGCCCGTGAAGAAAGACTAGCCCCAACGCCTCCCTAAGTTGCGGTGAAATAGGGACTGTTTAAGCGTTTTAACCTCCTATTCAGTCCCTATTTCACCGCAACTTAGGGGTGAGCGGGGATGTTGAATTGGTGCCTTGCGCTTGTGGGGCCGTGTCGATGTTATGCTCTAACCTCAATTGTTTGAATTGCTTCGGAAAGAGGATGCCGTGATCTGCCCGCATTGCCTAAAGACCATCGAGGACGGCGCCTCGTTCTGCCCCTATTGCAACGCATACGTTGGTCCGGGCGATGGCCCCGAGCATACCGAGTTCGTGTTCTGCGACGGCTGCGGCGCCCGTCTGTCCCCGCATGACCGTACCTGTCCCAAGTGTGGACGCCCCGCGCCTGGCATCCTTTCCGAGGACGCGGCCGCATCCGACCTGGCCGCAGGGCGTACGGCCGGCTTTCCGCGCCTGACGCAGGAGCAGATCGATACCGAGGTGCCCCACGCGCCGGCATCTGCCGCCGCGGTGCTCTCCGACGCAGCCGACCCCAACGAGACCTGTGTGCTGCCTGCCTTCGATAAGGACTTTGGCATCCCCAAGGTCGATATCCCCACGCCGGTGTCCCTGCGCGATGACGTCCAGCCCAAAAAGCAAAAGCCCAAGCGCAAGGTCCACCCCGACGAGGATGCCTATCACAAGCACAAGCGCCATATCCCTAAGCCGATCATTGTCATCGCGGTGCTCGCCGCCGTGTGCGGTGGTGCCTATTGGTTTGTGACTGCCGATCCCATGGGCGTCATGCCCGGCTTCTACGACCAGTTTGGCCAGGCCGCCAAGACCACCTTCCCGTCGCGCCAAAAGGGCGAGGCCACCGAGAAAGAGCCCAAGCAAGAGGATACGTCCGAGGTCGTTCAGGAGGAGACCGTCTTAACCGACGACCAGCTCTACACCAGACTCGACGGCCTTTACCAGACCATCGTGTCGTACAGCGACGATGATCAGATCGGAGAGGTCATCGATTCGTTTAATAACGGTTATCTGCGTACACCGCTCTCCACCCGTCAGGAGCTGTCGCAGAGCGCATATGCCCTGCGCGATCAGATTAAAAAGACCCAGGATGAGCTCAACAACCTCAAGGTTCAGGACGACACGGTCTATGCGGAGGACATCGATCATCTAAAGCAGCTTGCTCAATGGATGTACGAGCGTGTCGACGTGATCTGCCAGAGCTGGGATATCTCGCTGTCCATTCCCGACGGTGAGTCGCTGAGCGCCCGTCAGAGCGAGATCCTGGCGCCCATCGCACAAGGCGGCAACAGCGCGCTTAACCAGTACGACGCCAACGTGAGCGCCTGGAGGCCGCAGCAGCATTCATAATTTGTTGCCCTCCGGCGGCATAACCTGCGTGCGCAATTGATGGAAGCCCGTGCTTATTGCTACAATTCGTACAAATATGCTTTAAACGCACGAGGAAGGAACCACATGTTTGGTTTTAAGAAAGAGCTCTATACGCCCGAGTACCAGCTCGTCGGTGACGAGTGCGCGGTGATCGAGACGTCAAAGGGCACCATCAAGGTCAAGTTTGACGGTGAGGGCGCCCCCATCCATGTGGCGAACTTCTGCGAGCTTTCCACGATGGGCTTCTATGACGGCCTTAAGTTCCATCGCTATGTGCCCGGCTTTGTGATCCAGGGCGGCGACCCCAATACCCGCGATATGTCCGGCGCCGACGTCGCTGCCGGCCTTGAGGGTCCCGACGGCATGCCCGGTACCGGTGGCCCCGGCTACTGCATCAAGGGCGAGTTTGCCACCAATCCGCGCAACAGCCATGTTGACGGCGCGCTTGCCATGGCCCGCTCCATGGATCCCGATTCCGCGGGCTCGCAGTTCTACTTCTGCCTGGGTGCCCAGCACAACCTCGACTCCGGCTATACCGTCTTTGGCACCACGGTCGAGGGCCTCGACGTCATCTCGCAGCTGCGCGCCGGCGACGAGATCGTTCATGTCGAGATCGTTCACGAGTAAAGGGGACTTCCTTGAATAGCCAGCTGATCCAACAGGGCCGCGCCGCTTATCGCGCGGGTGATTTTTCCGCTGCCGCCCAGATGCTTGGTGCGGCAAAGACTCCCAACGAGATCATGGGTGAGGCCGACCACCTGCGCGGCAATGCCCTGATGCATCTGGGCATGTACGCCGAGGCCGCCGAGGCCTACGCCGCCGCGCTCAACGACGGCGCCTATGGCAAGCGCGGCGCCCTGCTCACCAACCGCGGCAAGGCACTCGCCGCGGTGGGCGACTACACCACGGCTGCCCAGGCGTTCTCTGCAGCTACCCAGGACGCTTCCTACGCCACGCCTTTTAAGGCCTACCTGGGTCTGGGCAACGCGCTGTTCCAGTCGGGCGACTACGCCAACGCCGGTACTGCCTTCCGTCAGGCTGCCATCGACGGCGCCAACCCGGCTCCTGCCGCCGCCCTCGGCGATCTGGGCCGCTGCTTTATCAAGCTCGGCCGCCCCGCGGACGCCGTTGAGACCTACCGCACGGCTATCGACTTTGCCGGCCCGCGCGACGATACGCGCGCCCTCAACGCCGGCATGGGCCAAGCGCTTTCCGCCGCCGGCCGTGCCTCCGATGCGCTCGATGCCTTTAACGCCGCTACTGCCGACGGCATCTACCAGCTCACGCCCGAGCAGGCCGATGAGCTTGCCCGCGTGCACGACTCGCTCGCCGCGCTTTCGGCCCAGACGGCCATGTCCACGGCTCCGGCTCCCGCGATGGACGCTCCGGCTGTCGACCCGCTCGATCCCACGGGCGCGACCGGTCAGTTTATGCCCGACCCCTCTGACACCGGCTTCTTTACGCTGTCCGAGTCCGAGATGGTCCAGCAGGACCGCAAACAGGCCAAGGTTCGTCGTCGCCACCGCCACACGGGTCTCAAGATCTTCCTGGTGCTGCTTCTGCTCATCGTGATCGCTGCCGGCGGTCTTGGCTATGCTTATACGCGCGGCATGGGCTACCCCTCGCAGGAGTCCGTCATCAACGACCTGTTCCAGGCTGCCGGTGACGGCGATACTGCCAAGGCCGAGTCCTGCCTGGCCTCGAGCCTGTCCGAGGACGCCAAGGCGATGATCATCTCCTCGATCCCGCAGGGCGCCACCGTCTCCATCGAGGGCATGGATCAGTCCATGACCGAGACCACCGCCAAGGTGAAGGCTTCGCTGTCCAAGGGCGGCGAACAGGAGTACACCGTTAAATTCGTGCGCTCCGACAACCATATCGGTTGGGCCGTTTCCTCCTTCGATATCGATTTCTCGGCCGCTGACAACCAGTAGTGACCTTATGGGATTTGGCTCTGCCCGGCGCTTCACCGCAAGTGAGGTGCCGGGCTTGCGCTAATATGATGGGCTAGTAGTTTTCCAGCAATCATCCAACACATCAGGAGTTGCGTTGTTTTCTTTGATGGATATGTTCTTCGGTAGCTATGCGGGCGATCTCGCCATCGACCTCGGCACCGCCAATACGCTCGTCTCCGTGCGCGGCAAGGGCATCGTCATCCGCGAGCCCTCCGTTGTCGCTATCGACAAGAACGACGAGCGCATCCTGGCAGTCGGCATCGAGGCCAAGCGCATGCTCGGCCGCACGCCCGGCAACATCGTGGCCGTTCGTCCCCTTAAGGACGGCGTTATCGCCGACTTCGATGTCACCGAGGCCATGCTTCGCTACTTTATCGACAAGGCTTCCGAGAAGCGCTATCCGTGGACTCCGCGTCCGCGCGTCGTCGTCTGCGTTCCTTCCGGCGTCACGTCGGTCGAGAAGCGCGCCGTCTTTGAGGCCACGATCCAGGCCGGCGCTCGCCAGGCCTATCTGATTGAGGAGCCCATGGCGGCTGCCATCGGCGCCGACCTACCCGTCGAGGAGCCTACGGGCTCCATGGTCATCGATATCGGCGGCGGCACCACCGAGGTCGCCGTTATCGCTATGGGCGGTATTGTCGTGTCGCAGTCCATCCGCATTGCCGGCGACGAGTTCGACCAGGCTATCCTCACCCATGTTCGCGATGCCTACAACCTGGCTATCGGCGAGCGTACGGCCGAGGACATCAAGATCAAGGTCGGCTCCGCCGTGCCGCTCAAGGATGAGCTTGACGTCGAGGTCAACGGACGCGACGTTATCACGGGCCTGCCCAAGACCGTGCGTATCGAGAGTGAGGAGATTCGTCGCGCGCTCAACAAGCCGCTCGACGAGATGGCCAAGGCCGTTAAGGACGCTCTGGATGCCACGCCGCCCGATCTTGCCTCGGACCTTATGTACTACGGTATTCTGCTGACCGGCGGCGGTGCGCTGCTGCGCGGCCTCGACGTGCGTCTGCGCGACGAGACCGGCGTTTCGGTCAACGTCAGCCCCACGGCGCTCGATAACGTCGTAAACGGCTGCGCCCGCGTGCTCGAGGCCAACGCCTTTGACGGTGGCTTCGTCCAAACCAATGCTTAATTTCCAAAAGGTGGATTCCATTTGGCACGATCTTCGGGTTTCTCTCCAAATCTGAATACCAAGCGACAATCAACGGGTATGCGCCCGTTGATTGTTTTCAGCCTGATTTCGGTGTTGCTGCTCACGTTTTATATCCGTGAGGGTGAGGCCGGGCCGATTCATGCCGTCCGCTCGGGTGTGACGACGATTACCTCGCCGGTGCGCTTTTTGGGCTCGGCCGTGGCGGCTCCCTTCAACGCGATCGGCAACGTGTTCTCCAACCTCACGGCTTCGCAGGAGTCGCTCGATGACCTCAAGAAGCAAAACGAGGTGCTGACCTCTAAGGTCGCCGAGCTTTCCGAGGCTCAAAAGACTGCCGAGCGCCTGGAGGGCCTGGTTGGGCTGCAATCGACCTTCAACCTTAAGTCGACCGCTGCTCGTATCGTCGGTGCGTCGGGCGATGCCTGGACCTCGACCGTTACCATCGACAAGGGATCTGCCGACGGCCTTACCATCAACATGCCCGTGACGAGTTCTGCCGGTGTTATCGGCCAGATTATCGAGGTATCGGCCAAAACGTCCACCGTGCGCCTGATTGGCGACGAGAACTCGGGCGTGTCGGCTATGGTGCAGGACACGCGCGCCCAGGGCATGTTGCAGGGTCAGGCTGACGGTACGCTGCGTCTTGAGTACGTGAGCGTCGACTCCGACGTCAAAGTGGGCGACATCATCGTGACCTCTGGCATCGGTGGCGTGTTCCCCAAGGGCCTGCCGCTCGGCACCGTTTCCTCGGTGGAGAAGTCGGCCAACGATGTGTATTACACCATCGTCGTACGTGCCCAGACCACGGCCGAGAACAACGAGGAAGTGCTCGTCATTACCTCGCTGACCGACGAGCAGTCGGCCTCGGACGATGACGTGAGCACCGCTAATAGCACGCCGCAGGGAACGTCGCGCGACGCTGCGACCAAGACGAAGGACGAGGGGTCGGATGACAGTTCCGACACGTCCGAGACGACCGATTCTGGCTCGAGCGAATAGGGGGCATGTCCATGGATCTACACGAGCAGGGGGCGAGCTCCCGCACGTTTGTAATCGCCGCCATTGTATGCGTACTGCTGCAGGCAGGCCTGGCGCCGCAGATCTCCATTGCGGGCGGTCGCGTCAACTTTATGATTATCCTGGTGTGCCTGAGCGTGTTCTCGGGCGATCCCACGCGGGCTGTCGTCTGCGGTTTTTGCAGCGGCCTGTTCTATGATCTTTCTGCTGCCGTGCCGGTGGGCGTTATGTCGCTACTGTTGACGGTAGGCAGTTTTGCCCTGGTGCACAGCGCGGCTGGTCAGACGGGCGGCTCCCCGAGTGCTCGCGGTATTACCGTGGGCGCCTTCGCGCTTGCCATCAACGTGGTCTACAGCATCATCTTGCTGTTTATGGGTTTGGAGACGAGCTTTGTGGTGGCTGTTTTTGGCCATGCGCTGCCGTCTTCGATCCTGACGGGTCTGGTTGCCGTTCCGTTTTTGATGTCCGGTGTCGTGCCGCAGTCCGGTTACGGATTCTCCGCACGCGGTGGTCATCAGACGGGTATGCGCTTCAAGCCCAAGACCCGTAAACTCAAATAGGGGAGGCTCATAGATGTCTTCCCAGATGACGGTTATCATCGCCGGTATCGTGCTGGTCGTGGCCATTGTGGTCGCGCTGGTCATCATGCGCCGCGGCGATTCCCGTTTTACCTACGACACGCAGCATGGAACGGCCCCGCGCGCCACCGAGGGCGAGGGCAATACCGCGGCGACCGCCTTCAAGGGTCGCTTCTCCATCCTCACCGCCGGCGTGGGCGCGATGTTTGCCGCGCTCGCCGTCAAGCTGTGGGGTATGCAGATGGTCTCGTCGGACTACTACGACAAGCAGGCCAAGAGCAACCAGACCCGTACCGTCACCACGCCGGCTGTGCGCGGGCGAATCCTTGATCGCAATGGCGTGGCACTTGTGCAAAACCGTCCCTCACTTGCCGTCGTCGCCTATCGCGACCTGGCCGATGACACCGTGCTGGTGCGCCATCTTGCCAACGTGCTCGGTATGCCCTATGTCGCGGTGCTGCGCAATATCCAGGACAATTCCGAGGGTGCACAGAGCCTGCATACCATCGCGACGGACGTGCGCCGCTCCACGGTTGCCTATATTCAGGAACATGCCGGCGAGTTTCCGGGCGTGAAGATTGCCGAGCGCACCGAGCGCCAGTACCCGTACGGCGAGACGGCCTGTCACATTTTGGGTTATACCGGCACCATTACCTCCGAGCAGCTCGAGGCGCAGAACAAGAAGGCTTCGGGCGATAACGATAGCGCAGCCGGTCAGATTACGTACCAGTCGGGCGATATCGTGGGCCAGGCGGGCGTCGAGAGCTACTACGAGAACTTGCTGCAGGGTATTCGCGGCGAGCAGACGGTGAAGGTCGATGCCTCGGGCAACGTGACCGGTCAGGCCGGCGCCGTGCCCGCCAAGGCCGGCTCCGACATTAAGCTCACGCTTGACCTCAAGATTCAGCAAGCCTGCGAGACGGCGCTTGCAAGTGCCATTGAGCTCGCTAAGACCACAGGCCACAGCGACGCCGGCAACGGTGCCGTGGTGTGCCTCGACCCCAATAACGGCGAGATTCTGGGCATGGCCAGCGAGCCCAAGTTCGATCCGTCTGTGTTTATCGGTGGTATCTCCAACGACGTGTGGACCGAGCTCAACGATGACGAGGGTTCGCATCCGCTGCTCAACCGTGCCATTAGCGGCCAGTACATGTCCGCCTCGACCATCAAACCCCTCTCGGCGTTGGCTGGCCTTGAGTTTGGCACGTACACTTCGAGTCAAACGACCAACTGCACGGGATATTGGACCGGCTTGGGCAAGTCATGGGGTAAGTATTGCTGGCTTCACTCCGGTCACGGCACCATGACGCTGCAGTCCGGTATCGCCAATTCCTGCGACCCCGTGTTCTACGATATGGGCAAGGCGTTTTTCTACAACGACCAGCATCCCGAGGGCCTGCAGGAGGTCTTTCGCCGTTGGGGGCTGGGCAAGACCTGCGGTATCGATCTGCCGAGTGAGGGCGCCGGCCGCATTCCCGATGCCGAGTGGAAAGAGTCGTACTTTACCGACGCATCTGCCGAGGACCGCAAATGGAACGCTGGCGATATGACCAACATCGCCATCGGGCAGGGCGACATTTTGGTGACGCCGCTGCAGATGGCATGCGCCTACATGGGCCTTGCCAACGGCGGCAAACAGTACGTGCCGCATGTGTTTTTGTCGGCGGTGTCGCGCGATGGCGACGGCGATGCCTATAAGTACAACGGCAAGGGCAAGAAGAAGCGCCTGGAGGCCAAGATCAACAGCGATTCGGATTTGGCTCTTGTTCGCAACGGTATGCACGACGTGATTTACACGGCATCGACGTCCCTGGCGGCTCACTTTGGCACCCTGACGCCGCAGGTATACGGCAAGTCGGGCACGGGCGAGAAGAGCGGCGAGGACGAATACGCGTGGTTCTGCGCCTATGCCCCTGCTGACGATCCTAAGTACGTGATTGCCACCATCTTGGAGCAAGGCGGTGGCGGCTCAGATACCGCGATGCATGTTGTGCGCGATGTACTCGGCGTGATTTATGACGAGCCCGATACCTCTTCGGCCTCGGGCGATTCTTCGGTTCGATAGGAGGTTGCGATGGACTTTTCGCCGGCGGACCTGTTCCGCTCAACCAAGACCGGCTCCCGCAGCAGCCTGGACCGCGTTAACAAGCAGCTCTCGGCCTCGCGCGGCACGTTCCGCCAGAAGGTACACATCGGTGTGCTGCTGGCTACCGTCGCGCTCGTTGCCTATGGCGCCATCATTATTTGGTCGGCCTCGCAGTTTAAGGCCGATGCCTCGTTCTCGCGCCACCTGCTGGGTATTGGCATTGGCGCGGTGCTGGCGGTGCTCGTCTGGCGCACCGACCTGCGTGGCATTTCCAATTTCTCGACGGCGCTGCTCGTCATTGACCTGATCGTGATCTTCTCGCCCAAGATTCCGGGCCTGTCCTATACGGGCGGTCTGGGCATGACGGGCTGGATCAAGATCCCCGGTATCGGTCTGACCTTCCAGCCCGTTGAGCTCGCCAAGCTCATCACCATCTTCTTTATCGCCACGCTTGGCTCGCAATACAACGGCCGCATCGATACCGTTCGCGACTACGTCAAGCTCTGCGGTATGCTGTCCATCCCGTTTTTGGCCGTCGTCGCCATGGGCGACCTGGGCTCGGGCCTGGTCGTGCTGGTCTCGGGTGCCATCGTCATCTGCATGAGCGGTGCACGTCGCGAATGGGTGCTGTCGACCTTGGCCCTGCTGGTTGGTTTGATTGCGCTCATCTTGGCGCTCGACTCGGTCTTTGATTCGCTCCTTGGCCACGACGTTCTTATCAAGCAGTATCAGATGAACCGTCTGACGGTCTTCATCGACCCCGACAACGCCAATTCGGATGATGCCTACAACCTGCAGCAGTCGCTCATTGCCGTCGGTTCGGGTGGCTTCTTTGGTAAGGGCCTGGGCCACGCGACGCAGTCGGCCGGCGGCTTTCTGCCCGAGTTCCACACCGACTTCGTCTTTGCCTTCCTTTCCGAGACCTTCGGCTTCTGCGGCTCCTTTTTGCTCCTGTGCCTCTACGTGCTGCTGATCTTCTCGACGATCCGCGTTGCCTTTAAGTGCGAGTCGCTGTTCTTGCGCCTATCGTGCGTGGGTATCGTCGGCATGTGGGCGTTCCAGACCTTCGAGAACATCGGCATGTGCATTGGCATGATGCCGATTACCGGTATTCCGCTGCCGTTTATTAGTTTTGGTTCGTCGTCGATGATGATTCAGTTGCTGACGGTGGGTATCGTACAATCCATATGGCGGCATCGTTCGGGCGCCGCGTAACCGCTGGAGGGGTTTGCCATGAAGATTCCCGTAGATAAGTTGACCAGCGCTTTTAAGATGGGCGCGTCTGTTAAGAAGGATTCCGATACACCGGTGCGTGTCTCGGTTTACCTTGATTCGACTGCGTCTCGCTTTTTGGTCGAGACGGTGCGCGATGCCTTTGTGCCGCAGACGACTTCGGGCATTGTGCGTGTTGATCGCCTGGGGGAGGACCGTATCGTTCCCAAGGCCGACACCGACGTGGCGTTGGTCCTCTCGTGCGGCTCCGACCGCCTGGAGAGTGCCGTGCAGGAGCTCGTGATCGCCGGCGCGCCCGTGTGCGTGCTTGCCGAGTCCGCTGTGGAGGTGCCGTTTATCGAGGAGTCCACACCCATGCTCGGCGTGGTGGCGGCAACCGATAAGACGTATCTGCTCGAGACGCTTGCCCGCTGGATTCTCGATCGTACGGACAAGGAGACGGCTTTTGCCGCCAACTTTGCCTTTATGCGCATCGCGGCGGCAAATCGCATCATTACCTCGTGCGCGCTCACCAACATGGCGACGGGCGCCCTGGTGTTTTTGCCGGGTGCCGACTATCCCGTGATGGCGCTGGCGCAGGTGGGCATGCTCTTTGAGCTCGCGGCCATCTTTGGACGCGGCATTAAGCCCGAGCGCGGCTATGAGGTCGCGGGCGTGCTCGCCGGCGGTCTGGTGATTCGCGCCGTCACCCGCGCATTGGTGAAGCGGACGCCGCACATCGGCTTTGTCGTTAAGGCGCTTACCGCCGCCGCGGGTACCTATGGCATGGGTCGCGCGCTCGTGTCGCTCTACGAGCGCGATGTCGACTACAGCCGCGCCAACGAGGTCGCTGCCGCCACGTTCTCGCGCGTTCGCGACCTGGTGACCACGGTCGCCGGTGCCACCCGTCCTATGGCGTCCTACCAAGACGCATCCGATCTCGCTGCTTAGGGGTTTTCCGTTGCGCGTTGCATACCAAGACTGTTTTCATCTGATCGAGCCGTTGCTCGCCAAGGTCGAGAAGCCGAGTCGCTATATCGACCACGAGTGGGGCACGCTCTCAAAGGCCGATGCCGACTATCGCTGCTGCATGATCTATCCGGACGTGTATGAGGTCGGTCTGCCCAACCAGGGCATCGCCATTCTCTACAACATCCTTAATCAGGCCGAGGGCATTTCCTGCGAGCGCGGCTACGTGCCGTGGCCCGATATGGGCGATGCCATGCGCGAGGCGGGGATTCCGCTGCTGTCGCTCGAGGGCGCAGCGCCCGTGGCCTCGTTCGACATCGTCGGCATGCACGTGCCGCACGAGATGGCTGTGACGAACTTCCTCGAAGCGCTCGATCTTGCCAGCATGCCGCTGTTGGCTGCCGACCGAACCGAGGACGATCCCATCATCGTCGCCGGTGGTCCCTCGGTGTATAACCCCGAGCCGTACGCGGCATTCTTCGATGCCATCCTGATTGGCGAGGGCGAGGAGTCGCTGCTCGAGATCTGTCAGCTGCATCGCCGCTTGCGCGACGAGGGCGTCTCGCGCGCTCAGATTGTCGAGCAGCTCGCGACGGTCGCCGGTACCTATGTGCCGTCCCTGTATGAGGTGCGTCATGACGAGCCCTGCTCCCCGCATGGCTACACCGTGCCGCGCGAGGGCAAGGACGTCCCGCCGGTAGTCTACAAGCGCGTCGTCGAGGACTTTGGTGCCACCAATCCGCTTTCTCAGTCGTGCGTGCCGTATGCGCAGCTCGTCCACGATCGCCTGTCTATCGAGATCCTGCGTGGCTGCGCCCGCGGCTGCCGTTTTTGCCAGGCGGGCATGACGTATCGTCCGGTACGCGAGCGCTCGGCCGACCAGATCGTGTCCTCGGTGATCCAGGGTCTGGAAAAGACTGGCTATGACGAGGTGTCGCTGACCTCGCTTTCGACGACCGACCACTCCTGCATCCGCGACGTGCTCGGTAGGCTCAACCGCCGTCTGGAGGACACGGGCATTCGCGTGTCCATTCCGTCGCAGCGCTTGGATTCGTTTGGCGTTGATATGGCCGAGTCGGTCGCCGGCGAAAAGAAGGGCGGCCTGACGTTCGCGCCCGAGGCGGGCAGCCAGCGTATGCGCGACATCATCAACAAGAACGTGACCGAGGAGGACTTGG
Source organism: uncultured Collinsella sp. (assembly GCA_902475785.1). GTDB lineage: Bacteria > Actinomycetota > Coriobacteriia > Coriobacteriales > Coriobacteriaceae > Collinsella. The sequence continues at coordinate 74,082 of CABSAN010000001.1, forward strand.
ATCGCGCGGCCAAGGCAGCCTTCGAGGCCGGCTGGAACCGCATGAAGCTCTACTTTATGATGGGCCTTCCCGGCGAGCGCGACGAGGACATCGTGGCTATCGCTAACCTGGCCGATCATGTGCTGGAGCTCGGCCGCTCCGCGGTGCCCAAGGCGCGCCGCGGGTCCATCTCGGTGTCTATCTCGGTTTCGGTGTTCATCCCCAAGGCGGCAACACCCTTTCAGTGGTGCCCGCAGCTCGATTACGACGAGGTCAAGCGCCGCCAGAAGCTGCTCATCACGAGCGTGCGCAACCGCGCCGTTCGCGTACACTACCACGATGCGGAGACCTCGCTTATCGAGGCTGCGCTCTCCCGTGCCGGCCGCGATATGACGCCGGTCATCATCGATGCCTGGCGTGCGGGCTCGCGCTTCGACGCCTGGGTGGAGCACTTCTCGCTCGACAACTGGAAGGAGGCCGCTGCCAAAAACGGTATCGACCTCAACGAGCTGGTGCACCTGCCCTACGATCTGGACTGGCGTCTGCCCTGGGAGCACGTGAGCCCCGGCTGCACGCGCGGCTTCCTCGAGCGCGAATACCGCCGTTCGCTCGAGGGCGTCACGACCCCCGACTGCACCCGCACGTCGTGCACCGGCTGCGGAATCTGCCCCACGCTCCACGCCAAGAACGTATTGATGGGTGATCGCGCATGAGTGAGCGTTTGACCGACAATCCCACGCTCTTTAGGCTACGCGTTCGCTACGGCAAGCGTGATCGCCTTAAGTACCTGGGCCATCTGGAACTAATCCATACCATTGAGCGCATCGTGCGCCGTGCGGGCCTGCCCTATGCCGTGACGCAGGGTTTCTCGCCGCATATGCGCGTGGGCTTTTCGTCGGCGCTGCCCGTGGGCACGTCGTCGACCTGCGAGTGGTATGACCTGTTTATGACCGAGTTCGTCGCGCTCGACGAGGCCTTTGAGCGCCTGGCCGCGGCGTCCCCGGCCGATCTGGCGCCTATCGAGGCCGCCTACATCGACGTGCGCACGCCGGCGCTGACGGCTCAGCTTACGCGTCTGTCGTACCGCATCGACTTGCACCTGGACCCCGAGGCCCCCGTGAGCGCCGACGAGGTGCGCGCTGCGATCGACACGCTGCGCGCGGGTCATGGCATTGACTATGCGCGTGGCAAAAAGAGCAAGCGTCTTGATCTGGACCATACGCTCGTTGGCTATGAGCTCACGGCGGGGGAGCGCCCGCACCATTTGGTGCTCATGCTCGACACCCATGCCGACAACGAAGGCTCCATGCGTCCGGAAATTTTGCTTTCCGCTGCTGATGTTTTGTTGCAGGGCTTGACCCCGGGCGTGGATGCACCTATTGTTTCCACCGGTATGCAAGACCTCGTGACCATCTGCTCCTACGATGTCGAGCGTCAGAATCAAGCATGCGAGGACGACGAGGGCCGACTCGTCAGCCCCATACCTGTGCGAACTTGTGGATTTGCTCCACATACTCGTTGACGGGGGTATTTTCGCCTGCTACTATATTCGGCTGTTGCACTAACTGATGCATGAAGGGCAAGTAAACATGTACGCAATCGTTAACACGGGCGGCAAGCAGTACAAGGTCGCCACCGACGATGTCATCACCGTCGAGAAGATCGAGGGCAATGAGGGCGACAAGGTCACCCTGCCGGTTATCTTCCTCAACGATGGTAAGAAGATCGTCACCGATCCCGACAAGCTGGCCAAGGCCAAGGTTACCGCTCAGATCGTTGAGCAGTTCAAGGGCGAGAAGCAGCTGGTCTTCAAGTTCCACAAGCGTAAGCGCTATCGTCGTCTGAAGGGTCACCGTCAGCAGCTCACCAAGCTGAAGATCGTGAAGGTCCAGGCTACGTCCCGCGCCAAGAAGGCTGTCAAGGCAGAGGCCGAGGCTGTTGCCGAGGCTCCCGTCGCCGAGTAGATTACACTCGTAACGAAAGAGTAGGTATACACAATGGCACACAAAAAAGGACTCGGTTCCTCCCGTAATGGCCGTGACTCCCGCGGTCAGCGCCTTGGCACGAAGCGCTTCGCCGGCCAGACGGTAACCACGGGCACGATTCTCGTCCGTCAGCACGGCACGCACATCCACCCGGGTGAGAACGTTGGCCGTGGCAAGGACGACACGCTGTTCGCGCTGGTCGACGGTACCGTTGAGTTCCACAAGGGTATCAAGCACAGGGTCAGCGTACGCCCGCTCGCGAACGCGTAATTCACCCTTCATAGAGCACATATGTGGGAGGCACTTGAGTTTTAGGATTCAAGGGTCTCCCTCTTTTTTGTAGGAGGCGATTCTGTTGTCACAGTTCACCGATATCAGCCGCATTAACGTGTGCGGCGGCGACGGCGGAGCCGGATGCATGTCGTTTAGGCGCGAGGCATTTGTCCCCAAGGGCGGCCCCGATGGCGGCGACGGCGGTCGTGGCGGCAATGTCGTTATCCAGGCCGATGCTCAGCTGTCTTCGCTGATCGATTACCGCTTTAAGCATCACTTCCGCGCCGAGCGCGGCACGCACGGGCAGGGTGCCCGCCGTAACGGTAAGAGCGGCGAGGACCTGATTCTCAAGGTCCCTATGGGTACCGTGGTGCGCGAGCTCGACCCCGAGACGCAGACCCCGATGTTCGAGATTGCCGATCTGGTGCACGATGGCGAGCGCGTCGTCGTGGCGCCCGGCGGTGCCGGTGGCCTGGGCAACACGCACTTTGTGACGTCGGTGCGCCGCGCGCCCGCGTTCGCTCAACTGGGCGAACCGGCCGAGGAACACTGGATCGAGCTCGAGATGAAGCTTATGGCCGATGCCGCGCTTGTGGGCTTTCCCTCTGTCGGCAAGTCCTCGCTCATCGCGCGTATGAGCGCTGCCCGTCCCAAGATTGCCGACTACCCGTTTACCACGCTCGTGCCCAATCTGGGCATGGTGCGTGCCGGCGAGTACTCCTATGTCGTTGCCGACGTCCCCGGCCTCATCGAGGGTGCGAGCGAGGGCAAGGGCCTGGGCCATCAGTTCCTGCGCCACATCGAGCGCACGGCACTCATCATGCACGTCGTCGATATGACGGGTGGTTTTGAGGATCGCGATCCGGTCGAGGACTATCGCATCATCAACCGCGAGCTCGAGCAGTATGGCGCCGAGCTTTCGGAGCGCCCGCAGATCGTCGTCGCCAACAAGTGCGATGCGCCGGGCACGGCTGACAAGATTGCCGACCTCAAACGCGCCGCGCTCGACGATGGACATATGTTCTTTGCCGTGTCTGCTGTGACGGGCGCCGGCCTCAACACGTTGATGCTTGCCGTGGGCGAGCAGGTGGCTAAGCTGCGCGCCGAGTTGGCTGTCTCCGATGAGCCGGTCGATCTGCGCGACGATGAGTGGGAGCGCCGACGCCTGCAGCGTGAGAAGCGTTTCCGCATTGTTCAGGAAGAGCCCCATGCCTTCCGCGTGGTCGGTCGCGCGATTGAGCGTATGGTCATCCAGACCGACTGGGAAAACGAGGAAGCCGTCATCTACCTGCAGCATAAGTTTGCGCGCATGGGTGTTGACGACGCGCTCGAGAAGGCCGGCTGCCGTGCGGGCGACGAGGTCCGCATTTGCCAGCGCGCCTTTGACTTTGAGGGCGCCGAGGACTTCTCTGAGTACGAGGAGGAGCTTGAGGACGCAGGCGAGGACGTTACCGTTGAGGTCTTTGACGTAGCCGATGCTGTGGACGAGGGCGTCGAGGCTGTCGACGCGGTAGAAGCCGTGAACGATATCGAGACCCCGGAGGGCGAGTAAGTCATGTCGCTGCGCGGTGGAATCGGATTGCCTGAGCTGCCTATCAAGGATGGGCAGGAGTTTCGGCTTGGCATTATGGGTGGCACCTTCGACCCGATTCATTACGGTCACTTGGTTACCGCCGAGCAGGCGCGCGAGTCGCTCGACTTGGATGCCGTGCTCTTTATGCCGGCCGGCTCTCCCGCCTTTAAGCTCGATAAACCGGTGACGCCTGCCGAGGACCGTTATGCCATGACGGTCCTCGCCACCGCTGCGAATCCGGCTTTTTTGGCGAGCCGTTTCGAGATCGACCGTCCGGGCGTGACCTATACGGCCGATACGCTTCATGCCCTTCGCGACTTTTACCCGCCTCAGGTAAAGCTCTACTTTATTACGGGCGCCGACGCGATTATCGATATTGTGACCTGGCACAATGCTGGTGAGATTGCCGAACTGGCAACCTTTATTGCTGCGACACGTCCTGGCTTTGATATCGATACGGCCCGGGCGCGAATCAAAGAGTCGGGCCTGCCGTTTGACGTGCGGTATATCCAGATTCCGGCGCTGGCGATTAGCTCGACCAACATTCGTAAGCGAGTTGCCCGTGGCATGAGCGTGCGCTATCTTACGAGCGAGTCCGTGCTCGGCTATATTCGCAAACGCGGGTTGTATGCCGATCTGGGTCAAGAAGATTTTGAGTGATGGGGGTCTACGTTGTCGGTAGAGGATCAGTTTGAGGGCGATGAGCGCGCGCTGCTCAAGCGCATTCAAGAGCTGCTCGATGTGCGTATGAAGGATAAGCGCAAGCGCTACATGCATTCGCTGGGTGTTGCCGAGACCGCGCTCCATCTGGCCGAGGTGTATGGCGTCGACCGCTTTGATGCCGCCGCCGCCGGCCTGATTCACGACTGGGACAAAGTGCTCTCCGACGACGAGCTGGTCACGCGCGCTCTGCATTACGGCATTAAGATTGCCGGCTCTCCGTCTGCTGCGACGCCGCTTTTGCATGGCCCGGTTGCCGCCTATGAGCTTCCGCAGCTCTTTCCCGAGCTGTCGTCGGCGGTCTTCCAGGCTGTCGACCGTCACACCGTGGGCGCCTGCGATATGACGCCGCTCGATATGGTGGTCTTTGTGGCCGATGCCATCGAGCCTAACCGCCATGGTGATTATGCCCACGCGCTGCGCAAGATGGTGGGGGAGTCGACGCTTGACGAGTTGTTCTTCTCCTGTTTTGCACAGGGTCTGGTCTATGTGATCCAGTCCGGGCGCTATCTTTATCCCACGGCTATTACGATTTACAACCATTACGCCCAGCTGCGCTAGCTCGGGTGCGTCTAGAAAGAGGTATTCCATGGCCGACGAGACCATGACCGACGAGCAGATTCTTGAAGGTGTGGAGCACAAGAGCTTCGTTGCCACGTCCGACCGCACCGCCGCCTCGCTGTCCGCGAGCGGTGTCGCCGCCGAGGATGTCGCCCGCGCCGCCGCGCAGGCCGCATGCGGCAAGAAGGGCGAGGACGTGCAGGTGCTTGATCTGACTGAGCTCTCCGACGTGTGCGACTACTTTGTGCTTGCCACCGGTACCAATAACCGCCAGGTCGATTCTATCGTCGATGAGATCGAGGAGAAGGTCGCCGAGGCTTGCGGTGAGCACCCGTTCTCCATCGAAGGTCGCGAGCAGAAGACTTGGATGCTCATGGACTACGGCTCGGTCGTCGTCCACGTCTTCACCCCCGAGGCCCGCGACTTCTACCGTCTCGAGAAGCTCTGGGGCGACGCTCCCCAGCTCCCCCTCAACCTCCTCTAAATGATTTTTCTGGGACGGGGATAAATAAATCATTCCTACCGTTCACCGAACCGCTCATCTTTGTTGGGCGGTTCGGTTTTTTCTTTTCCCTTCTTTTGTATGCTGTAGCTATCGCAAACTCGGAAGGGAGGGCTTCGATGACTCGCGTTGCCCGTGTGTTATCCGAACTCGGTCATTATCATGTTATGGTCAAAGGTTGTGCTGACCAGCTGATCTTTGAGGACGATGACGACCGCTACTATTTCCTCAATCTGATGAGTCAGCGATTTACATCCGACCATATTCGGTTGCTTGCTTGGTGTTTGATGGACAATCATGTGCATCTGCTATTTGATGACCCCGAAAATCAAATGAGTGCTGCGATGCACGCCATAGATACAGCGTATGCGATGCGATTTAATTTGAAGACAGGCAGGCGTGGGCCAGTTTTTCAAGAACGCTTTAAGAGTGTTGTTATTTCCGATGATGGGCAGTTGCTCCGTTGCGTTCGTTACATTCACGACAACCCAGCGAAGGCAGGCATATCTTCTGCACCCATGTATCGGTGGAGTAGCTTCCACGAGTATTTCGGTACGCCTGAAATCTGCGATTGCAGTGATATTGTCGAACTTTTTGGTGGTTCTGAGGCGTTTTACCTTACAAGTACAGACGGTAAGCCCAATCCGTATTATTTGCCTGAAGGCAAACACGTTTCCGATATGGATGCTTTGGAAGTCGCACAGGCTCTATTGGCTCCACTTGAGCCCTACCAGCTCAAGACGTTGCCGAAGCAAGAACGGAATCGTCTGTTAGCAATGCTGAAACATCGAGGCTTTACGATTGCCCAGATTTCGCGCATTACGGGAATCGGGACAAATATTATTCAGAGGGCGAAATGAGGCCTGAAATGATTATTTCATCCCCGTCCCAAAATAATCAAAAGCACCGATAGCGCCAGAATGATTTTTTAATCCCCGTCCCAGAATAATCATTGGGAGGAGAAGCGGGATTGGCGGCCGAAGGATAGGGCGGTGTCGCCGAATTTGTCTCGGACGGCGTCGATGGCGACGGAGAGGTCGCGGCGGTCGCTGGATTGGGCTCCGCGGTCATCGATCTCACAGAACAGGTCGGTCTGGATACCGCCTTGGTGGTTGAAGTCGCTCATGCCGATACCCGCCAGACGCACGTGCATGCCTTCTTGCCAGATATTGTCGAGCAGCTCGAGCGCTACGGCCACAAAGATATTCTCGTCGTCGGTGGGGTGCGGCAAGCGGCGCTGTGCCGTGCGTCCACTGCCATACGAATACTTGAGCTTGAGCGTTACGGTTCCACCTGTCAGCCCCTGACGGCGCAGGCGGCGCCCAACTGACTCGCCCAGCAGCGCAATCGCCGCCTCGATATCCCCACGCTCAGTCAAATCCTTCGCAAAGGTGCGCTCATTGCTCACCGATTTAACTTCGCGTTCCTCATCCAAGCCAGTAACCTCGGATACTTCGAGCCCCAAAGCACGCTGACGCATGCGCTCGCCATTCACGCCAAAAATTGCAGCTAGGGTGGACTCTGGCGCGCGTGAAAGCTCGCCGAGTGTATAAATGCGCATGCGACGCAGTCGCTCCTCGGCAGAACGCCCGATTCCGCTCATGGCGGACACGGGCAGCGCGGCCAAAAACCGCTGTTCCGTACCGGGGCGCACAATGGTCAGGCCAAACGGCTTGTCACGCTCGCTTGCGATTTTGGCCACGGTCTTGTTGCACCCAACGCCGATGGAGCACGTCACCCCCAGCGCCGCAACGCGGTCGCTTATACGCCGCGCAACCAGCAGCGGATCCTCGGGTGCAAACCGGCCCGGCGTAATATCGATAAAGGCCTCGTCGATGGACACGCGCTCCACGCGCGGTGTCTCATCGGCAAGAATCGCCATGACCTGCGCGCTCACCTCACGGTAGCGATCAAAGTGTCCGTGCGTCCAAATGGCCTGCGGGCACAGGCGCCGCGCCTCGGCTGAGGCCATGGCAGAATGCACGCCAAAGCGACGTGCCTCGTACGAACACGTGGACACGACGCCGCGTGACTCGGCGTCTCCGCCCACGATGAGCGGCTTTCCGCGCCATTCGGGATGGTCGAGCATCTCCACACTCGCAAAAAATGCATCGAGGTCCATCAGGCCCACCGCCGGACCCGTCCAAGGCGGCGGCGTGACGCCCGCAGCATCCTCATAACCGTATGTATGTTCGCGTCTTTCCATGTCATGAGTATACCGCGCAGCTCATGTGGGGTGCGTGTATGTGCTTGCAAATCGCGAATTCTTGTCTAAGATATGGATTTGCCCTCGACTACACCGAAGAAGTTGGTCTCACGGACTTCACCTGCCCGCGTCGATGGCGTATTATGTTCAACTGTTTGTTTGTAGTTGCAGCCTAAAGCTGCTTGGTTGGAGGAGTTTCCTTTGGCAGTCAAGATTCGCCTTGCTCGTCACGGCGCTAAGAAGCGTCCGTACTACCGTGTCGTCGTCGCCGATTCCCGCGCCCCGCGTGACGGTCGTATCATCGAGGAGGTTGGCCGCTACAACCCGATGACCGCCCCCAAGACCATCAACCTCGACCTCGAGAAGATTGCTGACTGGCAGTCCAAGGGCGCTCAGCTCACCGACGCCGTCGCCGCTCTGGTCAAGGCCGCCAACGAGGGTGAGAAGACCGAGACCGTCGTCAAGAAGTCCAAGAAGCAGCTCGCCAAAGAGGCCGAGGCCGCTAAGGCTGCCGCTGAGGCCGCTGAGGGCGCCGAGGAGTAAATCGTGCCTGAGGTTGACGCTGCACAGCTCGAGGGTGAGGCAATGCTCTCAGATCGCATCGCCGATCTCGTCGAATATCTCGTTGTTCAGATCGTCGACGACCCGGATTCCGTGAGCCTCGAGGTCATCGATGGTGACGACGCTTCTACGATTGAGGTTTCGGTTGCCGAGGATGACGTCGCTAAGGTCATCGGCCGTCGTGGCCGTACCATCAAGGCCATTCGCACGCTCGCCCGTGCACTGGCCGCTCGCCTCGACACTGCTGTCGAGGTAGAGGTTCTGGGCTAGGACCTTGAGGTCCCAGTACAAAAACATCGCCCGTGTGGTCAAGCCGCACGGAAGGAAGGGGGAGGTCCTCGCGCAGCCGCTGCGGGGGCTTCCTTCTGTATTGGAGCCGGGTATGCGTGTCGCCTTGACGCCGCCGGCGCTCAAGCGCGACCGTTTTTGCACGGTCGTATCCGTCACCGATACGGGCGATGGCGATCTGGTCTCGTTTGAGGGCATAGACGACTTGACGGCCGCCGAGGGTATCACCGGATGCTACGTGCTGGCAAATCGTGACGACTTTGAGCTCGATTCGCTCGACGCCGCCTATACCGACCTTATGGGTCGCGAGGTGGTCGACGAGCGCTTTGGCTCGCTCGGCACGGTTGTCGAGATTATGTCGACGCCTGCCAACGATGTTTGGGTTGTCGAGGGCGATCGGTACGGCGAGGTACTGATTCCCGTGATCGAGCAGGTTGTGCTCGATCTTCCCGACACAGGAACAATTTCCGTCCACGTTATGGACGGCTTGATCGATATGGACAAGTAGGGAGGTCAACATGCTAATCGAGACCCTTTCGGTCTTTCCCGAGATGTTTGAGCCCGTTATGTCCACGTCGATTTTGGGCCGTGCCCGCAAGGCCGGCCTTTTTGATTTTAAGGCCTATAACCTGCGCGACTGGACGCACGACCGTCATCGCACCGTCGATGACGAGCCGTACGGCGGCGGGCAGGGCATGCTCATGAAGGTCGAGCCTATTGCCGAGGCCATCGAGGCTATTAGCTCCGAGGGTCCCAAGCCCACCGTGGTGTTCTTCACCCCCTGTGGCGAGCCCTTTACGCAGCATGTGGCCGAGCGCCTGCTCAAAAGCGAGCGCCTGCTGTTTGTCTGCAGCCGCTACGAAGGCGTCGACGAGCGCGCGTATGCGTATGCCGACGAGCGTCTGTCGATCGGCGACTACGTGCTTACGGGTGGCGAGCTACCCGCCATGGTCGTTGCCGATGCTGTCGTACGCCTCATTCCCGGCGCCCTGGGCGATGAGATGAGCAACGTTGACGAGTCGTTCTCGACCGCCGAGGACGGTGGCCTGCTCGAGTACGCGCAGTACACCCGCCCCGCCGAGTTCAATGGAGAAGGTGTTCCTCCGGTGCTCGTGAGCGGCGATCACGCTAAGGTCGATGCCTGGCGTCGCAAGAACGCCATCGAGCGCACCTGCCGTTGGCGTCCCGATCTGATCGAGACGGCGCGCCTTACGCCACAGGAGCGCGCGTACGCGCAGGAGATTCTGGACGCTTCGTATTCGCAGAGCGAGGAGTGAGAATGGTTCCATCGCAGCATTCTGCCCTGAGGGGCGCCTTTGAGTGGATTGCGGTCGTCGTCATCGCGCTCGCCGCCACCTTCCTGATCCGCACCTTTGTGATCGAACCCTTTGTGGTGCCCACCGGCTCCATGGAGTCCACGATCGAGATTGGCGACCAGATCCTGACGCAAAAGGTGAGCCTCGAGCTCGGCCAGCCTGTCACCCAGGGCGATATCGTGGTGTTTCACAACCCCGATGGCACCTCCGAGCATGATGTGCTGGTGAAACGCGTCATTGCCACGGCCGGCCAGACCGTTGACCTGCAGGACGGCAAGGTCGTCGTCGACGGCCAGGCTCTCGACGAGGACTATACGACCGGCATGAGCTGGCCGCTTTCGGTCCAGGCGCCCGCCGCCCAGGTGAGCTATCCCTACACCGTCCCCGACGACTGCGTGTGGGTGATGGGCGACAACCGCGAGAATTCAGCCGACTCACGCTACTTTGGCCCGGTCGACCGTTCGGACCTGATCGCCGTAGCGCTCGTGCGTTACTGGCCGCTCAACCGTCTGGGCGCTATCGACTAAAAACCGCTATAGTACAGTACCTAACCGTGTAATCGTTTCGACGAGGGGATATTAGAGGCATGAACGCTTCATCGCTTTCCTTCCAAGACATCATCCTGCGCCTCCAGCAGTACTGGGGCGAGCAGGGCTGCGTCATCATGCAGCCCTATGACTCCGAGGTCGGTGCCGGTACCTTCCATACCGCGACCACGCTGCGCTCGCTCGGTCCCGCCGAGTGGCGCACCTGCTATGCGCAGCCTTGCCGCCGTCCCGCCGACGGCCGCTACGGCGAGAACCCCAACCGCATGCAGCACTACTATCAGTTCCAGGTGCTCATCAAGCCCTCGCCGGTCAACGCCCAGGAGCTCTACCTGGGTTCGCTGGCCGCCATTGGGCTGGACCCCAACGACCATGACGTCCGCTTTGTCGAGGACGACTGGGAGAGCCCGACGCTCGGCGCCTGGGGCCTTGGCTGGGAGGTCTGGCTCAACGGCATGGAGGTTACGCAGTTCACGTACTTCCAGCAGGTGGGCGGTATCGAGGTCGACCCCGTGCCCGTCGAGATCACCTACGGTCTGGAGCGTATCGCCATGTACGCCCAGGGCGTCAACTCCGTCTACGACCTGGTGTGGAGCTATCTGCCCGACGGAACGCCCATGACCTATGGCGACGTGTTCTTGGAGAACGAGCGCGAGTTTAGCGCCTACAACTTTGAGGTCGCCAACGTCGAGATGATGCGTCAGAAGTTTGACGACTACGAGGCCGAGTGCCACTCCTGCCTGGAGCGCAAGCTGCCGCTGCCGGCATATGACTGCGTCATGAAGTGCAGCCATGCCTTCAACCTGCTCGATGCCCGCGGTGCGCTGTCCGCAGTCGAGCGCGCCAACTACATCCTGCGCGTCCGCGCCGTCGCCAAGGCGTGCTGCGAGGCCTATATGGCTGAGGTCGCCGGAATCAACGAGAATGCCGACCAGGAAGGCGAGGTGGCGTAAGCCATGGCAGACGCTAAGGATTTCCTGTTTGAGATCGGTACGGAGGAAATGCCCTCCGCACCGCTGAACAATGCCGTCAAGCAGCTTGGCACCATGATCGCCAAGGGCCTCGACGAGGCCGGTCTGGCCCATGGCGAGGTCCGCGTGATCTCGAGTCCGCGTCGTCTGGCTGCGCTCGTGGCCAACGTCGCCACCGCGACTGATGAGGTCCATGAGGTCAAGCGCGGCCCCGCGGCAAACATTGCCTTTGATGCCGACGGCAACGCCACCAAGGCCGCTCAGGGCTTCGCCCGCAAGTGCGGTGTGGCTGCCGAGGATCTGGTTCGACGCGAGGACACTGACGGCCGCGAGTACGTGTTCGCCGAGAAGAACATTCCCTCCGCACCGGCTACCCCGATCCTGACGGCCCTGTGCGAGAAGACCATCGCCGGCCTGCAGTGGCCCAACTACCGCAGCCAGCGCTGGGGCCACGAGCACGCTACGTTTGTTCGTCCGGTCCGTTGGATCTGCTGCCTTTTGGGCGAGGACGTCGTGCCCGTGTCGTTTGCCGACGTGACGAGTGGCAACACCACGCGTGGCCATCGCGTACTTGGCCCCGGTGACCATGTGGTCGCCAGCCCCGCTGTTTACGAGCAGGTGCTTGAGGACGCCGGCGTGCTTTCTGCTGAGCGTCGTCGTGAGGCCATCCTTGCCGGCATCGCCGAGGTCGAGGCTGCTCGCCCCGGCTGCCATGTTGACACGCCCAAGAAGGTCTTTGAGGAGGTCATCAATCTCTGCGAGTGGCCGACGGTGCTCGTTGGTACCTTCGATGAGGAGTTCCTCAAGGTCCCGCACGAGATTATCTGCGAGTCCATGCTCACCAACCAGCGCTACTTCCCGATCTATGACGGCGAGGGCAAGCTCACGCGTGAGTTCGTGGTCGTTTCCAACAGCAAGCCCGAGAATGCCGAGCGCGTGATCGACGGCAACGAGCGTGTCGTGCGCGCCCGTCTGGACGACGCCAAGTTCTTCTACGAGGAGGACCTGAAGATCTCCCTCGACGAGTTCCGCGAGCGTCTGGCCAAGGTCGCCTTCCAGGAGAAGCTCGGCAGCGTGCTCGCCAAGTCCGAGCGCATTGAGCAGCTTGCGCTCGCCATCGCTCGCGAGGCCCATCTGGGCGCCCACCTGGCTGCCGATGCCGCACGCGCCGCGCACCTGTGCAAGGCCGACCTGGTGTCCAACGCCGTCGTCGAGTTCACGAGCCAGCAGGGCGTAATGGGTGGTTATTACGCCTCCGCGATGGGGGAGAACGACGAGGTCGCCCACGCCATTCGCGATCATTATCGTCCCCGCTTTGCCGGTGATGAGCTGCCCGAGGGCACCGCTGGCTGCATCGTGGCCTGTGCCGACAAGCTCGATACCATTGCCGGTATTTTTGCCATCGGCGAGCCCCCGACCGGCTCTTCGGACCCCTACGCGCTGCGTCGCGCCGCCATCGGCATCATCAACATCCTGCGCGATCGTCTGCCGATCGACCCCACGTCGCTGATCGACTTCGCCCTTGAGCTCTATAGCGAGCAGGGCATTGAGTTTGACGCCGCCGAGGTCGCCCAGCAGGTCCGCGACTTCTTCCACGGCCGCCTGGTGAGCATGGCCCGCGATGAGAAGATTCCGGCCGATACCGTTGCCGCCGTCTCCGCGGTGCACATCATCGCCCCGTCCATCTTCTTCGCCCGCTGTGCCGCGCTCGATGAGGCCCGCAAGAACGATGCCGAGACCTTCGACAACCTGGCTACCGCTTATGCCCGCGCCGCGCACATCTCCAAGCCCGAGCTGGGTGCGGAGTACGACCGCAGCCTGATGGGCGAGGCCGAGCTCGCGCTCGCCGATGCCTCCGAGGCTGCTCAGACCGCTGTCGATGCCGCCCTTGCTGCCGAGGATTACCCGTCCGCATTTGCCGCTCTTGCCGCCCTGCGTGCCCCCATCGACCGCTTCTTCGACGAGGTCATGGTCATGGACAAGGACGAGCAGCTCCGCGATAATCGCCTTAAGCTGCTCAACCGCTTCGAGGCCGTTTTCTCCGGCATCGCCAACATCGGTGAGCTTGCCCGCAAAAAGTAAGCCAGCCTGAGCATAAGCGCAAAAGGAGCCCCGCATGGATTGCCCGGTCACCGCTCGTCCCACCGTTATCGTTATCTCCGACTCGCTCGGTGATACCGCTTGTGAGGTGGTGCTTGCGGCGTCCGGGCAATTTGATGAAGGGGCTTTTCGTCTCTTGCGCCTGCCCAAGGTGAACTCGGTGGAGCAGGTCAAGTCGTTTGTGGGTCCGCGCGTTGATGCGGACCATCGCGATATTGCCGTGTTCCACACCATTGTCGATCCGGCGCTTCGCGCCCGCGTGCTCGATTACCTGGGTATGCTTCATATCCGTTCGGTCGACCTGATCGGTCCGACGCTCGCCGTGCTGTCGTCGCTCATCGGTGCGTCGCCCAAGGGCGTTGCGGGCGTGATTCACAGGACCGATGACCGCTATTTCCATCGTATCGAGGCCATGGAGTATTTTGTTGAGCACGATGATGGACGTGGCTGCGACGACCTTTCGGGGGCAGATATCGTGCTGCTGGGCGTATCGCGCACGTCCAAGACGCCGCTGTCGATGTATTTGGCCTATCAGGGTTACAAGGTTGCCAATGTTCCGTTGGCCCATGGCATGGAGCCGCCGAAGTCGATTTACAAGGTCGACCCGATGCGGTTGTTTGGTCTGATTTCGACTGTCGATGTGATCTCTGAGATACGCGATAGCCGCTTGGGCGATGACTGCGCCCGTGCTGTCGCCGGCTCCTATGCCGAGCCCGAGAGCGTGTGCAGCGAGCTCGAGGAAGCCCGTGCCCTCATGAAGCGCCTGGGCTGCTTTGTGGTGCGTACCGACGGCAAGGCGATCGAGGAGAGCGCCTCCGAGATCATCGGTCATTTGATGGAAATCCAAGAAGCCCGTGCCCGCCGCGCCGCCCGCCGAGGTCAGCAAAGCTAACTCATTGGGGTAGCTAAAAATTCACCGTCCTTAAAATACTATCTAAAAATAATGCACGATATTGGTAAAGCGATTTAGCAAAGAACTTGCATTTGACCTGCAATTTTCTTGCAGTGGTATCTTCATAAGGTAACCACCTATACCTACCGTTTACCGCCGCATTTATCACGTTTACCAAACCCCTCGCCCTCTACGCAAGCCCGCTCAACATCCGCCGTATAGTTCCCTCACGGCCCGCATCCGGCGGGTCGATTCGTCACCACGGTCGTGCGCGAGAGCGCATGGAAGGGGAAGTATCGTGAGCGATTGCAAGAGAGTTTACCGTTTTGGAACCGACGCCCAGGGCACCTGTGTCACTGAGGGCGACAAGTCCATGAACTTCGTGCTTGGCGGCAAGGGCGCAAACCTTGCCGAGATGAGCCGCATCGGTCTGCCGGTTCCCGGTGGCTTTACCATTACCTGCCAGACCTGTGTCGAGTACTCCGGCGCCGGCAACGTCTGGCCCGAAGGCGCACTTGATGAGATCGTTGCCGCCGAGGCCGACCTCGAGGCTCGCTGCGGCAAGAAGCTCGGCGACGCCTCCGATCCGCTGCTCGTGTCGGTTCGCTCGGGCGCTCCGTTCTCCATGCCCGGCATGATGGACACGGTCCTCAACTTGGGCCTCAACGACGATTCCGTCCAGGGTCTCATCGCCCAGACGCAAAACCCGCGTTTTGCCTGGGATAGCTACCGCCGCTTTATCCAGATGTTCTCCAACGTCGTTATGGGTGTTGACGCCGACCTGTTCGAGAACGCCCTGACTCAGGCCCGCCTGGTCGCCGGCGTTCGTGTCGATTCCGAGCTTTCGGCCGAAGCCCTGCAGGAGCTCGTCGAGACCTTTAAGAGCATCTTCTCCGACAACGTCGAGGCCGCCCTGTATCCCGAGCTCGAGGTCGCTGATGGCAAGCCCGTCTTCCCGCACGATCCGGAGCTCCAGCTGCGCCTTGCCATCCAGGCCGTCTTTGGCAGCTGGATGAACGAGCGCGCCTGCATCTACCGCAAGCAGCATGGCATTTCTGACGAGCTCGGCACCGCCGTCAACGTGCAGGCTATGGCCTTTGGCAACAAGGGGGAGACCTCTGCGACCGGCGTCGCTTTTACGCGCAACCCGGCCGACGGCACCAAGGAGTTCTATGGTGACTTTTTGGTTAATGCCCAGGGCGAGGATGTCGTCGCCGGCATCCGCAACACCGAGCCCATCGCCGACCTCAAAGCCACTCCGGGTCTCGAGTCTGCAGGTGAGGAACTCGAGCGCGTGTTCCTGACACTCGAGGATCATTACCGCGATATGTGCGATATCGAGTTCACCATCGAGCAGGGTAAGCTCTGGATGCTCCAGACCCGCGTGGGCAAGCGCACTGCTACCGCCGCCCTGCGCATCGCCATCGAAATGTTCGAGGAGGGTCTGATCACCCGCGAGGAGGCCGTGAGCCGCATCGATCCCGCGCAGCTCGACCAGCTCCTGCATCCGCAGTTCGATGCCTCCAAGAAGTACGAGGCTCTGGCTTGCGGCCTCAACGCCAGCCCTGGTGCCGCCGTGGGCGAGATCGTGTTTTCGAGCGACGATGCCGTCGCGCGCGCCAACGAGGGCCACATGGTCATTCTGGTTCGCTGGGAGACGAACCCCGACGACCTGAAGGGCATGGTTGCTGCCGAGGGTATCTTGACGAGCCATGGTGGCAAGACGAGCCATGCCGCCGTTATCGCTCGCGGTATGGGCACGCCCTGCGTCTGCGGCGTCGAGCGCTTCCATATCGACGCCGCCGAGAAGGTCGTGCGCATCGAGGGCAGCGACCGCGTGCTGCATGAGGGCGATGTCATCTCCATCGACGGCACCCAGGGTATCGTCGTCGACGGCGCTGTCGATCTGGTTTCGGCCGAGCTCACCGGCGACCTGGACACCATCCTGTCCTGGGCCGACGAGATCCGTCTGGACGAGACCTGTGGCCACGCCAACCATGTGCGCGTCAACGCCGACAATCCCGAGGATGCCGAGCTCGCCCTCGAGTTTGGTGCCGAGGCTATTGGCCTGTGCCGCACCGAGCACATGTTCCTGGGCGATCGTAAGAACATCATCCAGAGCTTTATCCTGTCCGATGATGAGGCCGTGAAGCAGCAGGCCCTGTCCGACCTGCTCAAGGTTCAGACCGAGGACTTCC
Organism: uncultured Collinsella sp.; assembly: GCA_902475785.1. GTDB lineage: Bacteria > Actinomycetota > Coriobacteriia > Coriobacteriales > Coriobacteriaceae > Collinsella. The sequence goes on from CABSAN010000001.1 coordinate 90,752, forward strand.
TGGCAATGTTCAAGACCATGTCCGGTCGCGACGTAGTTGTTCGCCTGCTCGATCCGCCGCTTCATGAGTTCCTGGATAATCCTCGCGAGCTCGAGGTCGCCATCACCAAGAAGGAAGCCGCCGGCGCCAGCGAGGAAGAGCTTGCCGTCCTGCGTGCCCGCCTGCGTCGTATCGACGGCATGGTCGAGTCCAACCCGATGCTCGGCCTGCGCGGTGTGCGCCTGTCCGTTGTCTTTAGCGATCTGCCGCTCATGCAGGTTCGCGCCGTCGCCACGGCTGCCGCTCGCCTCATCAAGGAGGGCGTCGACCCGCGTCCCGAGATCATGGTTCCGCTCGTCTCCATCACGGCGGAGCATGTCCAGACCCGCGAGGTCATCGAGCGCGTGATCGCCAAGGTTTCCGCCGAGGAGGGCGTCGAGCTCAATATTCCCGTGGGCACGATGCTCGAGCTGCCACGCGCCTGCATGGTCGCCGACGAGATCGCCCATCATGCCGACTTCTTCTGCTTTGGCACCAACGACCTCACCCAGACGACCTTCGGCTTCTCTCGTGACGATGCCGAGGCCAAGTTCATTCCGCTGTACATGCACAAGAAGATCTTGAAGGATAACCCCTTCGAGACCATCGATACGGCAGTACTCGAGCTGGTGCGTATGGCTGTCGAGAAGGGTCGCGCCACCAATCCCGACATGCACTTTGGCGTGTGCGGCGAGCACGGCGGCGACCCCGAGTCCATCAAGGGCCTGTTTAACGTGGCCGACGTGGACTACGTGTCCTGCTCACCCTATCGCGTGCCCCTCGCGCGCCTGGCTGCCGCCCAGGCCAAGCTCGAGGCCAAGCGTTCCGCCTAACTTTTTGGGTTTGGGCGCCTAGCGTAGCCCCCTTCACGCCGCCCGTCTCATTCGTGAGGCGGGCGGTTATCATGTGCGGGTTTTGTCTTTTTGTCTGCGTAAAAAATTGTTCTTGCAGCAGAAACCCGCGCGTGTATACTCGAATACGTTTGTTCAACTACGTGCCGGCCAAGGTGGTACGGCACCTCTAGAAGAGTAAGGAATTGCACATGGATTACATCCGCGCAATCGAGCGTCAGCAGATCCGCGAGGACATCCCGCAGGTTCGCGTCGCCGACAACGTCAAGGTTCACTACCGCATTAAGGAAGGCGACCGCGAGCGCATCCAGGTCTTCCAGGGCGACGTCATCCGCATGGCCGGCGCCGGTGCCCGCGAGACCTTCACCGTCCGCAAGATTTCCTTCGGTGTCGGTGTTGAGCGTACCTTCCCGCTTCACAGCCCCAAGATCGCCAAGCTCGAGGTCGTTCGTCATGGTCGCGTCCGTCGCGCCAAGCTGTACTACCTCCGCGACAAGGTGGGCAAGGCTGCTCGCATCCCCGAGAAGCGCTAAGAAGATCGCAGCGTCTGTCCACTCGTTTGGACACAAGGGTCACCTTCGGGTGGCCCTTCTTTTTATCTGATTTGCATGCAAGGAGGGCCTGGTATGGCCAATATGACGAGCTCGGTTTCGGCATCGCAGGTTGCCGGCGAGCTGGCGAGCGCCACGTTCGAGGAGATCCCCGCCCTCGTGGAGCATTATCGCGAGGATCCGCGCCAGCAGGTGATCAAGGCTTGCGAACGTGCCCTTAAGCGCCATGCCAAGGAACTTTCCGAACGCGAGCGCGTCAACGGCATGTACGAGCTTATGCATGAGCTCGGCGGTGATGGCGTTGTCGTGGGTGTCGACGAGGTGGGCCGTGGCTCGGTAGCGGGTCCCTTGACCGTGTGTGCCGTGTGTCTTCCGATGGAGCCGCGCATCTGGGGCATCAACGATTCCAAAAAGCTCACGCCGGCGCGCCGCGAGCTGCTCTCGGTGAAGATTGCCGAGGTGGCGACTGCTATCGGCTTTTGCCATATCGCTCCCGCAGATATCGATGAGATGGGCATGGCCCGCGCCATTCGAGCCGCTGTCGCGGGTGCGGTGGCAGATACGGGACTCGAGCCCGATTGCGTGCTTATGGACGGTAACCCCCTGGGCGCCGTGCCCCATGAGCGCGACGTGGTGAAGGGCGATGCCAAAATCGCCTGTATCGCCGCGGCATCCATCATGGCAAAGGTCACGCGTGACGAGATGATGGTCGAGTACGATGCCGAGTATCCCGAGTACCATTTGGCCGAATCGAAAGGCTATGCGAGTCCCGAGCACATCGAGGCCATTCGCAAACATGGACTTTGTCCGCTGCACCGCGTGAGCTTTTGCGGAAACTTTCTGCAGACTGAGCGCCTTTTCTAGGCCAATTGTGGAGACAGGGACCTCTGGCGTTTTATAAACCTGCTGGTAGCGGGTCGTGTGCAACGTGATTGTTGCGTACGGCCCGTTTTTTGTCGGCATTTGGTCAGCTTTTGGTTTGCTTCCGGTACTTACCCGCATGAAAGGTGCCCTCATCATCGGGGCAATGCAGTGTGCGGGAAAGGAGACCCCATGTGTGCCGCAAGCAAAAAGAGCAAGACGCAGCAACTCAAGGAGCGCTGGGAAGACGGCGAGCTCGACTGCGGGGCGATTACGCCCGAGTTTATCAAGGGGCTCAGTCCCCGCGAGCTCGGCATGCTGGGCGAGCTGATCACCATCGATTACTTTAACGAGCGTGGATATACCTTGTTGGAGCAGGGCTATCGTTGCATTGAGGGCGAAGCCGATCTGGTGCTGCTCGATGAGCTCGACGATGTCGTGGTGATGGCCGAGGTAAAGACGAGACGCGTCGCCCTAGATTGCGCCACACGGGTCTTTCCCGAGGAGGCCGTGGATGCCCAAAAGCAGCGTCGGTATCGCCGTATCGCAAGTTGCTATCTCATGGAACATTATCCGCTCAGGTCGATTCGCTTCGATGCCGTGGGCGTCACCATCCGCGGCGGGCATATCGCCGAGATCGAGCATCAGTACAATGCGTTCGATTGGCAGGTGTCGTGATGGCGTTCGAGACGTTTGCCGTACACGCGGCCTGCATCCGCGGCGTCGAGGCAATTCCCGTCACCGTCGAGGTCTCGCTTGCCGGTGGCGTTCCGGGCATCCAGATGCTCGGCATTCCGAGTATGGAGGTGATGGAGTCGCGCGGGCGTATCCGGTGCGCCATGCGCTCGGCCGGCTTCGAGATTCCTCGGTCTGGCATTACCGTCAACCTGGCACCCGGCGATATCCGTAAAACTGGCAGCGGTTTTGACCTGCCGATTGCCATCGCGGTTCTGGCGGCCGATGGGCAGATTCCCCGTGATAACCTCGATCGCTGCCTTATCGCAGGTGAGCTTGGTCTGGACGGCACGGTGCTGCCCGTCAAGGGCGAGGTGGCGTTTCAGCTGTTGGCGCGCGATATGGGGCTTTCCTTTATCGCCGGTAGGTCCGATCAGCATGTCCCGCTTGCGGGCGTTGACTGCGGGTTTATCGACCACCTATCTCAGCTTGCCCATGGCATGGGGGATGCCGCACGGCATTACCTGGATTCTGAAGTGCTCGAGGCGACCTTTGAGCCCGAGCTCGATTATGCCGATGTGCTGGGACAGGAGGTCGCCAAACGTGGCATGGCGCTTGCGGCCGCCGGCGAGCTCGGTCTGCTCATGATCGGCTCGCCCGGTTCGGGCAAGACCATGCTTGCGCGGCGCATGACGGGCATTTTGCCCGAGCTTTCCGTCGAGGATCAGCAGGAGGCGCTGTGCATCCATTCGGTCTTGGGCGAGAGCATCGATGGCCTGCTTGCGGGGCATCGTCCCTTCCGCAGCCCACATCACAGTATTTCAACCGCGGGACTCATCGGCGGCGGGCGTCCGGTGCATCCGGGCGAAATTAGCCTAGCTCATGGCGGCGTGCTCTTTTTGGACGAGCTCGCCGAGTTTCCCACTGGCGTGCTGCAGACGCTGCGTCAGCCCATCGAGCGCGGCTACGTGAGAATCGTGCGCGTTGACGGGGCCTTTACGTTCCCGTCGCGCTTTCAGCTGCTAGCTGCGAGCAATCCCTGCCCCTGCGGATTTTTGGGAGATCGCGAAGTGCCATGTCGCTGTTCCGCTTCGATGGTCGAGCGCTACCGGGGCAAGTTGCGCGGTCCTTTGGCTGATCGTATCGACATGATGATCGACGTGACCCGCCCCGATCCCCAGGTAATCATTGAGGGCGCGGAGGGTATGTCATCGGCCGAGCTGCGCGATTACGTCGTGCGTGGGCGCGCCTTTCGCGCCTGGCGTGAATCCCGTATGGACGATGCGGACACCGAGGCCGAGGAAGACGAGTCGCGCTCCATCGACGGCGTCGTTTCGACCTTTGGGCTTGATGAGGCTGCCGAGAAATGCGTGCTTGGCCTGTCGAAGCGCACACATCTTACGGGTCGCGGCATCGTGCGCCTGGTACGTATCGCGCGCACGATTGCCGATGTTGCCGAAAGCGATCGGGTGATGCAGGACCACGTGCTCGAGGCGGCGATGTACCAGGGAAGGAGGGACCAATGATGGCCGAGGGGACCTTCGAGCTGCACCCCGGTGATGCGCTGTATCCCGAGACCGTATTGGAGCTTTCTGATGTACCCCAGACGCTCTATGTGCGCGGCAACCCCGAGGTGCTTTCAACGCCCGCGCTCTCCATCATCGGTGCACGCAAGGCATCGCCGTACGGTCTTGCCGTGGCAGAACTTGCGGCCAAGGTGGCGGTTGAGGCGGGAGTGACGGTGGTCTCGGGCGGTGCGGTCGGCTGCGACCAGGCGTCGGGTTGGGCTGCGGTCAACGCCGGGGGCAAACATGTCGTGGTGCTGGGGACCGGCGCCGATGTTGTCTATCCGCGCTCGAGCGCCGGCCTCATCACGCGCACGCTCGATACGGGCGGCGCGGTCGTTTCGATTTCGCCGTGGGGCATGGGACCGCGTAAGTTCGCCTTTCCGCGGCGCAACCGCGTGATCGCCGCCTTGTCGCAGGCGCTCTTTGTTTCCGAGGCGGGCATGCCCTCGGGTACGTTTTCTACCGCTGAGGCCGCCATGGACCTGGGACGAGAACTGCTTGCAGTGCCGGGCTCTATCCTTTCGCCCGAGTCGCGCGGGACCAACTACCTCATCGCTAACGGAGCCTGCTGCATCATCGACGAGGAATCAATCGAGATGGCCGTCTCGCGCATCTACGGCACGCTGCGCTACTCGCGTCCCGATGCACCCGGCATCGCCGACCTGGACCCCACGCAGCAGGCCGTGATGCACGCGCTTATCGCCTCGCCGCTCAAGGTCGACGACATTGCCGCGTTCGTCTCGCTTGATGCTGTCGGCGTGCTCAAGCTCTTGGGTTCGCTCGAGCTCGAGGGTCTTATCGAGCGCATGATGGATGGAAGGTATGCGCCCTCAAAGTTTGCGCTTCACGCCCAGACGCCCTTCGGTCACAATGGAAAGCGTGTCAATTAGAAAGGTGTTTGCAGATGCAGTTCGATCAGGTGACGGTTATCGGTGGCGGTCTGGCGGGTTCGGAATGTGCGATCCAGCTGGCAGATCGCGGGTTTGCCGTAAAGCTGTGCGAGATGCGCCCCCAGGTGAGCTCTCCGGCCCACCATACCGATCACTTGGCCGAGCTCGTCTGCTCAAATTCGTTTAAGTCAACCCGTCCGGATTCCGCCGCTGGCCTACTAAAGGCTGAGCTCGAGCGCATGGGTTCGGTGCTGCTCGATTGTGCTCATCGTGCGGCCGTTCCCGCTGGCGGTGCCCTGGCGGTCGACCGCGTTAAGTTTTCCGAGCTTGTCGAGGCCGAGGTTGCCGCCCGGCCCAATATCGAGGTCGTGCACGGCGAGGTCACGCAGATTCCCGAGGGCCACGTGGTCATTGCCGCAGGGCCCTTGTGCTCGCCGGCGCTGAGCGAAGAGGTCATGAAGCTCGTCGGCGGCGATGCCCTAGCGTTTTTTGATGCCGCCGCGCCAATCGTTGATGCCTCCACGCTCGATATGGACGTGCTGTTCTCGCAGTCGCGCTACGAGGAGCAGGGTAGCGGCGACTATCTCAACGCTCCGCTCAACAAGGATGAGTACGAAGCTTTTATCGAGGCACTCACCACCGCCGACCGCGTGGTGCTCAAGGACTTTGAGGGTGGCGACCTGTTCCAGGCCTGTCAGCCTGCCGAGGAAGTTGCCCGCACCGGCAAGGATGCCATCCGCTTTGGTGCCATGAAGCCCGTCGGCCTGACCGACCCGCGTACCGGACGTCGCCCCTGGGCGGCGATTCAGCTGCGCGCCGAGAACAAAGAGAAGACCGCCTATAACCTGGTTGGCTTCCAGACCAACCTGACCTTTGGCGAGCAAAAGCGTGTCTTCCATATGGTTCCTGGTTTGGAGAATGCCGAGTTCTTCCGTTATGGCGTCATGCACCGCAATACCTTTGTCGATGCGCCGCACGTTCTTGACGGCACCTTTGCCGTGCCCGGCACGGGTGTGCGCCTCGCCGGTCAGATCACCGGCACCGAAGGCTATATGGAGGCCGTGGCGACCGGTCTGCTCGCTGCGCTCAACACCTATGCCGAGGCAATCGAGGCGGAGCCTGTTGAGCTTCCTCGCGTGGGCGCCCTGGGTGCGCTCGTGGGCTATGCGACCGATCCGGCAACCGTGGGCTACCAGCCCATGCACGTTAACTTTGGCTTGGTGCCTCCGCTCGAGGACGGCAAGCGCCGCAGTAAGCGCGACCGCTACCAGGCTTATGCCGACCGCGCCCTCGAGGCCCTTGATGCCTACTTGGCCACTCGTTCCGACTTGTTTGGAGGCGACCGGTCATAGCCTTTGACCTGTACGATACCGTCGACTCGTTTATCGCCTACATCGCACGTGTCGAGGGGCTCTCTCCCAATACGGTGACTGCCTATGGATCGCGGCTGGAGCGCTTTGCTGCCTGGTGCGAGTGTACGGGTGTCGATGCACGTATGGCCGACGTGCGTACCGTCCGCGCGTATTTGGCCGAGCTTTCGCGCGGGCAGGTGGCGCCTCGCACCCTTGCGGCGCATTTGTCGGCTATTCGGTCGCTCTATCGTTGGATGGCTGCCGAGGGGATTGTCGAGGGTGATGCGGTCTCGGCGATCGCGTCGCCCAAGCTGCCGCGCGACCTGCCCGGTGTGCTGACGACCCAGCAGGTCGAGGCGCTTCTCAAGACGCCTGATACCTCGACGCCCGCGGGACTGCGCGATGAGGCAATGCTCGAGCTTCTCTATGCCTCAGGTGCCCGCATCTCGGAGCTTGCCGCGCTTAACGTGGAATCCATCGCTTGGTCGGAGCGCGTGGTTCGCCTTTGGGGCAAAGGCAGCAAGGAGCGCATCGTTCCCCTGTATCGTCGCGCACTCGAGGCGACGCGCACCTATGTCGAGCGGGGGAGACCGGAGCTGCTCGCCCAGGCAAAGTACCACGACGCGGCAGCCGGTCTGCATCCGCTGTTTATTTCTGTGCGCGGCAACCGCATGAGCTCTGCCATGCTCAGGCGACGGTTCCATATGCTGGCGAATCTCGCCGGCATTCCGGCCGACATCGCGCCGCATGCGATGCGCCATACCTTTGCGACCGATCTGCTCGAGGGCGGCGCGGACCTGCGTTCGGTTCAAGAGCTGCTGGGACATGCGAGTCTGTCCACGACGCAAATCTATACGCATCTTACGCCCGATCGGCTTAAGCGTGCCGTTGCTCAAGCTCATCCTCGTGGCGAATAGCCTTTCGCGGCCCCCGGGGGTCGATGCACATTCAGGTGTGTGGTTTTGATTGCGGGTTGGCAGGAAGAGGCAATCCTGCTATTATTCATCGGGTTGCTTCACGGCAACAGGTTTTTATCACGCACGCGCGGCTACTTCATACCGTGGTGCCCGGGCTTTGGTAGCACATGTCCGGGTTGGTTTTGGAGGATGACCCCGCGCGGAGGCAAACCACAGGAGGTTTAACATGGCTACCAAGATTAATATCCGCACCCTGCTCGAGGCCGGCTGCCACTTCGGTCACCAGACCCGTCGCTGGAACCCCAAGATGAAGCCGTTCATCTTCGGTGAGCGCAACGGCATCTACATCCTTGACCTCAAGCAGACCATCCTCGACGCCGACCAGGCCTACACCTTCGTCAAGAACGTCGCCAAGGGCGGCAACGTGCTGTTCGTCGGCACCAAGAAGCAGGCTCAGGAGGCCGTCAAGAACGCCGCTGAGCGCGCCAACATGCCTTACATCAACCAGCGTTGGCTCGGCGGCATGCTGACCAACTTCGTCACCATCCGTTCCCGCATCAACCGCATGGAGGAGCTCGAGGCCATGGTCGAGGACGGCCGCATGGCAGTGCTCCCCAAGAAGGAGCAGGCTGTTCTGGGCAAGGAGCTCACCAAGCTCCAGACCAACCTCGGTGGCGCCCGCGACATGAAGGGTCTGCCCCAGGCTCTCTTCGTCATCGACACCAAGCGCGAGGAGAACGCCATCAAGGAGGCCCAGCGCCTGAACATCCCCGTCGTCGCCCTGATCGACACCAACTCCGATCCCGACGAGGTCGAGTACGGCATCCCCTGCAACGATGACGCTATCTCCGCTGTCACCCTTATGTGCGAGCTCATGGCTGACGCCTGCCTCGCTGGCTCCGGCAAGGAGCAGGTCTCCGAGGCCGAGATGGCCGCTGAGCCCAAGGCCGAGTAAATCAGTCTTAGTTAATTCTTTTTCATCTCTTTGAAAGGAACCACAATGGCCCAGATTACCGCCGCTATGGTCAAGCAGCTCCGCGAGATGACCGACTCCCCGATGATGGAGTGCAAGAAGGCTCTCGTCGAGGCTGACGGCGACATGGACGCCGCTGTCGACGTTCTGCGCAAGAACGGCCTCGCCAAGGCTGCCAAGAAGGCTGGCCGTGAGACCAACGAGGGCGCCGTCGCCGCGTTCGTCTCCGAGGACGGCAAGACCGGCGCTCTGCTCGAGCTCTCCTGCGAGACCGACTTCGTCGGCTCCAACGCCAAGTTCACCGGCTTTGCTTCCAAGGTCGCTGAGGTTGTCGCTACCACCGAGCCTGCTGACGTCGACGCTCTGCTCGAGAAGCCGATGGGCGAGGAGACCGTTTCCTCCGAGCTCACCGAGATGATTCACATCATGGGCGAGAACATGAAGATCTCCCGTTTCGCCGCCCGCAAGGCCGAGAACGGCGCTCTCGCTTCTTACATCCACATGGGTGGTAAGATCGGCGTTCTCGTCGAGTTCGCTTTCGAGAAGGCCGAGACCGCTCAGGCTGAGTCCTTCAAGACCTTTGCTCACGACGTTGCCCTTCAGGTTGCCGCCGTCGCCCCGATCTGCGCTACCCGCGATCAGGTTCCGGCCGAGACCGTCGAGCACGAGAAGCAGATCTACATGGCTCAGGCTGCCGAGTCCGGCAAGCCCGAGGCTATCCAGGAGAAGATGGCTGTTGGCCGTCTGGAGAAGTTCTACAAGCAGTCCGTGCTCACCGAGCAGGAGTTCATCAAGGACAGCTCCCTCACCATCAAGAAGTACGCTGAGCAGGTCTCCAAGGAGCTCGGCGACACCATTACCGTCGTTGCCTTTGACCGTCTGGTCCGTGGCGAGTAAATAAGCTCTTGTAGCTGGTAATGAGCAGGCTGTGGGTTTTACTCACAGCCTGCTTTTTCATGGCTCTCCGTTAAGCCTTTGATATTATGTTATGAGTCTAATTAAAGGAGGATCGCTTTGTCCGACATCCGATATAAACGCGTGCTTCTGAAGCTCTCCGGTGAAGCGCTGATGGGCGATGGCAACTACGGCATCGACCCCAAGGTTACCGATCATCTTGCCAAGCAGGTCAAGGAGTTGCTCGCCGTTGGTCATGAGGTCGGCGTCGTTGTCGGCGGCGGCAATATTTTCCGCGGCATGGCCGGCGCCGCCGGTGGTATGGATCGCGCCCAGGCCGATTACATGGGTATGCTCGCTACCGTTATGAACGCGCTTGCCCTGCAGGATGCCTTCGAGCACAACGATGTTCCCTGCCGCGTGATGAGCGCTATCCAGATGAACGAGATCTGCGAGCCCTATATTCGCCGTCGCGCCATCAACCACCTGTCCAAGGGCAACGTCGTTATCTTTGCCGCCGGATCGGGTAATCCGTACTTTACGACTGACACCGCCGCGGCCCTTCGCGCCTGCGAGATCGGTGCCGAGATTCTGATTAAAGCCACCAAGGTTGATGGCATCTACGACAAGGATCCCGTCAAGTGCGCCGACGCCGTCCGCTTTGACAAGATCACCTATCATGAGGTGCTCGTTCGCGGCCTGCAGGTTATGGATTCCACGGCTACGGCTCTTTGCCAGGACAACCGTATGCCCATTTTGGTCCTCAACATCGATGGCGAGGACACCGTCAAGCGCGCGCTCGCGGGTGAGCCCGTCGGCACGCTCGTCTATCAGGAGGATTAAGCATGGCAGAGAACATCACCGCCCACATGGACAAGTCACTCGAGTCCCTCAAGCATAACTTCTCCAAGGTCCGCACTGGTCGCGCTAACGCCAATATCCTGTCCGACATCACCGTCGACTACTACGGTGTTCCCACGCCTGTCACGCAGGTTGCCGCCGTTAAGACCCCCGAGGCCCACATGCTGCTTATCGAGCCGTGGGATAAGGCGCTCATCAATGCCATCGTCAAGGCCATCAGTGCCTCCGACCTGGGCATTACCCCCAACTCCGATGGTACCGTCGTGCGTCTGCCGTTCCCGGCTCCCACCGAGGAGCGTCGCCGCGAACTCGTTAAGGAGTGCCGCGAGTACGCCGAGCAGGCCAAGGTCTCCATCCGCAACATCCGCCGCGACTTTAACAACAAGCTCGAGCGCGACGAGGAGCTCACCGAGGACGATGTCCGTCGCGAGCAGGCCAAGGTTCAGAAGCATACCGACGAGTATGTTGCCAAGGTCGAGGAGCTTCTGAAGGAAAAAGAAGCCGAGGTCATGGAGATCTAAGGTGCAATACGACGAGCATAAACTGGTCGAGTACTTTGCCGACGCCCCTGCGGGCGTCGGTTTTTCCGACCTTGACCTCAATAACATTCCGCACCATATCTCGTGCATCATGGACGGCAACGGCCGTTGGGCCACGGCACGCGGTCTTGCCCGCACCGAAGGCCACAAGGCCGGCATCGTCTCGCTGCGCGAGATCATTACCGCCTGCGTGCGCCTGGGCGTCGACGTGCTTTCGGCCTATGCGTTTTCGACCGAAAACTGGAATCGCCCGCAGCACGAAGTCAACGTTCTGATGCACCTCTTTGCCAAGACGTTTATCGATGAGCTGCCGCTGCTTAAGCGCGAGAACGTCCGCGTTGTCTTTTTGGGCGATATTTCCGCGCTGCCCAAGAAGACCCGCGACGTCTTTGAGCGCGGCCTTGCCGAGTGCGCCGACCATACCGGTATGACGCTGGCGCTGGCCGTTAACTACGGTGCCCGTGCTGAGATCACCCGCGCTGTCCGCCAGATCGCGCTTGATGCGGCTGCCGGCAAGATCGATCCCGCCGCTATCGACGATGATATGGTGGCTTCGCACCTGTACACCGCTGGGCTGCCCGATCCGGAGCTTGTGATTCGCACCTCTGGCGAGCTTCGTCTTTCGAACTATCTGCTGTGGCAGGTTGCCTATTCCGAGTTCTATGTTACCGATACCTATTGGCCCGACTTTGACCGCTGGGGCCTTGTCGACGCCATTTTGGCCTACCAGGGTCGCGATCGTAGGTTTGGTGGACTGAGCAAGACCGAGGAGGCTTAATCGTGTCCGAACGTCCCAAGGCATCCGCTCCCAAGGCGCCTTCTTCCGCGAAGCCCGCGCGTAAGGCTCCCGCTGCAGGGTCGCCTGCAGCGAAGGGCAGCTCCGGTTCGTGGCTGGCGGGCTTTATCACCCGTGCCGCCGCCGGTATCGTCTATGCCGTCGTCTTTATCCTGTGCCTGGTTTTGGGTATTGTGCCCACGGCCATCTTCGTGTCCGTCATGAGCGGTCTGTGCTGCTATGAGTTCTTCCGCATGACGAGGCTCGACGGCAAGGTTGCCAACGAGCGCCTTGGTATCGCTGCCGCCGTGCTCTTTCCGCTCTCGGCTCTGGGCGATTCACTGCTGTTGAACGCCCTGCTGTTCGCTTTGATGCTCGCGGTTGGTATCTGGTACGTCTGGTCTCCGCGCACCCGCATCTCTGACGTTGCCGTTACGCTCATGGGACCTATCTACACTGGTTTTATGCTGTCGGCTATCGTGCTGCTGCGCGATGCCGTGCCCGGTTTTGCTGGCGCACTGCTTTCGGTGGGCGTTTGTGCGTCCCTTTGGGTTTCCGACTCGTTTGCCTATATCGTGGGCAGCCGCATTGGCAAGCATAAGATGGTTCCCAAGATCTCCCCCAAAAAGAGCTGGGAAGGCTTTGTCGGCGGCATTTTGGGCTCTGTCTTGATCTGGCTCATCCTGTGGGCAACGCACTTCTATAAGCTGAGCCTGCCCTATGCACTGCTGTGCGGCGTGGTCGTCTCCATCCTGGGCGTTATCGGCGACCTCATCGAGTCGCGTATCAAGCGCGGTGTGGGCGTTAAAGATTCCGGCAATCTCATACCGGGCCACGGCGGCATGCTCGACCGCAGCGATTCGCTCATCTTTGGCTGCATTACCGCGCAGCTGCTGCTGATGATCGGAGGCGTGCTGTAATGGCTTATCAGACCACCTACGGTCCCGATGGGCGTCTTCGTGTTGCCATTCTGGGCTGTACGGGTTCTATCGGCACTCAGGCGCTCGACGTGTGCCGTCAGCATGCCGATCGCCTGCAGGTGACGGCGCTGTCCGTAAACTCCAGCAGCCCCGAGCTCGTTGCCGCTGCCCGTGAGTTCTCGGTTCCGGCGGTTGCCGTGGCGGACGCCTCCCATGGCGCCGACGCTGTACTGCAGGAACTGCCCGAGGGCACGGAGCTCGGCGTTGGCGCGCAGGCCGTGTGCGAGCTCGCATGCCGCGATGATGTCGACTGCGTGCTCGTTGCCATCGTGGGCGCTGCCGGTCTCGAGGCGAGCCATGCTGCTCTGACCTCGAACAAGCGTCTTGCCCTGGCCAACAAGGAGTCGCTCGTCGTCGGTGGCGATCTGCTTATGCCGTTGGCGCAGCCGGGCCAGCTTATCCCTGTCGACTCCGAGCATTCTGCCATCTACCAGTGCTATCTTGGCGAGAATCCGCGCGAGGCTCACTGCATTTGGCTTACCTGCTCGGGCGGCCCGTTCTTTGGCCGCACGCGTGACGAGCTCGATCGCGTGACGCGCGCCGATGCCCTGGCGCATCCTACGTGGGCTATGGGTGCAAAGATCACGATTGACTCCGCCACCCTCATGAACAAAGGTCTGGAGCGTATCGAGGCCATGCATCTGTTTGGCTGCGATCTCGATTTTATTAACGTGGTCGTGCAGCGCCAGTCTAAGATTCACTCCATGGTCGAGTTTGCCGACGGCTCTGTGATGGCGCATCTCGGTGCCTCCGACATGCGCATTCCCATCCAGTTTGCCTTCTCGTATCCCGAGCGTTGGGATACGCCGGCTCCGCGTATCGATTTCCGCGAGTTGGGACAGCTTACCTTTGACGCGGCCGATATGGATACCTTCCGCTGCCTAGCGCTGGCCGAACGTGCCGGCAAGACGGGCGGCACCATGCCGTGCGTGCTCAATGCCGCCAACGAGGTCGCCGTCGATGCCTTCCTGCATGATGGCTGCAGCTTTACCGATATCGACCGCATTGTTGAATCCTGCATGGATGCTCACGATGCGCAGACGGTCGATTCGTTTGAACAGCTTCGCGACATCGATGGCTGGGCGCGTGCAAAGGCTACGCAGGTGCTCGCCGCAACCCGTTCTTAACCCATAAGGATTGCTTTTTCGTTTTATGGATACTGTTCTGAGCGTTCTCTCATCGGTCTTTTGGGGCCTGCTGATGCTTTCCGTCCTCGTGTTTTTGCACGAGGGCGGCCACTTTTTGGCGGCGCGTGCCTGTGGCGTCCGGGTGACTGAGTTCTTTTTGGGCCTGCCGTGTCGCTTTGATATTCACCACACGTCTCGTCGTATTGGCACCAAGTTTGGCGTGACCCCGCTTTTGCTGGGTGGGTATGCTGCCATCTGTGGCATGGATCCGACCGATGTCTCGTGTGCCGATCGCGTGCTCGCGGCCATCTATCGCCACGGCCGTGTGACGGTGGCCGATCTTGCCGTCGAGCTCGAGCTGTCCGAGGAGGATGTACTTGAGGCCTGTGCTTTGTTGATGGGCTGGGGCTCCATCGCTCCCTGGTATGAAGAAGGGGAGCAGCCCTCGCCGAGCTACTATCCCACCAAGTATCAGACGCTGCCGCGAGACGCGGCGGGCTACACCACTTTTGATGGCCGTCGGTTCGATCGCGAGCACGCGACTGCCGAGGGCGATGTATGGGAACTGCCGTGCGGCGAGTCCGAATTCCTTGCACGCGAGCGCTCTCACACCTATTTGGGCCAGGGCTTTGTCAAGCGTGCCTTTATGCTGCTTGCGGGCATTATCGTCAATATCCTGACGGGCTTTTTGCTCCTTATGAGTATCTATTCCATTGCGGGTGTCACCGTGCCGATGGATACCAACGTGATCGGTCAGGTTGACGAGGGGTCTATTGCCGCCAAGGCGGGTATCGAGGGCGGCGACGCGATCCTTTCGGTTGACGGAGTATCGTGCTCTACCTGGATGGACGTTTACGATGCCATCGGCAAGGCTGCCGGTAAGGACGATATCGCTATCGAGTACGAGCGTGACGGCAAACAGCATTCGACCACGGTTGCGCTCAAAGAGGACGAGCGCCTAGGTGTGTATGCCTCTACGCAGGTGGTCCGTTTAGACCCCATCACGTCGGCTCGCCTGTCGTTCTCCTATGTTGTACAGACGGCGGAGGGCGTGATGCGCCTGCTCCAGCCGCAGCATACGATGGAGATTCTCGATCAGTCTTCATCGATTGTGGGTATTAGCGTTATGTCCTCACAGGCTGCTGCTGCCGGTCCTGCCACGTTCCTCTCGTTTGCCGCACTCATTTCGTTCTCGCTTGGCTTTATGAACCTGCTGCCCATCCCACCGCTCGATGGCGGTAAGCTGGTCATCGAGATCATTCAAAAGATTGCGGGCCGCGAGCTTCCGCTTAAGGTCCAGACGATTGTGAGCTATGTGGGCATAGCGCTCTTTGCGCTGCTGTTTGTCTATATGCTTCGTTCCGACGTCCTTCGATTTATTCTGTAGGGGAGTGTTTGGATTGTCTTTATCCCATCCTTTGCCTCGCGAGCTGACGCGCCCCGTGTATGTGGGCGGCGTGCAGATCGGTGGCGGCGCGCCGGTGGTGGTCCAATCCATGACCTGCACCGATACCGCTGATGCCCAGGCAACGCTTGCGCAAGTGCGCGCGTTGGCGCAGGCTGGCTGCGATATCGTGCGCGTGAGCGTGCCTACCGAGGCCGCGCTTGAGGGTTTCCGCACCATCTGCGCCGAGTCTCCGGTGCCGATTGTCGCCGATATCCACTTTAACCATAAGCTCGCCATTGGTGCCGTTGAGGCCGGTGCTGCCAAGCTGCGCATCAATCCCGGCAATATCGGCGATTGGGCCAAGGTTGACGCGGTGATCGATGCTGCGGGTGCCGCGGGCTGCGCAATTCGTATCGGCGTCAATGCCGGTTCGCTTGAGCAGGATATCGCCGAGCGCGACGACCTCACGCAGCCCGAAAAGCTCGTGATGTCGAGCGAGCGTTTCGTCAAGCATTTTGAAGACCGCGGCTTTACGAACATTGTGCTTTCGGCCAAGGCCCATAGCGTGCAAACGACGCTCGATACTTATCGAGCCCTGTCGCGTGAGATTCCCCACGTTCCGCTTCACCTGGGCGTAACCGAGGCGGGTACCAAGCTGCAGGGCACTATCAAGAGCTCGGTGGGCCTTGGTATCCTGCTGTCTGAGGGTATCGGTGACACCATGCGCGTCTCGCTCACGGCCGATCCGGTCGAGGAGCCGCCGGTCACCTGGGGCATTTTGCAGTCGCTGGGCCTGCGTCGCCGCGGTCCCGAGATTGTCTCGTGCCCCACGTGCGCCCGCTGTCAGGTTAACCTGATTGCAATCGCCGAGGAAGTAACCGAGCGGCTTAAGAACTATTCCGCGCCGCTTTCGATTGCCGTCATGGGATGTGCCGTTAATGGCCCCGGTGAGGCTTCTGATGCCGACCTGGGCGTTGCTTGCGGACGTGGTCAGGCTCTGCTCTTTTCGCATGGCCAGATCATTGGTAAAGTAGCTGAGGACCAAATTGTCGACGCGCTTATGGCCGAGGTCGACAAGCTTATTGAGGAGAAATAAATGACCCGAGCAATGTATATGTCTAAGCTCTATGCGCCGACGCTCAAAGAGGATCCGGCCGACGCCGAGCTCGCAAGCCATCGTCTACTGCTTCGTGCCGGTATGATGCGCAAGGAGGCCGCCGGTCTCTATTCCTATCTGCCGCTCGCTTGGCGCTCGATTCGTAAGATCGAGAACATCGTGCGCGACGAGATGGACGCCGCCGGCGCCCAGGAGCTCATGATGCCCATTATGGTCGATGCCGAGCTGTGGCGTGAGTCCGGCCGCATCGATGCCTATGGCAAGGAGCTCGTGCGCTTTGACGACCGTCATGGTCGCGAGTTTGTGCTGGGCCCCACGCACGAGGAGACCGTCACGGCCCTGGTGCGTAACGAGCTGCGCTCCTATAAGCAGCTGCCCGTCAACCTGTACCACATCCAGGACAAGTTCCGCGACGAGTTCCGTCCCCGCTTTGGCCTGATGCGCGGCCGCGAGTTCATCATGAAGGACGCCTACAGCTTCTCTGCCACGCAGGAGAGCCTGCAGGAGGAGTACGACAAGATGAAGCAGGCCTACGCCAACATCTGCGAGCGCTGCTACATCAAGGCTCTGCCCGTTGTCGCCGACTCCGGCGAGATCGGCGGCGATACCTCCGTCGAGTACATGGCTCTGGCCGATGCCGGCGAGGCTTCGCTCGTGTATTGCGACGATTGCGGCTTTGCTGCCGATGACGAGGCTGCAAGCACCAAGGTCGTTGTGACCGAGGGTCCCGGCGACGGCACGCTCACCAAGGTCGAGACTCCGGGCATGGGCACCATCGAGGCCGTCGCCAAGTTCTTTGGCTTCCCCGAGAACGGCACACGCAAGTCGCTGGCTCTCATCGACGCCGAGGGTAAGCCGGTTGTGGCCATCGTTCCGGGCGACCACGAGCTCAATGACTGCAAGGCCGAGCACGTCTTTGGCAAGGGCTATCGCATGATGACCGACGAGGAGCTTCAGGCGAACGGTCTGCACAAGGGCTTTATCGGACCGGTCAACCTGCCCGAGGGCATCCGTCTGGTGTGCGATGAGAGCCTGCGCGAGTCCAAGCAGTGGGCTTGCGGTGCCAACGAGGTCGATTATCACTTTACCGGTGCCTGCCCCGAGCGCGACTTTACCGTCGACGAGTGGGCCGATCTGGTCACCGTCGTCGCCGGCGATCCCTGCCCGCACTGCGGCAAGCCGCTCTCTGCTGCTCGCGGCATCGAGGTTTCCCAGGTCTTCCAGCTGGGCACTAAGTACTCCGAGGCCATGGGGGCCACCTTTATGGACGAGGACGGCAAGGAGAAGCCGCTTATCATGGGTTGCTATGGCGTGGGCGTGTCTCGCTCGCTCGCTGCCGTCGTGGAGCAGCACAACGACGAGCACGGCATAGTCTGGCCGGTCTCCGTCGCTCCGTACGAGGTCGCAGTGATTCCGCTCGACCCCAAGAAAGAGGAGTGCGCTTCCGTCTGCGAGCAGATCGTTGATGGCCTGTGCGCCGAGGGTATCGAGGTTGTCGTCGACGATCGCGATGAGCGTCCTGGCTTTAAGTTTGCCGACAACGACCTTATGGGCTTCCCGTATCAGGTAGTGCTTGGCAAGCGTGGTCTTAAGAACGGCACCGTCGAGCTCAAGGACCGTGCTACCGGCGAGCGCGAGGACGTGGCGATCGACGAGATCGTTGCCAAGGTCGCCGAGCTTGTGAAGGCGGCACGCCGTTAATCTGCGATTTCGCTTGTAGTTCGATATACGGGACGGCCCCGCATTTCTCCAGATAGGGGAGATGCGGGGCCGTCCTTTTATCTTCTCGACGTACTCAATCGCTAAAAGGAAACCCCACAGCCCATGCGAGCTGCGGGGTTTCCTTTGTGCCTCCGATGCGAAATAAATCGCTCAGATATTACTGATAATCGACGACGTCGATCCAGTTCTTAAGGAACTCATCGTTCACGTTGCGCTTACGAGCGAGCTCGGAAGCGGCGACGATGCTCGTCCACTGACGCACGACCTGCATGGGCATGTCGGCGCGGTCGCAGTAGAGCTCCAGGTAGGCCTCGGCCTGGTCCTTGCTGTTGAGAGCAAAGAGCAGGTAGGTGGTGGCAACGTCGGCAGCAGGGGAGCCCTGGGTTGCGTGTGCCCAGTCGCACACATAGAGCTGGCCGTCGTCGCCGACGATGACGTTGGAGGGGTTGAAGTCGCCGTGGCAGACCTTGAACTCCTTGGTCATGCCGTCCAGACGCTCCTGAAGGTTGTAGCGCGTGGTGGCATTGAGCTGATCAAGGCTGTCGATCATGCGGGCGAACTTGTCGCGCTGACGGTTGAGCAGCGGGGAGGTGTAGCCGTGGATCTCGATCTGGAGGTCAACGAACATCTCGAGGTACTCACCAAAGCGCTGGGGCTCGGCAGTCATCTTCTCGGCAAGGGTGGTGCCCGGAACCTTCTCGGTCACGAGCGCCCAGCCGTTGGCGTTCTCGAGCTGAGAAACCTCGAGAGCCTTGGGGCTGCGGATGCCGCACTCATTGATGCGGGCAAGATTCAAAGCCTCGTTGAACACGTCGGAGACGGGCTTGGTCTCGTTAAAGACCTTGACGATCTTGTCGCCCAGGTCGTAAACGACCTTGTTGCCACGGCGGACGAGCTCGGTCTTGGAATCGGGTAGCAGCATGGTTGCATCCTTTCAACGATGCGATAGAAGCGACGGCGGGGGTGTGTGAAACACCCGTGCACCCCCGCCGTTAAAAACCGTGCTAAAACTAGCAGACGGCGTAGTCCTGAGGCTCGCGGCCGTAGTAGGCGTCCAGGTAGAGCTCCTTGATCTCGCTCATGAGCGGGTAGCGCGGGTTAGCGCCGGTGCACTGGTCGTTGAATGCCTGCTCGGTCATCTCGTCGAGGGTGTCGAGGAAGTACTGCTCGTCAACACCGTAGTCGGCGATGGTCTTCTTGACGCCGATGAAGTCCTTGAGCTCCTCGAGCTTCGTGATGAAGTTCTCGAAGACCTCCTTGTCGTCCTTGCCCTCGATGCCGCAGTACTTGGCCATCTCGGCGTAGTTGTGCAGCGCGTTGGGGTAAGGATACTGGGAGAAGGTGCCCATCTTGACGGGGGCCTCGGCGGCGTTGTAGCGCATGACGCGAGTCAGGATGACGGCGTTGGCGAGGCCGTGGGGCAGGTGATGGAAGGCGCCGAGCTTGTGGGCCATGGAGTGGTTGAGGCCCAGGAAGGCGTTGGCGAAGGCCATACCGGCCATGCAGGAGGCGTTGTGCATCTCCTCGCGGGCATGCGGATCTTTGGCGCCGTTCGTGAAGCTGGAGGGCAGGTTCTCAAAGACGAGCTTAGCAGCGCGCTCGGAGAGGCCCTTGGTGTAGTCGGAAGCCATGATGGAGACGTAGGACTCGATGGCGTGGGTCATGACGTCGATGCCGGAGGCAGCGGTCAGGCCGCGCGGGGCGGTCATGCAGTTGTCGGCGTCGACGATAGCCATGTTGGGGAGCAGCGCGTAGTCGGCGAGCGGCCACTTGATGCCGGTCTCCTTGTCGGTGATGATGGCGAACGGCGTGCACTCGGAGCCGGTACCCGAAGAGGTCGGGACGGCGACGAAGTAGGCCTTCTTGCCCATCTCGGGGAAGGTGAAGATACGCTTGCGGATGTCCATGAAGTCCATGGCCATGTCCTCAAACTTGCACTCAGGGTGCTCGTACATCATCCACATGATCTTGCCGGCGTCCATAGCGGAGCCACCGCCGACGGCGATGATGACGTCCGGCTCAAAGAGAGCCATCTGCTTGGCGCCGCGACGTGCGCACTGCAGCGACGGATCGGGCTCGACGTCGTAGAAGCAGTCGTGGGCGATGCCCATCTCGTCGAGCTTGGCCTCGATGGCGCGGGTGTTGCCATTCTTGAAGAGGAACTGGTCGGTGACGATGAAGGCACGCTTCTTGCCCATGACGTTGCCCAGCTCGTCGAGGGCGACGGGCGTGGAACCCTTCTTGAAGTAGACCTTCTCGGGAGCGCGGAACCACAGCATGTTCTCACGGCGCTCGGCCACAGTCTTAACGTTGATCAAGTGCTTCACCCCAACGTTCTCGGAGACGGAGTTGCCGCCCCAGGAGCCGCAGCCCAGGGTCAGAGACGGCTTCATGCCAAAGTTGTACAGGTCACCGATGCCGCCGTGCGAGGACGGGGTGTTGATGACGATACGGCAGGCCTTCATGACGTGCTCGAACAGGCTGATCTTCTCGGCCTGAGCGGGGTGCACGTACAGAGAGGCGGTGTGGCCCGGGCCACCGGCGAGCACCAGGTGCTCGGCCTTGTCGACGGCCTCCTGGAAGTCCTTGGCGTGGTACATGGCCAGGACCGGGGAGAGCTTCTCGTGGGAGAACTCCTCCTTGGCGGGGTCGGTGGAGGTGACCTCGGCGATCAGGATCTTGGTCTTGGCGGGAACCTCGATGCCGGCGAGCTCGGCGATCTTGGCAGCGGCCATGCCGGGGATGCGGTGATCGAGAGCGCCGTTCTTGAACATGGCGGCACGCAGGGCCTCCATCTCGGCACCCTGCTTGACGAAGTAGCAGCCGCGCTTCTGGAACTCGGCCTTAACCTGGTCATAGATGGTGTCGATGACGGTCACGGACTGCTCGGAAGCGCAGATCATGCCGTTGTCGAAGGTCTTGGAGTGAATGATGGAGTTGACGGCGAGCAGCACGTCGGCGGTGTCGTCGATGACGACCGGGGTGTTACCGGCGCCAACGCCCAGGGCGGGCTTGCCCGAGGAGTAAGCGGCCTTGACCATGCCCGGGCCACCGGTGGCGAGGATGATGTCGACGTCGCGCATGACCATGTTGGTCAGCTCGATGGAGGGGACATCGACCCAGCCGATGATGCCCTCGGGGGCGCCGGCCTTGACGGCGGCGTCAAGCACGAGCTTGGCGGCGGCGATGGTGCACTTGGCGGCAGCCGGGTGCGGGGAGATGATGATGGCGTTGCGGGTCTTCAGGCAGATCAGCGTCTTGAAGATCGCGGTGGAGGTGGGGTTGGTCGTCGGGATGACGGCGCCCACGATGCCGATGGGCTCGGCGATCTTGGTGATGCCGTAAGCCTCGTCGCGCTCCAGGACACCACAGGTCTTGGTGTTCTTGTAAGCGTTGTAGATGTACTCTGCGGCGTAGTGGTTCTTGATGACCTTGTCCTCAAGAACGCCGCGGCCGGTCTCCTCGATGGCCATCTTCGCCAACGGGATACGAGCCTTGTTGGCGGCCATGGCGGCCTCATAGAAGATCTTGTCGACCTGCTCCTGCGTGTACGTAGCAAAAAGCGCCTGGGCCTCTCGCATCTGAGCGAGCTTGGCCTCAAGCGCCTCTACGTTGTCCACAATTGCGGGAGTAGTGTTTTCCGGTGACTTTTTCACCATTTGTGTCTCCTTGCGATCGGAGATTTACCCTACGCCTTGCATGATAGCAAGAAATTATTCGGCGAACGGTAAGATTCCTCTAAAAGGCACACTAAAACGCTTCAATAAAATGAATCGTTTTAACTAAAACTATCTGCCTGCTGCATCGCCCCACTCATTGGGGACAGGCTTACATGAGTGCTTTCACTCATTTGGGACAGACATCGTTTTGCCATTTTGCCGTTCTGGACCTGTTTTTGCCGCTCATTGGATATAAATAGGTCACAGGCTCAGCATTTCGCGTTCCTTCTCTCCTTTTAGGTGTTGCCTGTTCAGTTTGAAAGGAGAGATTATGCCCCGATGCGCCCGCGCCGTTTCGCTCACCGGCTATTACCACGTCTTTGACCGTGGCAACTCCAAGCAGATTATTTTTGAAGATGACTCTGACCGATATCGTTTCTTATCGGACATCTCGGACAGGTTTGCACGCCATAAAGTGGCAGTGTTGGCTTGGTGCCTTATGGACAACCACTTCCATTTGATGGTTGATGACCCATATGACAACCTTTCAAAGGCAATGCAGTGCGCACTGACGGCGTATGCTAAGTATTTCAATGGGAAAACGGGAAGAACGGGCCATCTGTTTGACAATCGCTATTCGCGTGTTGCGGTTGAGTCAGACACGCAGGCGGTACAGCTGCTCGATTATATTCATCTTAATCCTGTGAAAGGCGCGCTCGACTCGCTCGAGGCGTATCGTTGGTCAAGCTACAAGGCATACCAGCTGGGCTACGATCCCTTTGACATCTGCAAACACTCATGTAAGTCTGTCCCCAAAGAGTGCGAGTGCAAAAAGGCGCCCTCCGTTGGGGAGGACGCCTTTGGTAAGTTCTATGTGAACGCGAGGTCTTTGACCCGGAGAGTCCGAGGTACTTGTTGGTAAGACCTTATTTAGGAGCGCGCAACCTTGCCGGACTTGAGGCAGGTGGAGCAAACGTTCATCTTGCGACGGTGACCATCGACGACGACGTAGACGCGCTGGATGTTGGGGCGGAACTTACGGTTGGTGACGCGGTGAGAGTGGCTGATGGAGCGACCGGCAACGGGGTGCTTACCGCAAACTTCGCAAACTTTGGACATAACTGACCCTCCTTGGGCGACAAACGAACATGTCGCGTTAACAAACAAGCCTGAACTATAGCACAGAAGCAGCTCCCTGTGCGCAATCTACACAGAGATATTCCTCTTTTGGCGATAGTGCCCACGCTACGGCCCTGGACGTAGATCCGATTTGCGTGCAGCAGAGGGGATTATGCCAGCTCGAATCAAGGTTTTCAAGCTCGTCCCACAAATATATATAGGTTTATGGAGTGTTGGGCTCCGTTTACGGATTGCTCTGTATTTATGCTCGCAATTAAGCTCGAGGTTGGCTACACTATCCAGTGACCATTAAAGGGGTACGAGATACCCACATGGAATTACATTGCTGCCAAAGAGCAGCCCTTCCTGTGGGTGTCTGGTCCGCTTTGAGCGGTCGGGCATCTATTTTTTTGACTGTGTCAGCAGTCAAGACATGTGAGGAAGGAGATCGATGGGCACGACTTCCCCCAAGGCGGTCATCATGGACGAGACCGCCGTCAATCGAGCGATGACCCGCATCGCGCACGAGATTCTCGAGCGCAACGAGGGCTGTGAAGACCTCGCTCTGGTCGGTATCGTCACGCGCGGCGACCTTCTGGCAAAGAAGCTCGCCGAGGAGATCAAGGAGATCGAGGGCGTCGACGTTCCGCTCGGCAGCCTGGACATCAGCTTCTACCGCGATGACTATGCGACCAATTTCGCTCCCGCGATCCACGCTACCAACATTCCCTTCAGCGTCGACGGCAAGCGCGTCGTGCTGGTGGACGACATCCTGTATACGGGCCGTACCATCCGCGCCGCTCTCGACGCCGTCATGGACCTGGGCCGTCCGAGCCGCATTGAGCTGGCAGTCCTCGTTGACCGCGGCCACCGCGAGCTCCCCATCTCGCCGGACTTTGTCGGCAAGAACGTTCCCTCGTCGCATGAGGAGAACGTGCACCTATATATGAAGGAAGTCGACGGCCACACCGCTGTCGAGATTAATGACGTCGCGCCGGGTTCCCACGTGGGCTCCGCGCCGCTGGGAGGTGAGTAGTACCGTGGCGTTCAACCATAAGCACCTGATCGACATTACCGAGTACTCCGAAGAGGACATCAAGCTCATCCTCGAGACCGCCAAGGCGTTCTCCGAGGTCAACGAGCGTGCCATCAAGAAGGTCCCCACGCTCAAGGGCAAGACCATCGTCAACATGTTCAACGAGCCCTCGACGCGCACCCGCAGCTCCTTCGAGCTCGCCGAGAAGCGTCTTTCGGCCGACAGCCTTAACTTTGGCGGCTCCTCGACCTCCACGGTCAAGGGCGAGAGCCTCGTCGACACCGTCGAGACCCTCAACGCCTATAAGATCGACTGCATCGTCGTGCGCGACAAGCACGCCGGCGCTCCCTACATCGTCACGCAGAACTCGCCCGCAAGCGTCATCTGCGCCGGCGACGGCAAGCACAACCATCCCACGCAGGCCCTGCTCGACCTGTACACCATCTGGGAGCACAAGGGTGACTTCCACGGTCAGAAGGTCGCCGTCGTCGGCGATATCGCCCACTCCCGCGTTTGCGGCTCGCTGATCCCCGCCCTTAAGATCATGGGCTGCGAGACCTACGCCGTCGCCCCCGGCACGCTGCTGCCGCCGTCGCCCGAGGTCTTGGGCTGCGACCACGTGACGAGCGACCTTGATTCCGTCCTGCCCGAGCTGGACGTCGTCTACATGCTGCGCGTGCAGCAGGAGCGTCTCGAGGGTGCTCCGTTCCCGACCATTCGCGAGTACCACAAGCTCTTCGGCCTGACCAAGGACCGCGAGAAGCTCATGAAGCCCGATGCGATCATCTGCCACCCGGGCCCCATCAACCGCGGCGTCGAGTTCGACTCCTATATGGCCGACCACCCGCAACGCTCCGTCATCCTGGAGCAGGTCTACGCCGGTATCTGCGTGCGTATGGCTATCCTGTATCTGCTGCTTGGAGGTGCCGATAATGGCCTTGCTTCTTAAGAATGCCCACGTCGTCGACCCGTCCGTCGAGCTTGACGGTGTCGTTGACGTCCTGATTGACGGCGATAAGATCGCCGAGATCGGCGAGAATCTCACCGTCGAGGGAGCCGAGGTCCGCGACCTTTCCGGCAAGTACCTCGTCCCCGGCCTGGTGGATATGCACGTTCACCTTCGCGAGCCCGGCTACGAGGTCAAAGAGGACATCGAGAGCGGCACCCGCGCAGCTGCCAAGGGCGGCTTTACCGGCGTGTGCTCCATGCCCAACACCGATCCCGTCACCGATAACGGCACCGTCGTGGAGTTCGTCAAGTCCCGCGCTGCCGAGGTCGGCCACTGCCGCGTCTATCCGTCGGGCGCCATGACCCGCGGTCTTAAGGGCGAGGCCATGTCCGAGATGGGCGATATGGTCGCCCACGGCGCCGTCGCCTTCACCGACGACGGTCGCGGCGTGCAGGGCGCGGGCATGCTCCGTCGCTGCATGGACTACGGCAAGATGTTCGGCAAGGTCTTCATGAGCCACTGCCAGGACGAGGACCTGGTCGGCCACGGCCAGATCAACGAGGGCAAGGTCTCGACCCGTCTGGCCCTCGAGGGTTGGCCGGCTGCCGGCGAGGAGCTCCAGATCGCCCGCGACATCGAGATCGCCAAGCTGACCGGTGCCAAGCTGCACATCCAGCACATCTCCACCGCCCATGGCCTGGAGATCGTGCGTGCCGGTAAGGCCGCTGGCGTTCAGGTTACCTGCGAGGCTACCCCGCACCACATGTTCCTGACCGAGAACGACCTGGACGAGACCTACAACACCTCGCTCAAGGTCAATCCGCCGCTGCGTACCGAGGAAGATGCCGAGGCCATCCGTCAGGGCGTCATCGACGGCACCGTCGACGCTATCGTCACCGATCACGCTCCCCACACCCCGTGGGAGAAGGCCCGCGAGTTCGAGCTTGCGCCCTTTGGCATGATCGGCCTCGAGACCTCGCTGTCGCTCGTACTCACCGAGCTGGTCAACACGGGCAAGATGAGCGTGGGCCGCATGGTCGAGCTCATGGCCATCAAACCGCGTGAGATCCTGGGCCTCGACCAGGTTCAGGTCAAGGCGGGCTCCGTTGCCGACCTGACCGTGTTCGACGCGTCCGCCACCTGGACGGTTGGCGAGGACGGCTACGAGTCGCGCGCCGAGAACTCCGGTTTTGCCGGCCGCACGCTTACCGGTCGTGCCACCGATGTGTTTGTCGGCGGTAAGCAGACGCTCGCCGACGGCTGCATCTGCTAGCATAGCCTTATCGCTTTTGTGCGCGGTGCCCTTGCGGTGCCGCGCTTTCTGTTCGTTTTGACCATGCAATCGCATGGGGGATTGGAGCGTCTATGCCCACACCTTCCACTGCACGCATGCACGACTTCGAGGTCGTCTCGAACCAGGAGATCGCCGACGGCATCTTCTCGCTCGTCATCTCGGCCCCCAAGCTTGCAAGTGCGCTCAAGCCCGGTCAGTTTGTGAACATTGCCGTGCCCGGCGATGCGTCCTCGCTGCTTCGCGTGCCCCTGAGCTTCTATCGCGCCGACGCCCAGGCCGGTACCGTCGAGCTGTGGTACGCCGTCGTGGGCGACGACACCCGTCGTCTGTCGCAGATGGCCCCCGGCTCCAAGTCCAACCTGTTGGGCCCTGGCGGCCGCGGCTGGCTTGTTCCCGAGGGCACCAGGAAGGCGCTGCTCGTGGCGGGCGGCATCGGCGTTCCGCCCGTGCTCTGCCTTGCCGGCAAGCTTGTCGAGCAGGGTGTGGCCGTCGACGTGTGCTTGGGCTTTGGCACCGCTTCCAAGGCCGTGGGTGTCGATGAGTTCCGCGCGCTGGGCGCCACAGTTAACGTGTGCACCGACGACGGCTCGCTCGGCACGCACGGTTTTTGCACCGACCCGGCAGCTGAGCTGCTCGGCGAGGGCGGCTACGACTATGTGGCCAGCTGTGGCCCCGCTGTCATGATGAAGAAAGTCGCCGCCGCTGCCGCCGAGGCCGGTGCGTACTGCGAGGTGTCGCTCGAGCGCATGATGAGCTGTGGCTTTGGCGCCTGCAACACCTGCAATGTCGAGACGGTCGACGGTATGAAGGGTGCTTGCATGTGCGGCCCCGTGTTCGATGCTTCCAAGGTGGTGGTCTTCTAGTGGGTACCGTGAACATGGCCGTCGATTTCGGCGGCGTCAAGATGCAGAACCCCATCAACACCGCAGCCGGTACCTTTGGCTACGGTTGGCAGTTCCAGAACTTCTTTGATGTTTCCCAGCTGGGCGCCATCACCACCAAGGGTTGCGCTGCCGAGCCCTGGCCCGGCAACCCCGCGCCCCGTATGGCCGAGATTCCCGGCGGCATGATCAACTCCGTGGGCCTTCAGAACCCTGGCGTGGCCGCCTTTGCCCGCGAGTCCGGCCCGTGGCTCGAGCAACTGTCCAAGGACGGTTGCCAGGTCATCTGTCAGGTTGCCGGCCACTCCGTTGACGAGTTTGTCCGCGCACTCGAGATGTATGTCGAGCTGTGCCCCTGGGCTGCCGGCTACGAGATCAACGTGAGCTGCCCCAATATCGCCGCCGGCGGTGCCGCCATGGGCTCCACGCCCGAGGGCGCCTCTTCCGTTATGGCTGCCTGCCGCAAGGTGACCGATAAGCCGCTGTTCGTGAAGATGGCGCCGGTCAACGTCGCCGAGATCGCCAAGGCCCTCGAGGCTGCCGGCGCCGACGGCCTTTCGGTCATCAACTCCATTCAGGGCATGGCCATCGACGTTCACACCCGCAAGTCCCGCGTGGCAAAGCCCAAGGGCGGCCTTTCGGGCCCGCTGTGCCACCACATCGCCGTGCGCATGGTCTGGGAGGTTGCCCAGGCCGTTGATATCCCCATCAACGGTGTCGGTGGTGTCATGACCGGCGAGGATGCGGCTGAGTTTATCCTGGCCGGTGCCACCTGCGTGTCGGTCGGCATGGCCAACTTCGTCGATCCGTGCGCTTCGCTCAAGATCGCGCATGAGCTCGAGGCCTGGGCTGAGTCCCAAGGCGTAAAGGACATCAACGAACTGGTAGGTGCTTTCGAATGCTAGAGACCGATGCCCGCGACCGCGTAATCGTCGCCCTCGACTGCGACCGTGAGCGTGCGCTCGAGCTTGCCCACGAGCTTTCGGGCCATGCCGCTTGGCTCAAAGTTGGCATGACGCTCTATTACGCTGAGGGTCCCCAGATCGTCAAGACCTTTAAGGACCTGGGCTTTAAGGTCTTCCTTGACCTTAAGTTCCATGATATTCCGCATCAGGTTCGCGGTGCCGCCCGCTCGGCCTCGCTTGCTGGTGCCGATCTGCTTTCGGTCCACGGTTTGGGTTCGGGCGCCATGCTCGCTGCCTGCCGCGAGGGTGCCGAGGAGGTGCGCGAGGACCGCGCCAAGCTCGTCGCCATCACCGTTCTTACGAGCATGAATCAGGATGCCTTGAGCGAGATCGGCGTCGAGTCGCCCGTGGCTGAGGAGGCCGCCCGCCTGGCAAAGCTCGCTCAGGCCAACGGCATCGACGGTATCGTGTGCTCGCCGATGGAGGCTCACGACATGCGTGAGCTGTTGGGTCCCGATGCCCTGATCGTGACTCCGGGTGTGCGTCCGGTTGGTGCCGCCCTTGGTGACCAGTCCCGTGTGGCGACGCCTTCCCAGGCTATCGAGCGAGGCGCAAGCCACATTGTGGTGGGCCGTCCCATCACCGGCGCCGACGATCCGGTCGCCGCCTTTGACGCCATCGTCGCCGAGCTGGTCGAAAACGTCGCGTAAAAGATTCCCCTAAGTCACCACTTTTGGGTCTCATTAGCACAAAATAGCCCCTGTGCCTGCGTAAACTTTCCCATCCTTTGTGTGGAATCGCAGGTCAGGGGCTTAACTTTGGGCGCAGTATATTGCACTTTTTGCGGGTATCGTCTAACCTATGGACCCGCGATTGGGCATTTTGTACGTTCTACGTGCTAAAATGCCAATTATTGAATCAGATATAACCCAACTATTTGGAGGTACGAATGGCACTCCCTCAGCTTACCGATGAGCAGCGTAAGCAGGCTCTTGAGAAGGCTGCTGCCGCACGTCACGCCCGCGCTGAGCTTCGCGAGCAGATCAAGAAGGGCGAGAAGTCCCTCGAGTCCGTGCTCAACTCCGATGACCCCATCGCTTCCCGCATGAAGGTTTCCACCCTCATCGAGTCTCTCCCTGGTTATGGTAAGGCCAAGGCCGCCAAGATCATGGAGGAGCTCGGCATCTCTGCTACCCGTCGCGTTCAGGGCCTTGGCGTCCGTCAGCGCGAGCAGCTCCTCGAGCAGCTGACCAAATAAGTGAGCGCTCAGGATTCAAAGCTCTTTGTGATTTCTGGACCGTCAGGCGCGGGCAAGGGCACGCTCGTCACTCGTGTGCGCGAGCGTCGCTCTAACCTGGGCCTGACGGTTTCGGCTACCACGCGAGCCCCACGCAAAGGCGAGGTCGATGGCGTCAATTACTTTTTCCTGACGCGTGAGGAGTTCGACCGCCGCGTGGCAAACGGTGAGTTTGTTGAGTGGGCCGAGGTCCACGGTAACTGCTATGGCACGTTGGTGAGCGAGGTTCAGTCCAAGCTCGCCTCTGGTTCGTCTCTCATCTTGGAGATCGATGTCCAGGGTGCCCTGCAGGTGAAGGAGCGTTTCCCCGAGGCCGTGCTGATCTTTATCAAGCCACCTTCGCTCGAGGTGCTTCGCGAGCGTCTAGTCGGTCGCGGTACCGAGACGCCCGAGACGATTGAGCTGCGTATGGCAAACGCCGCCGATGAGCTTGCCCTTGCCGACCGCTACGACGACGTCGTGGTTAATGACGATCTCGACCGCGCGACCGATGAGCTCGTTCGCGTTCTCGATATGCATGAAAGGATCTGAGGTCCGTGTCCGTTGTAAAGCCTTGCATTGACGATCTTCTGGAGAAGACCGATCACAACCGCTTCCTGCTCGCTTCGCTTGCCTCCAAGCGCGCCTGCGACATCAATAGCATGCTGCGTGGCCAGCACAACCGCGTGCTTGCCGTCCAGGATGTCGATGACATCACCATCGGGCTTTCCGGTGCCGATACCATTTCGATGGCTATGGATGAGATTGTCGACGGCGACATCTCTTACGACGAGGCCCGTTATGAGAAGGCGCTCGGCCACAAGGTTGCTGAAGCCTAAATGGCGGCTCGCGTCTGCCTGGTCCACTATCACGAGGTTGGACTGAAGGGTAAGAACCGCGCACATTTTGAGCATATCCTCATGGATAACATCAAGGCGGCCTTGGCCGCCTTTTCCGTGAATGCCGTGTCTCGAATTTCCGGTTATATCCTCGTGACCTTTAACGAGCATCAGGCCGACGAGGCGGCGCGTGTCATTCGCACCGTTCCCGGCGTTGCTCGTGTGTCTTTGGCGTATCACACCAATCGCGACCCTCAGGAGTACTGTGCTGCCGCCGTGAAGGCGCTGCGTGAGTTTGGTTCCTTCGATTCGTTTAAGGTGCACGCCAAGCGCTCCAATACTGACTATGAGCTCACCTCGATTGACATCAATCGTCAGGTGGGCGAGGTGTTGTGCGAGGCGTTTCCTGATAAAAAGGTTCAGATGCACGATCCTGACGCTATGGTGAACGTACTGGTGGTCCAGGGTAGCGTCTACGTGTATGCGCGCTCCGAGCGCGGCGTGGGCGGCCTGCCGGTGGGTTCTGCTGGCAAGGTCGTGACGCTGCTGTCGTCGGGTATCGATTCTCCGGTGGCGACCTGGATGCTCGCGCGTCGCGGCGCGGTGTGCGTGCCGGTACATTTCTCTGGTCGTCCGCAGACGCCCGATACGAGCGAGTATTTGGTGCAGGACATCATCCGTGCGCTTGAGCCGGGTGTCCAGATCGGCCGCCTGTACGTGGTGCCGTTTGGCGACTGCCAGCGTGAGATTTCGGTCACCTGTCCCAGCAACCTGCGCGTGATCATGTATCGCCGCATTATGTATTCGGTTGGCGAGCGCATTGCACACATCGAGGGTGCCAAGGCTATCGTTACGGGCGAATCGCTTGGGCAGGTTGCCTCCCAAACGCTTGAGAACATCATGGCCGTCAACGAGGCCGTGAAGATCCCCGTGTTCCGCCCTCTCATCGGTTCGGACAAGCAGGAGATCATCGCGCGCGCCGAGGAGATCGGTACGTTCGATATCTCGACTGAGGCCGCTCCCGACTGCTGCACGCTATTTATGCCGCGCCGTCCCGAGACGCACGCTAAACTCGATGCTGTGCATGAGGCCTGGGAGTTGTTCGATCACGAGGAGATGATCGAGCGCCTGCTCAAGCAGACCGAGTACATCGACTTCGAGAGCAACACGTATAAGGCCCCTAAGACCTTAAAGCGCAAACATTCGGAGCTTGCTCCGCGTGAGATTTACCAAGATCACGAGTAATTTTGTGCATAGACCGACGATGCGTCTGCATCGTCGGTCTTTTGCTATCTGGGCATTTTGCGGCTAAGTGTTCATTTGCTGACGCGTGCTTGAATAAATGGACAGATTTGTGCAAGGTTTTGGTCAGCTTTTGGTTTGACCGCTAAAACCGGTTTTGGAGCGTGGCTGTTGCAGGGCTCTTTTCCTGACACGATGTTGTTGGGAGGTTTTGCTATGGCGCAGCGCGAACAACACGAACGGGTCAAACGGATGGACCGCTTGGCGGACAAGCTGCTCGGTCATAAGGCAGTGGTGATGGCGATGCTGGTTGTCATTGCGATGGCGAGCGGCTTGGCGATGGCGAACCTTGGCGGCGGTGCTAGCGGCGTGTCTTTTGAGCGGACTGATGGTTCGGGCTCGTTGGTGGAGCCGGGATCCGGCGATGCTTCGAGCGGAAAGACATCCGAAGGCTCTTCGCCTAAGGCGTCTGCTGCGGCAGAGGTCTATGTCGATGTTGATGGCGCCGTTGTGTCGCCCGGCGTATATCGTCTCAAGGACGGCGCGCGGGTGGCTCAGGCGATTGATGCCGCCGGCGGGCTGGCGCCCGAGGCAGACGTTACGGGGCTCAATCGGGCATCTAAGGTCACTGATGGACAAAAAATCCATGTTCCAACGGTAGGGGAGCAGCAGGCGTCCATTGCGGAAGCCGGTGTTGATGGTGGGGTTTCCGCATCATCGGGCGCGGGTGGCGCAACAGGCCTAGTAAACATCAATACGGCAAGCGCAGAAGAGCTGCAGACGCTTTCGGGCATCGGCCCCTCCATGGCCCAGTCGATTATCGATGAGCGGACAAAGAACGGTGCTTTTTCTTCGGTTGACGATCTGATGCGTGTGTCGGGAATCGGCGAGAAGAAGCTTGCCAAAATCAAAGATTGCATCTGCGTATGAGTGCGACCGAGCGCGAGCATGTGATGCCTCCGCGGCCCCTGATGCCGTGGACGATGGCCCTGTGTGCCGGCATGTGCATGAGCTGCGTCTTGGTGCTCAACATGGTCGCTGATGCGCTGCTGAGGGAGCGGGCTCCGGCGGTCGGGCCGCTATGGGCCATTCCCGTTGCGGCGGCGGTATTCGTTGTGCTGGCTCAATCTTGTGCGCGGCTTGCCCCTTGGAAGCGGTGGCTGTATGCCGCGTCCGTCGGTCTCGTGGCGGGAGCGGTCGTCTCGGTGTGGTGGGCTGTGGGCACGCTAGGCGCCTCGAAGGCGCTCGATGGTCGAGCGGCAAGCAGCCTCGAGTTTGTCGTGCAGGGTGATCCATCCATAAACGACGACGTGTATTCCTATACCTGCGAGGCACGCGCGGACGGTAAGAACTTGGCAACGGTTCGCCTATCGTGTGACCGCGAGCTCAAGGTCGGGGCGCACGTGCGTGTTATCGGTCGTGTTTCACGTTTTGAGAACGATGCATATGGACGATCGCGCGTGCTCCGAGGCGAGGTGCGCAAGGTTCAAGCCGTTCGGATTGTGCCGGTCGATGAGGGCTCTCCGGGCCCGCTGCTTCGGCTGCGAAATGGGCTGCTAACGTCCATCGCGCCTGCGACCGACCCGGCGCGTGCGCTCATAGCTGGTGTCGTCTGCGGTCGTTCGGCCGAGCTGCGCGCCCAGCCGGCGGGCGACTGGTTTTCGGTGACGGGAACGGCGCATCTTATTGCCGTCTCGGGCAGCCATTTGGCTATCGTGGGGTTTGTAATCGAGGGTATATTGCAAAAGACTCGGTGCTCACGTGGTCTTCAGCGGGCGATATTGGCGATAACGCTTGTTGGCTACGCTGCCTTTACGGGCGCGTCTCCCTCGGCCGTGCGCGCGTGCTGCATGGTGTTCGCGACGCTTGTCGTAAACGGCGCGGGGCGTCGCCGGCACGGCGCATCGGCACTCTTCGTAACCATGTCCATCTTTGTGCTACTGCGGCCGACGGTGCTGTTCGAGATGGGCTTTCAGCTTTCATGTGCCAGCGTCTTAGCCATTCTGTGCTTTTGCCCCTATGCGACCTACGCTTTGGGTGAGCTGGGTGTGCCATCGGGCGTTGCCAGCATGCTTTCCGTCACGCTGTGCTCGCAACTGGCGACACTTCCCATTACCATTCCTGCATTCGGTACGTTCTCGCTCATTGCTCCGTTGGCAAATGCGGTCATCGGTCCGGTGGTGAGCGTACTGCTTGCTTTGTCCATCGTGCTGGTTCCCTTTTCGTTCGTGGGACCGTTGCGGACTTGGGCGCTCGTTGTGCCCATGATTGCCGCCCGTTGCGCGCTGTTTTTCGAGCGGCTGTTTGCCGCCGTGCCGGGTGCATCCGTGAGCGTGCCGCCCGATAGCATGTGGATTTACCTAGTGCCGTGTTTGCTGGCGGTTCTGCTTGTCCGGTGGCCGCGTCCCCGTGCACTTCCTATGGCGGTGGGGCTTGCATGCCTGGTGCTCTTGGCTGCGATTCCGTACGTCTACTGGGATCGATTCGCTCCGCCTTCGGTGACGGTGCTCGATGTGGGCCAGGCCGATGCGATTCTTATCCGCCAGGGCGGCGCAGTAGCACTCGTCGACTGCGGGCTCGACGAGCGCGTGGTGGCGGCGTTGGTCCGCAATAACGTGCACCATATCGATGCCGTCTTTGTGACGCATTGGGATGAGGACCACTGGGGTGGTCTGCCTGCCGTGCTCGAACAGTTTTCGGTCGGAACGATTGCCGTGGCGGCTGATGCGCTGGAGGATGCTCCTGCCGAGGTGTTGAACCGACCTGGCGTGGAGTATCGGCAGGTGCGCCGTGGGGATACAGTCGACATCGGCTCATTTTGCGCCCGCGTGATGTGGCCATTCGAGTCCGTGGATGGCGAGGGAAATGAGGATTCGCTTGTCCTGCTGCTCTCTTATGTTCAGGAAGGCAAGGGCCTGCGCATACTCCTCACCGGTGATGCCGAGCTTGACCAAGAACTGGAATTCGTGCAGGAGGTGGGGGATATCGACGTACTTAAACTTGGGCATCACGGCTCTAAGGTTTCAGTTGATGGTGAGTTGCTGGACGTCCTGAAGCCCGAGCTTTCCCTCGCGAGCGCGGGCGAGGGGAATCGATACGGCCATCCGTCCGACGCCTGCATCGATGCCGTTAAGGAAGCGGGCGGCGTGTTCGCGTGCACTATCGAACACGGCGACATTACCGTCACGCCGACTGCGAATGGCTTTGCGATGCGATGCCAGCGACCGTGACGACGTCGTTGGCGTGTGGTGGGCCCCTGGGCTAGAATGGCACGGAGCGAATACGAAGGCCTGCGGGAGGGGAGCGCAATGTCCGAAACCGGTCTGCTGCCGGCATATCTGATCGTCGGTACCGACGGAGTCAAGCGCGATCACGCCGTCTCGCGTATGAAAGCGCGTCTGGAAAAGTCGGGTATGGTCGAGTTCAACCTCGACGAGCGCGACATGACCAAGGACCCCGATATCGAGTCCATTATCGGATCGCTTAACACCTTTCCGATGGGCAGCGAGTTTCGCCTGGTAATCCTTGACGGCTGTTCAAAGCTCGCCAAGGCGGTCTCGGAGCCGCTCGTTGAGTATCTGGCAAGTCCCAGCCCCACAACGGTCTGCCTCATCATCGCCGACTCGCTTGCCAAGAACACGCGCCTGTATAAGGCGATCGCCAAGATCGACAAGAAGGCTGTGATCGATTGCTCCGGCACCAAGCGCTGGGAGCTACCGCGCCGCGTGCAGCAGATGGCGACGCAGCACGGCAAGTCGATCTCGACGGCGGCCGCCGAGGAGCTCGTCTCGCGTTCGGGTGAAAACACTCGCATGCTCGATAACGACTTGGCTAAGCTTGCTCAGATGGTCGAGGCGCCCCAGATTGAGCTTGCCGATGTGGAGCGCTGGATTGTGCGCACTGCCGAGGTTCAACCCTGGGACTTTCTCAATGCGGTCTCGGCCCGTGACATGCGACGCTCGCTCGAGCTTTTCAATCTATTGCCCGCTAAGAGCTACGTGTGGACTTATACATTGCTGTGCGGCCGCATCCGCGAGCTGATCGTCGCCAAGGCGCTCGATGCGCGCGGTCAGGGTCGTGAGCTGGCCGCAACACTCAAGCTTCAGTCCTGGCAGGTCAAGAATCACCTGACCTGGGCACGTCGCTTTTCGATGGCAGAGCTCGTCGCAGCGCTCGAGGGCGCGGTCGATGTGGAGCTCGCGCTCAAGGGTTCGGCCGATTCTCAGACCGCGCTTTTGCTCTGGATTACGAACATCTTGAGAAAATCGTGATGATACCTGCCTATTTGACAAATTCGTTCTATCCCTTTGAGAGGGAGCGTGCTATAGTAGGCGCTTGCATGACCTCACCGTGTCTCAGAGGTGTCATACATTTTTTGCAAGGAACTCGAAAGGAACTCCAGAAGTGGCAAACATCAAGTCTCAGAAGAAGCGTATCCGCACCAATGAGGCAGCTCGCATGCGTAACAAGGCTGTCAAGTCCGAGCTCAAGACGCTGACCAAGCACGTCCAGTCCGCCGTCGCCGAGGGCGACGCCGAGAAGGCCCAGGCTGCCCTCAAGACCGTCACCAAGCGTCTCGACATGGCTGCCGCCAAGCATGTTATCCACAAGAACCAGGCTTCCAACCGCAAGTCCGGTCTTGCCAAGCTCGTGAACAGCATCAACGCCTAAGTTGTAAATTTCACACCACACAGATTACGCGCATAAATGGAGCCTGTTTTATGGAACAGGCTCCATTTTTTGTACCGCTCGGGTAAGATAGTCCGCATGAATACTTCAATTGACATTTCCCACATCCGCAACT
Source organism: uncultured Collinsella sp. (assembly GCA_902475785.1). Classification (GTDB taxonomy): domain Bacteria; phylum Actinomycetota; class Coriobacteriia; order Coriobacteriales; family Coriobacteriaceae; genus Collinsella. Next base: position 126,814 of record CABSAN010000001.1, read on the forward strand.
TCTCAATCGTTGCGCACATCGACCATGGCAAGTCCACGATCAGTGACCGCATTCTCGAGCTCACCCATACCGTCGACGAGCGCGACATGGAGTCGCAGCTGCTCGACACCATGGATATCGAGCGCGAGCGCGGCATCACGATCAAGTCCAATGCCGTTCGCGTGTCCTATGACGCCGACGATGGCGAGACGTATCAGTTCAATCTGATCGATACGCCGGGCCACGTGGACTTTACCTATGAGGTTTCGCGCTCGCTGGCAGCCTGTGAGGGCGCGGTGCTCGTTGTCGACGCCACGCAGGGCGTCGAGGCGCAGACCGTCTCCAACGCGACGCTCGCCATGAACGCCAATCTGGACATTGTGCCGGCCATCAACAAGATCGACCTGCCCTCGGCCCATCCCGACGAGGTCAAGACCGAGATCGAGGATGACCTGGCGATTCCCGCCGATGATGCCGTGTGCGTGTCGGGCAAGACCGGCGAGGGTATTCACGATCTGCTAGAGTCCATCGTCTTTTTGATCTCTCCGCCTAAGGGCGATGCAAATGCTCCGCTCAAAGCGCTCATTCTGGATTCGTACTTTGACGAGTATCGCGGCGTGGTGGCCACGGTGCGCGTCTTTGACGGCTCCATCAAAAAGGGCGATACCCTGCGCATGATGCAGGCAGAGGGCGACTTTTTGGTCGACGGCGTGGGTGTCAAGCGTCCTGCCGAGACCCCGGTTGACGCGCTGACGGTTGGCGAGGTCGGCTACGTGGTCACGGGCCTGAAGGACCCCGAGGCCGTTCGCGTGGGCGACACCCTTACCTGGGCGTCGAACCCCTGCCCCGAGCCGCTTCCTGGTTACCGCGAGGCCAAGCCCATGGTCTATACGGGCCTGTTCCCGATCGATAACAAGGACTACGAGAACCTGCGTGACGCACTCGATAAGCTGCACGTCAACGACCCGTCGTTGGTGTGGGAGCCCGAGACCTCGGTGGCGCTCGGCTTTGGCTTCCGCGTGGGCTTCCTGGGCCTGCTGCACATGGAGGTCGTCAAGGAGCGCCTGGAGCGCGAGTTCAACTTGGACCTCATTGCCACGAGCCCCTCGGTGGACTATCACGTCTACAAGACCGACGGCGAGATGATTGATGTCCGTAGCCCGCAGGATCTTCCCGAGGCCACGCGCATCGAGCGTATCGAGGAACCCTACCTCAAGGCTAAGATCATCTGCCCGCCCGAGTATACGGGTGCCGTCATGCAGCTCGCTATCGAGCACCGTGGCATTACAACCGACATGATCCATCTCACGAGCAAATCGGTCGAGATGCGCTTTGACATGCCGCTCGCCGAGCTCATCCTGGACTTCTTTGACCAGCTCAAGAGTCGTACCAAGGGCTATGCCTCGCTCGACTACGAGTTCAACGAGTACCGTCCCTCCGAGCTCGTTAAGCTCGATATCTTGCTTTCGGGCGACGAGGTGGACGCGCTGTCGTTTATCGTCCACAAGGACAAGGCCTATGGTCTGGCCCGTGGCCTGTGCGACAAGCTTAAGGAGATCATCCCGCGTCAGCTGTTCGAGGTGCCCATCCAGGGTGCTATCGGCAATAAGATCATTGCCCGCTCCACCGTCAAGGCGCGTCGCAAGGACGTGCTTGCTAAGTGCTACGGCGGCGATATCTCGCGTAAGCGCAAGCTGCTCGAGAAGCAGAAAGAGGGCAAGAAGCGCATGAAGGCCATCGGATCGGTCGAGGTCCCGCAGGAGGCCTTTATGGCGATCCTCAAGGTGGACGAGTAGGTCTATGGCGCTTTCTGAATACAGCAAGCGGCTGCTGGGCGCCTATGCCGAGCAGCCGTTCCTTATGGCTCCCATGGCGGGCGTGACCGACCCTGCCTACCGCATCATGTGCCGCCGTCGCGGTGCCAACCTTGCCTACAGCGAGATGGTGAGCGTGGCGGGCCTTGCCTATGCCAGCAACAAGACCTGGCGCCTGGTGCTACCGGCCGACGAGGAGCAGCAGATTTGCGTGCAACTCTTTGGCTCCAAGCCCGATCAGTTTGCGAGCGCCGTCGCTGCCGTCGAGGAGCGCGTTGGCGATCGCCTGTCGCTCATCGATATCAATATGGCATGCCCCGCCCGCAAGGTTGTTACCAAGGGCGAGGGCTCGGCGCTCATGCGCACGCCCGATTTGGCCGAGAAGATCGTCGAGGCGGCGGTGGGCGCGGCGCATGTACCCGTGACCGTAAAGATCCGCAAGGGCTTTTATGCCGAGGACCGTAATGCCGCGACATTTGCCCAGATGCTCGAAGGCGCCGGTGCCGCCGCGGTGGCGGTGCATGGCCGCTGCGCCACGCAGCTCTATACGGGCCAGGCCGATTGGTCGGTCGTCGATGAGGTTGCCGACGCCGTTGAGATTCCCGTGATTGGTTCGGGCGATGTGTTCTCGGCCGAGGACGCTGCGGAGCATCTGCGCAACTCGGGTGCCAGCGCGGTGTTTATTGCGCGCGGTATCTATGGGAACCCGTGGGTGTTTGGCGATGCTCGCGCCCTTGCGCTCGATGGTATACCGGTGCCGGCTCGCAGCTCCGTTGAGCGCCTGGACGCCCTGCGTGAGCACCTAACGCTGACGCATGAGCTCCTGCCGCTCATGTCGCGTGCCCGCACGTACGCAAGCTGGTACTTAAAAGGCATGCCCCATGCTGCAGCCTGGCGCGCGCAGGTGGTGCGCTGCTCCACGTATGAGGAGTTTATGGCGCTGGTCGATGAGATCGAGCATGATGTGGTGGCCAGTGAGGCTGCCCTTGCCGCCGGCGAATCGGTGCCCCCTCATCCGCTGGAGGCTTAAGGGTGGCCGTTACAGCGCTGTACGTGCACGTGCCGTTCTGTGCCCAAAAGTGCCGCTACTGCGACTTCGACTCGCGCAGCTTTGCTTCGTGTGATTTGGATGCCGCGCTCGATTCCTATTTTGAGCAGTTGTACGCGCGCCTCGATGCTTTTGGTAAGGCTGGGGCCCTCGACCAGATCCGCACCGTCTATGTTGGCGGCGGTACGCCGTCGCTGGCGGGGGAGCGCCTGGTGGAGCTGGCGCGGCGTATTCGTGCGTGGTGCGCCCCCGTTGAGTTTACCTGCGAGGCCAATCCCGAGTCGCTGACCGCCGAGCTCGCTACTGCACTTGTCAAGGTTGGTGTCACACGCGTCTCTCTGGGCGTGCAAACGCTCGATAACACCGAACTTACTGCCATCGGCCGTATTCACGATGCCGATCGGGCGCTCGCCGCCATCGCGACGGTGAAGGACGCTGGCCTCGATGTGTCGTGCGACCTCATGTGCGGACTTCCCGTGCAGACCGCAGCGAGTTGGAAGCGCACGCTCGATGGCGTGCTGGCGGCGGCTCCGCATCATGTGTCGGTCTACCCGCTCACGCTCGAGGAGGGGACGCCCCTTTATCGCATGGCGTGCCGCGACGAGTCGCTCGAGCCTGATGAGGATTTTCAGGCCGCCTGCATGGACGTGGCACGCGAGCTCCTGGGTGCCGCCGGCTATCACCCGTATGAGGTGGCGAGCTACGCACTCGACGGCCATGAGTGCGCCCATAACATTGCCTACTGGACCGGACGGGGCTACCTGGGCCTGGGTCGTTCTGCCGCGGGCATGCTCGACGCCGAGGATTTCGACCGTCTTGCAGGTTTGTTCCCCGGCGCGTCTTCTCGAGGCGATGCGTACCGCGTGCGTCTGGTGCAACGTGACGACGACGCGACGACGTTCGAGGCCGAATATCTGTCGCAGCGCGAGGCTGCGGCCGAAGACCTGATGCTCGCTTGTCGCATGACGCGCGGTGTTGCGTCCGACCTGTTGGTTCGCGTGGCTTGTGTCATCCCGGCCGATGAGCTGACAGCTGCTTGCGATCGCGCGCTCGAATTGGGTCTTGCCACTTGGGTGCCCGAGACGCTCGGAGTCCATGAGGGACCCTTCACTTCGGCAGATGTCGTCGCGGGCCATGTTCGAGCTCGTCTGGCGCCGACACACCTGGGCTGGCTCGATGGAAATGTTCTGTTCGAGCTGTTTTGGGATCTAGCTTAGGCCGCTCGGGTAGAATTACCGGAATATATACGCTGCTGTGAGCAGGAGGTTGCCGCGCATGGCGACGATGAACGAAAAAGATTATTACGAGATTCTGGGTGTCTCCAAGGACGCTACCTCGCGTGATATACAGAAGGCCTTCCAGCAAAAGGCTCGCAAGCTCCATCCGGACGTCAACAAAGAGCCGGATGCCGAGGAAAAGTTTAAAGAGGTTTCCGAGGCCTACGCCGTGCTTTCGGATGAGCAAAAACGTGCGCGCTATGACGCCATGCGTTCTGGCAATCCCTTTGCCGGCGCTCCTACAGCTTCGCCCTATGGTGGCGGCTACGCCGGCAACACGGGCTATGGCAATCCCTTTGAGGGCGGCTTTCCCTTTGGTGGCGCCTGGGGCCAGCAGCGTCGCGGCCAGGCTGCCTACAATCCCGAGAACGGCGCCAACGTGGTCGTCGATATCAAACTGGACGCCAAGGAGGCCAAGGGCGGTGCCCGCAAGACCGTCCGCTATACGCGCTTCGATACCTGTGGTCACTGCGGCGGCTCGGGGTCTGTCTCCTCCGAGCATGCCCATACCTGCCCAAGCTGTGGCGGCCGCGGCCACATCGACGTCGACCTGTCCTTCCTGTTTGGTGCGGGCACGTTCCAGTCGGTCTGCCCCGAGTGCGGCGGTTCCGGTAAGGTCGTGGCCGACCCCTGCCCTGATTGTGGTGGCAGCGGTCGTACTCGCGTAACCTCCGAGCAGACGATTGAGTTTCCTGCCGGCACGCACGATGGCGACGAGGTCCGCATTAGCGGCATGGGTCATGCTGGCACCAACGGTGCCGCGGGCGGCGACCTGGTCGGCCGCGCCCATGTTGAGGCCGAGCGCTTGGAAGGCAAAGCTCGTACCGGTTTTTACCTGATGGGCATCGTGGCGCCGTTTTTGGTACTCTCGGCCATTTCGGGCGTGTTCTCGGCCTTTGCCGTGATGTGCTTTATTCCGTTTACCATGGGCCTGTTCATGGTGCTTTCGGACGGCGTGCTTCATCGCAGTCTGCTGTGGTGGAAGCGCGGCGCGATGCAGTTTGCCAACGGTTTTGCCAACGGCTTCATGTTCGCGCTCGTGTCGGTTTGGTTCGCGAGCTGCTCGCAACGGGCCATGCTTTCGCCGTACCAAATGCAATAACATCAAACCCTCTGTTTGCGGTCGGCCCAGCTTGGGTATAGGACGCACAGTGACAATAATGAAAGTCGGAAGGATTCGGTCGTGTCGGAAAATAGGGATTACTA
>CABSAN010000002.1 GCA_902475785.1 uncultured Collinsella sp.
GTCATGCCGAAATGGCGCGAAGCACGCGCTTGACAAAACTATAGAGACACGTCCCAAAAAGACTGGTTACAATTACGTGCAGCATACAAACACCGGGAGGGATCGTGGCAAAAAAGCCTCAGCACGCTCAGAACAACCAGCGCAGTCAGCAGGGCAAACAGGGCCAGCAGCAAAAGCGCGGCGGTAAGGCGCAGGGTGGGCACACCACGCATACCCCAGCAGCGCCCACACGCCCCTGGCGCCCGGGCCGCGATAAGTTCCTCCCCGTCAGCCGCGCCGACATGGATGCGCGCGGCTGGGACCAGTGCGACTTCGTCTACATCTGCGGCGACGCCTACGTGGACCACCCTAGCTTTGGTATGGCCATCATTAGCCGCGTACTCGACGCGCACGGCTACAAGGTGGGCATCATCTGCCAGCCCGACTGGACCGACCCCGCCAGCATCACCGTGCTCGGCGAGCCACGCCTGGGCTTTCTCGTCAGCGCCGGCAACATGGACTCCATGGTCAACCACTATTCGGTGACCAAGCACCGCCGCCACACCGATGCCTATACCCCCGGTGGCGAGGAGGGGCGCCGTCCCAACCGAGCCGTCACGGTCTACGGCAACCTTATCCGTCAGACGTTTAAGGATGCCCCCATCATCATCGGCGGCATCGAGGCAAGCCTGCGCCGCCTGGCCCACTACGACTACTGGCAGGACAAGCTCAAGCGCTCGGTACTGCTCGACTCGGGCGCCGACATCCTCATCTACGGCATGGGCGAGCACGCGATCGTCGAGATCGCCGACGCGCTCGACGCGGGACTGCCCGTAGATCAGATCACCTATATCAACGGCACCGTTTACCGCACGGGTTCGCTCGACGAGGTCTACGACTACGACCTGCTGCCCAGCTGGGACGACCTTACCGCCGACAAGCTCAACTACGCACGCAGCTTCAATGTGCAACAGCAGAATATGGACCCCATCACCGGACACCGCTTGGTAGAGCCCTACCCCAACAGCGTCTATGTGGTGCAGAACCCGCCGTCGGCGACGCTCACCACCGATGAGATGGACGAGGTGGCCGAGCTCCCCTACGCACGCGATTGGCATCCCGATTACGATGCGGCGGGCGGCGTGCCGGCCTTTGCGGAGATCAAGTTTTCCATTAGCTCCAACCGTGGCTGTTTTGGTGAGTGCTCATTTTGCGCCCTCACCTTCCACCAGGGCCGCGTGCTGCAGATGCGCAGCCACGACTCGATCATGCGCGAGGCCGAGCTGCTCACGCGCGATCCCGAGTTTAAGGGCTACATCAACGACGTGGGCGGACCGACGGCCAACTTTAGCCGTCCCGCCTGCGACAAACAGCTCAAGCACGGCGTGTGCAAGAACAAGCGCTGCCTGTGGCCGAGCGTGTGCAAGAACATGGTGGTCGACGAGAGCGGCTATACGCAGCTGCTGCGCGACCTGCGTCAGCTGCCGGGCGTCAAAAAGGTCTTCGTCCGCAGCGGCATCCGCTTTGACTACACCATGGCCGATGCCTCGGACGAGTTTTTGCGCGAGCTGCTGGAGCACCATGTCTCGGGCCAGCTACGCGTAGCACCCGAGCACGTGAGCGATGCGGTGCTGTCCGTGATGGGCAAGCCGAGCCGCGCCGTCTACGACGCGTTCTGCCGTAAATTTGAGCGCTTGAACCGCGAATACGGACTCAAGCAGTACGTGGTGCCGTATCTGATATCGAGCCACCCCGGTTCAACGATGAAGGAAGCCGTGGACCTTGCCGAAGCCGTGCGCGACATGGGCTACATGCCCGAGCAGGTGCAGGACTTCTACCCCACCCCATCCACCATGTCGACCTGCATGTACTACACCGGCGTGGATCCGCGCACCATGGAGCCGATCTACGTGGCGCGCGACCCGCACGAGAAGGCCATGCAACGTGCGCTCATCCAGTATCGCAAGCCCGAGAACTACAAGCTCGTGCGCGAGGCGCTGGAAAAAGCCGGCCGCCGCGATCTGATTGGCTACACCAAGCATTGCCTGATTCGTCCCGTGCCGCCGCGCCCGGGCGAGACATCTGCCAACGGCGGGCATGGAACCGGCAAGAAGGGCGGCAAGCCGCACGGTGGCGCCGGCAAGGGGCCCAAGGGTAGCAAGGGGCACAGCGGCATGTCGCGCGCACAGAACACTGCCGGTCGCAATCGCGCGGCCCAGGGGCGTCAGGGCGCCAACGGAGGCGGACGCCGCAACTAGGGCAGCGGTGCGCTCGCTGCGTCCGTCCCACACGCGTGGCGCAGCGAGCGCATTGCCTCAACGAGGATGACGCCGGCGATAGCAACCGTAATTGCCACATCGAGCGGCGTGTTCACAAACCAGAGCAGCCCCATGAAATACGACCCGGCGTTAAAGGCAAAATGCAGCAGGATCGTGTAGCGGAGCTTTCCGGTCGTCACGAGCACCCAACCAAAGATGAGGCCGGCGGCGCCGGCGTAGCAGCCCTGCACCCAGTTCATGTGCATAAAGCCGAAGATTGCCGCCTGCAGCACAATCGCCGCGGCGATACTCCACGTGCTTGGGGCCGCCCAGGGCACCATGGCGCCGTCCCGTGCGCTCACACGACGCCGGCGCTTCCAAAGTGGGCGGCACTGCGGATTAAACGCTCGGAGCGAAAACTCAAAAATAATGCCGCGCACCAGCAGCTCTTCACAAAACGGGGCGCCGAGCACCGTAGTCAGGACGGCGAGATAGCTGGTGTCGCCCATGCCTGTTTCCTCGACAAGCTCGCTGTAGTCGGCCGCGGCATCGGGCAACAGCGACAGCGCGGCGTCGGTCACGTAGCCAACAACCACCTGCAGGGCCAGGCCGATCACGATAACGCAGGCGATGCGCTTCCACGCCCCACGTGCTCCCCCGCCGAGCGGATGCTCGCTTTGCCGGCGTGCCATAAACGAACGCGGCCACAGATAACGCCACCACAGTAGCGCCATCAAAAACGATGCCGTCTGCGCGACGGCCTGAAGCAATTGAATGTCGAGGTCATCGATCGAAAAACCCATGAACACCGATGCGACGCCAAGGGCGGAGAACAAAACGACGCTCAGGGCAATATCGGCAGCGACGACGCCAAAACAGGCAAGCGCCCAAATCATCGCATTGAGCATGCCAACCTCCTCCCGACGACTAGTCATTGGGGACGTTCTTCAACGACTAGCTGTTGGGGACAGTCTTTGCCAAAAGCCCCGTTGGGCGAGATGTCGAACGGGAAGGTGCCGCAGCGATTGAACGCAGCGATAAACATGCGGATGGCGTTGGACGGCGTGGTGCCCACGAGCTGAGTTGCCGCCGCGAAGGCTGCCTTCTCCTCGGGCAAGACCTTCGCGACTACGGGGGTCATGTGTTCTGCCATGGCGCTTCCTTTTTGAAACGACGGTGGTGCGGATAGATGCGGGCCACGCGGCTGGGCGACGGGCTGTGAAGGCAACCCGATTGGCCCGCATCCGGAGTTTGTTTCTGCGGCGTTGGTATTACTTGGTAATCCTAAGTATTACCCCGCAGATAGAATACCACACCAGACCCTATGGGGACGGAGAAAAACGAATCATTTTGTTGCTGAGTTAGTATTTAGAGCGTGATGATGTCCGAGATATCGAGGGCCTGAGCGTCGGCGGCGTCGTGCGTGGCAAGCAAGAGCGTGCGGCCGTCGAGCAGGTCGAGCACGACCTTGGTCGTCGCATCGCGCGCGGCGGCATCCAGGCCGGTAAAGGGCTCGTCAAGAATCACCGCGCCGCCCGGGCACAGCAGGGCTCGAGCAATCTCGACGCGGCGGCGCTGCCCGCCCGAAAGCTCGGCCACGCGAGCATCCACATCGACTCCCGGCACCAGCAGGCGCAGCAATGCCGCGGCGCTCGAAGCATCCACACGCGCATCGGCGCACACCAGCACGTTATCCAGCGCCGAGGCGGACTCGGCCAAGCGTGCATCCTGAAACACCATCGAGCACGGCGAGCACTCCCCCGCTGCCAACGAAAGCAGCGTCGACTTGCCCATGCCCGAAACACCCATCACACAGATGCGCCCACCCGCAGGCACGTTGAGCACCAGACCATCCAGCGCCGGCGCCCAGGGCGCGCGATCGCCCACGGCAAGCGCAAGCTCCGCTGCAGCCCCACCGCCAGCAGAGTCGCCCACACAACCGCGAGCGCCGCGCCCATGCGCCCGCACGGCCGCGCGCCACGCCACGGGTCCCGAAACCCGCAGCAGCCACACCAGCACGCGCTCACACGCCCACGAGGCGACAACGACCAGCACGGTCCACGCCAGCAGGTCCGCCGTCTCGATCAAAAGCTTCGCCTGATAGATGCGCTCGCCCACGGTGCCCACCGCCATGCCGATCAGCTCCGCCGCCACGCCGGCCTTCCAGCTCATGCCGATCACAGCGCGGGCGCACGAAAGCACAAACGGCAGGACTTCGCGCCAGGTGTGGGCACAAAACAGTCGCCAGCCGCGCACGCCATGCAGACGAAACATCTGCTCCAGCGGTTTATCCGCTTGCGTCAAACCCTCGACCAACGAAAAATACACGCCCGGAAGTGCCATCAAAAAGACTGCCACGATGCTCACACGCGCCGATCCCAGCCAAATAAGCAGCAGGACCACCACGCAGGCGACCGGCGTCGCCTTTACAAACGATAGCGCCGGCGCCACCAGGCGCGCAAACGCCCGCAAATGTGACGAAATGCCGGCAAGCACGCCACCACACACCGCGGCAAGCGCCAGCCCGCCCAGTATCCGCGCGCCCGAGCCCGCCAAAATCGCCCAGGTACCGCCATCGCACACCAGGCGCAGCAGCGCCAGGGCAACAGCACCCGGCCCCGGCAAGATCAGCGGCTGCGCCACCAGCGCCGCCACCAGCATCCACGCGGCAAGCCAAAAGGCGGCGACGGCACCTGCTGCCGCCACCGCCTTCATACGCTCTGTCATGTGTCGAGCAAACGCATGCACGGGCTACTCCATGTAGTAGAAATCGTCAGCCGGGAGCTTACCGCCCACGGCGCTCACATCCGCATCGGCCAGCACCTGCAGGTACCCACCGAGCGCCGCCTTCATATCCTTGCCCGTCTGGCACACAAGCATGCACCCGGGGATCGCCTTCTCGGCGATCTTGGCGTTGTCCACGATGCCGGCATCGACCACGGCCTGCGCCCAGTCTGCCGGTGCCGCATTGACAGCCTTAACGCTCGCCGCATGGCAGCTCAAGAACTCCGCCACGGCCTCGGGATGTTCCTCGGCAAACGCGCGGCGCACCACGGTCACGCCCGTCAGCAAGCGCGAGCCTGTGTCACCTGCCAGCTCGTCCCACACATCGGTCAGGCTTACCGGAGCCGACAGCTTGCCTTCACTCTTGGCGATGGCAGCGGTCCTGAACGGCTCCGGCAGCACGCCCACGGCAGACGGATCGGCAAGCAGGGCCGACAGCACCTCGGCGGGCTCGCTCTTAAACTCGAGCGTCACCTGGCCGGTCAGGCCCGCGCGCTCCAGCAGGTAGTTCATGACGTACTCCGGCGTGGTGCCCTTGCCCGTCATATAGACGGTATGGCCCGCCAGGTCGCCAAACGAGGCCACACTCGCGTCGCCCGTCACAACGTTCAGCACGCCCAGCGTGTTGATGTCGATGACCTGCACCGCGCCCTCGGTCTTGTTGTAGAGCACGCTCGCCACGTTGGCGGGCACCAGGGCAATGTCGATATCGCCCTGAATGACCTTGGGCACAATCTCGTCGGCGGCAGTGTTGATCGCAAAGTCGAACTCATTGTCCGTCTCGCCGTTTGCGGCCTGATCCATAAACTGCACCAGGCCAATCGAGGTCGGCCCCTTGAGCGAGGCGACGTGCACCTCGACCGGCTCGACAGCAGAACTGCCCGCGGCGGACCCGGCAGCCGAGCCCGCGGCAGACCCGGCACTGGCAGCCCCGCCGCCACAGCCCGCGAGCGCAAGCGACAGGACGCCCGCGGCGAGCGCCGAGGCAAACCCCCGGCGCGACATTTCAAAATCAAACGCGCGCATCGCTAGCACGCCTCCTCGTTGGGCATCGTCCATGCATGATGGTCGGTATGCAGCAACTCCTCGGCCAGCGGCGAGAGCGGCGCGCCCAAGAACTCGCGGTAGCACGCCTGGACATCGGGATTCTCGTGCGAGAAGCGAATGTCCGCAGCGGCATCCAGGCCCCACAGCACCTGACCGCGCTCGGCTGCCAGCTCGCAGCCGTCGTGAATGGGCTGACCGCCGCCACCGACGCAGCCGCCCGGGCACGCCATGACCTCAACGAAGTCATAGCTCACACGGCCATCGCGAATCGCGTCGAGCAGACGGGCAGCGTTGCCCAGCCCGTGTGCCACGGCGACGCGCACCTTGGTGCCATCGATATCGGCCACGGCTTCCTTCCAGCCGTCAAGTCCGCGCACGTCGGTAAAGAAGTCGGCATCGGGGTTCTTACCCGTCACCAGGTAATATGCCGAGCGCACGGCGGCCTCCATCACGCCGCCCGTGGCGCCAAAGATCACACCCGCGCCCGTGCCAAAGCCCAGCGGCGTATCGAGCGGCTCCTCAACCAGCGTATCCACGCTCACGTGGTTCGCGCGGATCATGCGCACCATCTCGCGCACCGTCAGCGCAACGTCAACGTCGGGCGTACCGTCCTCGCCCACCATGCTCGGCAGCGCACACTCAACCTTCTTGGCCGTGCACGGCATCACGGACACCACAAACAGACGCTCGGGCTCCACGCCCAGCACCTTGGCGTAGTAGGTCTTGGCGATGGCGCCGAACATCTGCTGCGGCGACTTTGACGTGGACAGGCTGTCGACAAACTCGGGGTAGCGCGCCTTCACAAAGCGTACCCAGCCCGGGCAGCAGCTCGTAAACATGGGCCAGCCGCGGCTGTCGCCCTCGCCCTTGGCGGCCTTACCCAGGCGCTCGAGCAGCTCGGAGCCCTCCTCCATGATGGTGAGGTCGGCCGAGAAATCGGTGTCGAACACGTACTCAAAGCCAACGCGGCGCAGCGCACAAGCCAGGCGCTCGACGGTAGCCTCCTCGCGCGGAATGCCGAGCTCCTCGCCCCAGGCGCTACGCGCGGCTGGCGCAATCTGCACCAGCACGATCTTGTCGGGATCGGCGAGAGCATCGAACACGGTCTCGGTATCGTCACGCTCGCGCAGGGCGCCCGTCGGGCAATGCGTGATGCACTGACCGCACGCGACGCAATCGGTCTTGCCGATCGGCGCACGCCCGCGGGTGCCCACGGCGGTATGCGTGGCGCGGTTGGTCAGGTCCCAAATCCCTAGGCCCTGCACGCTCTCGCACACCTTGATGCAGCGCATGCATTTAATGCACTTGTCGTTATCGCGGATGATGGGGAAATCGAAATCCCAGCCCTCGCGCGCCAGGTGCTGCTCGTACGGCAGATAGAAGATGCCCAGGTCGTTGGCGATGGTCTGCAGGTTGCAGTTACCGCTGCGCACGCAGCTCGTGCAGCGCGAGTCGTGCTGGGACAGCAGCAGCTGCACGTTGGTGCGACGCGCCTCGCGGGCCTTGGGGCTGTTGGTGTGGACCACCATGCCGTCGAGCACGTAGTTGTTGCAGGCGGCAACCAGCTGGTCGCAGCCCTCAACCTCGACCACGCACACACGGCAGCCGCCGATCTCGTTTAGATCGCGCAGATAGCACAGGGTGGGAATCTGGATGCCGACGGACTTGGCTGCGTCCAGGATCGTGGTGTGCTCTGGAACCACGACCTCGCAATTATCGATAGTGAGCTTGACCATGTTGAGTGCTCCGCTTTCGTTGTCGCTAACAGTGGTTTTGTTGGGCTCTACCATTCCAGGTTCCTCCCTCCGCGGAACGCGCCAAAGCCAAAGTGGTCGCAACGCAGGCAGCGGCTTGCCTCCTGGCGCGCCTCCTCCTCGGTGAGACCCTGCTCGACCAGATTCCAATCGTGAATACGCTCGCCGGCTTCGCGCTCACCCAGCTCGCAGCGGCCGCACTCGTGCTTGCCCTTAAACTGCACGGTCGGCAGCTCAACGTCGAGCTTGATCTTGTGGTCAAAGCCCAGGTAACGGTCGATATTTGCCGAAGCAACTCGGCCGGCGTTGATGGCACGGATGACCGTGGCGGGGCCGGTCTGGCAGTCGCCGCCGCTAAAGAGACCATCGAAGTTGGGCACGGCACCGTCCGAATCGGTGACGACGCGACCCCACTTGCAGGCGATGCCTATGTCCTCAAACGGCTTGGAGTCGATGTCCTGGCCAATGGCCACGAACACGCGCTCGCAGGGAATGACCTGCTCGGGCGTGGCAGCGGCACGCGGGGCCGGGCGCCCGCGGCGGGGCTCGCCGATAATCTGCGGCTGCACGCGCAGGCCGCTCACGCGACCGTCCTCGCCCGTCTCGATTCTGAGCGGGGCCGTGAGCTCCAGCACCTCGCAGCCCTCGGCTTGGGCGCCGGCGATCTCGGCGTCCTGGGCCGTCATGTCGCAGATGCGACGGCGGTAGACGATGCTCACCTTTTCGGCACCGCAGCGCACAGCAGAGCGAGCCACGTCCATGGCCACGTTGCCGCCGCCGATGACGCACACGCGCTGGCCGCTCAGGTCGGGCAGCTCGTCGTCGCCGATGGCACGCAGCATCTTGACGGCCGACTCCACGCCGGGCGCCTCTTCGCCCGGAAGGCCGAGCTTCTTGTCGCTGTGGGCGCCAATGGCCAGGTAGACGCCATCGAACTCGTCGCGCAGGCGGGCAAGCTCCTCGCCGTTGACGGAGTGATCGAGCTCAACGTCGATGCCGGCGCTCAAGATCCAGTCAATCTCGGCCTGCAGGCGCTCGCGCGGCAGACGATAGCTGGGGATGCCGTAGCGCAGCATGCCGCCCAGGTGGTGGCGCTGCTCAAAGATGGTCACCTTATGGCCCATCACGGCCAGGTAGTAGGCGCAGGAAAGGCCGGCCGGGCCGCCGCCAATCACGGCGATGCGCTTGCCGGTGTTGTCGGCAACGTTGGGCTTGTAATCGTTGAGGTCGCTATGCTCAACGGCAAAACGCTTGAGGGCGAGGATGTTCATGGGATCGTCGACCATGCCGCGACGGCAGTGCATCTCGCAGGGATGCTCGCAAACCAGGCCGCAAACGAGCGGCAGCGGGTTGTTCTTGCGGATGACCTTGACGGCATCGGCATAGCGGCCGGCCTCGACGAGCGAAATGTAACCGGGAATGTCGACGTGCGCCGGGCAGCCCGAGACGCACGGGACGCGGGCCTCGCGGTCAAAGCCACAGGAGTGCTCGCGGATGTGGTGCTCAAAGTCGTCGCGGAAACCGCGGATAGCCGTAAGCGCCATGGCGCCGGCCTCGTAACCGATGGCGCAATCGCTCGAAAGGTAGATGGTGCGGGCGGTGCGCGCGATCAGATTGAGCGTGGACTCGTCGGCGCGGCCTTCGAGCACATCGGAGAGCAGATCGCTCAGCGCACTCAGGCCCACGCGGCAGGGCGTGCACTTGCCGCAGCTCTGGGTGGAACACAGGTTGACGAGCGCTGCCGTAAACTCAACGGGACACGGGGCGAGTGAGCTCACCGCCAGACGGCGTCCAAGCGCATCGTGCAGGTCGTCCATGACGGCCTGAGCGTGGCTGCGTTCCATTACGTGCAGTCGAGCCATAAGATCCCCTCTCATGTGGCAGCCCGGAGGCGAGGCCGGGCGAAATTGCTACACGCACAACACTGACCTAAAAAGTTGTGAGGTCTCCATACGGTTCGGCAGGCGGTATAAAATGTCACCCTCAGCGGTGAAATAGAACATTACCGCAGATAAATGCCATATTTGATAAAACGCGTTACCAAATGACAATGCCCCGCCCACGCAATCACGTGGACGGGGCATTGCTCCAGGTATGCGGTCAGCGACCCTGTTGCTTTTACTTAAGCTCGGGCCAGTAACCCTTGTTGGCTTCGATCATGTCGTCGAGAACCTCCTTGGCGACCTTCATCGACGGCACGGTCTTGTTGAGCGTAAAGGCCTTAAGCGCCTTCTCGTACGAGCCCTCGATCGTAGCCTCGACAATGAGCTTCTCGGAGTTCAGCTGCTGCATCATGAGGCCCTGCTGGAACAGCGGAATGTTGTCGCGGCTGATGACCTCGGGGCCGTTCTTGCCAATATAGGCAGGCAGCTCGACCATAGCGTCGTAGGGCATGTTGGGGATAGCGCCCTTGTTCTCGCAAATGACCAGGAAGCGCTGCTTGGTGTCGTTCTTCAGAGCGATGGCCAGGTCGGCAATCCAGTCGCCGTGGCTGCCCGCATAGAACGTGCTCTCGTCGATCTCGCCCGTCTTCTCGTAGTGGTCGATGCCGTCGAAGAGGTTCTTCTCGCGCGTCTCCTCAACCTCATTCGCACGGGTGCGCTCGGGGTTGGAGTGCTCGACGAACTCCTTCTGCTGCAGGTAGTAGTTCAGATACGTGTTGGGCAGGTACTCCGGGAAGCACTCCATGATCTCGTACTCGCCCTTCCAGACGTAGTACCAGCTGCCCTTGGTGTGGCGATTCTGCTCGGGGTGCTCGTCGGCGGTCTCCTCGGGCTTCTTTGCCATGAGCGAGCCCATGCCCTTGAGGTAGGAGTCGGGCAGCAGGATCTGGTGCTCCTTGATGTACTCGCGCAGCTGCGGGAGCACCTCCTCGCCCTTGTGGCGAATCGAGGTGAACCAACCAAAGTGGTTGAGGCCAAAGTAATCGTACTCGACATCCTTCTTGTCGATATCGAGCGCGGCGCAAACCACGTCGATGATTGCGATCGGCATGTCGCAGATGTTGATGATGCGAGCGTTGGGACGCAGCACGCGGCAGCCCTCGGAAACGATGGCGGCAGGGTTGGAGTAGTTGAGAATCCAGTAGTCCTTCTTGGCGTACTTCTCAACGTCATCGATCAGCTCGACCATGGGGAAGATGGTGCGCATGCCGTAGGCAAGACCGCCGCAACCGCAAGTCTCCTGACCCACGCAGCCGTGACGCAGCGGAATCTTCTCGTCCTGCTCGCGCATGGCGTAGCCGCCCACGCGCATCTGGGCAAACACGAAGCTCGCGTCGGTAAAAGCCGTCTTCTTGTCGGTGGTCACCGTGAGCTTGATGTCCAAGCCGAGGTCCTCGTGCAAAATCCAGTCCACGAGCACGCCGATCTTGCGCTGGCGCTCCTCGTTGATGTCGTACAGACGAATCTCGTCAACGTCGAGCTCGTCCTTGCGCAGGGCGATGGACTTGACGATGCCGGGGGTAAAGGTGGATCCGCCACCACACAGAGTAATGATCATTGTTTACTGCTCCTTCTCAATTGCGTTTTCGACCTTGTCGCGCATCTCGGCGACCTTCATGCCAAAGATGATCTGGATATTATTGCCGTTGCGGTTGATGCCGCTGTTGGGCACGTGGTTGATGAGGTCCTCATTGATGAGGTCCGGGTTCTTAACGTTCACGCGAAGACGCGTAAAGCAGTTCTCGAGCTCCTCGATGTTGTCCTTGCCACCAAGACCTGCGACCAGGTCGGCAATACCTGCATCGACGCCCTCTGCGGGAGCTGCGGCAACAGCGCCCTGCTTCACCGCGACAGACGCGGCGGCCTCGCCCTCGGCAA
The DNA here is from genome assembly GCA_902475785.1 of uncultured Collinsella sp. Classification (GTDB taxonomy): domain Bacteria; phylum Actinomycetota; class Coriobacteriia; order Coriobacteriales; family Coriobacteriaceae; genus Collinsella. Next base: position 11,644 of record CABSAN010000002.1, read on the forward strand.
CGGACTCGGCGAGCTCGGACTCCTCCTCGCGACCAGGCGTGTGGAGGTTGAGCTTCTTAATAAGGAAGGTGAAGAGGAAGAAGTACAGAGCGGCGTTGACGACTCCGAGCACGAGCATAACCGGCCAGTTGGTCTTGTCGACACCGAGGACCAGGTTGGAAACCACGATGTTGATGATGCCGCCTGCAGTCGAAGCGGGCACGGAGAGAACCTTGAGCAGAACTAGGAAGATGCCGGAAAGAACCGAGTGAACGACAAAGAGCACGGGAGCGGCAAAGACAAAGAGGAAGTCCATGGGCTCGGTGACACAGGAGAGCACGGCAGTGATGATCAGCGGGATGATAACGGCCTTGGTCTTATCCTTGTTTCCCTTGTAAGCGGTGACGATAAAGGCGAGACCGATACCGATGTAGGGCCACAGGTTGTTGAAGGTGTAGCTGTTGAAGTAGGTGCTATCGGAGAAGGGCTGGCCCGTCATTGCCATCTCGGCGACACGGATGGGATAGGCGCCGGCGATAACCTGATCACCCAGCGTCAGGGTGCCACCCACATCGGAGAACTGGAACGGGGTGTAGATGAGGTGGTGCAGACCGGTGGGAACGAGCAGCTTGTTGAGCATGCCGTAGATAAACAGACCGATGTTGCCCGACTCCTTAATGATGCCGGCAACGGAGGAGATGGCGCCCTGAACCGGAGGCCAAACTATGCAGAAGCCAGCGCCCATGATCCAGGAAATGATGATCATGATCAGGAACGGGAAGCGAACGCCCGAGAACATCGAAAGGGCAATGGGGAACTGCTTGTTCGAGTACTTGTTGAACACGGCACCGGTGATGCAGCCCAGGATGATGCCGCCAAACACGCCGGTATCAAGCACCTGGATGCCCATAACGGTGGCCTGGCCGGTTCCGGTAAGGCCGAGCATGCCGCTCGCATCGGCAAGAGAGCCGGTGGCGTTGAGCACGATGTTGTTAGCCTGCAGGAACAGGAAGAACGACATCAGGGCGATCAACGAAGCATGGCCCTTGTTCTTCTTTGCCATGGCGCCGGCGATGCCCACGCAGAACAGAATCGAGAGGTTGTTGATGATAAACATCAGCGACTGGTAGACAACGGCGCCCACAAGCTGGAACGGACCGGAGCCCAGTACGGGGACCAAAGCGCAGATGGTCTTGTTGGTCAGAATGATGCCCACGATGAGCAGGATGCCGGCAACCGAGAGATACATCATCGGCTGAACGATCGACTTCGCGAACACCTCCAACGGCGCTTTGAAATTGAACTTCTTTTTTGCGGTCATAGCGGTACTCCCCTTCCTTTTCCGCAAATTAAGACAGATGTGCCCTGGACAAGACCGTGAGCCTTGCCTTATATCAATCGATGTGTGGGCACGTTATGCCTAGAGACCAGGTTCTCCAAGCAGGTTAACAATGTAATATGCGAGATAACTCTTCTCGGCATCGGTAACGACAACGTTATAGGTAGACGACAAGTGGGCGGCTATGGCGTCCGCGCACGAGAATGCGCACGGATACGCCGTTTCATCGATTCGGAACAGCGCGTCGCCATTGATTTGCCCGGCCGTAGGATCGAGCGCTCGCTGTGCGAAAAACTGCAGGTGACGAACGAAACGTTCGTAAGGCAGCGAGGTGTCATCGAGGGTCGTAGCATAGCGCTTGGAAACAATCGCGAGCACGTCGCGAACAAGCTGGACCGAAACAATCAAACGATCGGAGCGTTGCGGCATGGTGGCGTTGACGATATGCAGCGTAATGAAACCCTGCTCTTCTTCGCTCATCTGAATGCCCATATACTCCTTGATAATCTGCAGCGCACGGCCCGCAAGTGCATACTCCTTGCGATAGAACTGCTGGATCTCGAGCAGCAACGGATTCTCACAGGAGACGCCCTTGCGCTCACGCTCCAAAGCAAGGCTGATATGGTCTGCGAGAGCAATGAGAATCTTGTCGTTGATATCGACATTGAGCTCTCGACGGAGCATCTGAACAATGTCCTCGGCAATCACGAGGTTGACGGTGGGGATGGACTCCAAAAGATGTGCCAAGCGGTCAATCGTACGCGAGTCCTGAGAAGTTCCCTCCTGCAACGCGTAGGTCTTTTCGATCGACGCCTCGTCGACGGCATCGCCGGCATGACGGCCAAAGCAGAGGCCTCGACCGATGACGATGAGCTCGGAGCCATCGTCCGAAGTGACCATTGCGACGTTGTTGTTAAAAACTCGCTTGATAACCACGGTACCCACCACAAGAATTTACTCGGAAAGCCAGATGACAGGCTCTTTAACAGCGACAGGGCCGGAAGCATGCTCGCGAAGAGTCGAGTTCTCCGAACGCTCGCACACGATAACGAAGACCGTAGGATCGAAACCGGCAGCGCGAACCACGTCGAAATCGACCTCGACGAGGGGCTGGCCCGCGTCAACGTGATCACCCTGGGCAACAAGCGCATGGAAGCCCTTGCCCTCAAGCTTAACAGTATCGATTCCGATATGCAGCATCACCTGAGCAGAGCTGTCGTCGGACATGATGCCCAACGCGTGCTCAGTCGGAAACAGCGCCCCGATGGTACCGGAGACAGGAGCGCACACCGTTCCCTCTTGGGGAACCACGGCAACGCCATCACCCACGGCACGGCTGCTAAAAGCGGGGTCATTGGTATTTTCTAGATGAACAAGCTCGCCGGAAACGGGAGCGAGGATTTCGAACTCGGAAGCTGCAGTCTTCTGCTCATCCGAACCGCCCATCAGGCGAGAAAAGAAACCCATGGTGGCATGTCCCTTCATAAATATAGCCCAACCAAAATCAATCGAATGCGCCCATTGAGACACACCCGTTCAAAGACTTTGGTTAGGCCCACGTCCGAGGGACTCGGTAACCTTCCGCATTTCTTTTGACGGGAGCTATTGTAGACAAGTCCAAAGCCGGAACAACCATTATGACCGATGAACGGTATTTTTTCTTCGATAAACGGTATTTAAGCGGCACTTGGGGACACTCCATTTCTGCCGGCACCCAGGGACACTCCTTGCTCTGGTGCAATGGGGTCAGGTTTGTTTGCACCAACTTGGTGCAGATTAACCTGACCCCATTGCACCAATCTCGCTTGCGTTAGATGAAGATCTCACATTCCCTGCGCTCGACGCAAGCCTTGCTCAGCATCTGGGTAACGGCGGCAAGTTTGTTAGGGCCAAGTTTGCGAGCATTCTGCGAGCATACGGAGATGCAACGCATGCAGGAGATGCACGCCTCGCCATCCACCTGCCTTGGATCGTCCTTGTCGATAGCTCGAACAGGGCACAACGCAGCGCAAGCACCGCAGGAGACGCAATCCTCCGTTGCATGGGGCACCATACTGTGGCCTCCAGCTTGCTTATAAGGACGATTGCCGGGAATAGAGGGCTCAGACGCAGCCACGTCCAGTAGCTTTTGCCGGATTCGCTGCGCAAACTCTGAAAGTTGCGCCACATCCCGCGCATCCGGTCGCCCAGCAGCAAACTGACGAGCAACGGAATGCTCGGCAATGGCAGAAACCGCTGCAACCACCCTAAATCCGGCACGCTTCGCAACGTCTTCCAGCTCAATAAGCGTATCCTCAAACGCGCGGCCCCCGTAAACACAAACCAAAACAGCCCGAGCTCCGTTGCCACGCACCATTCCCAGTCGCTCAACCGCCACAGCTGGAACCCTGCCAGCATATGATGGGACGGAGATAACCGCAACGTCGCCCTTCGCCATCGAGACCCCGTGGAAATCCAACCCACTATCGGTCAGATCGACGGTAACGATATTCCCATCCAGCGCCCCGGTCACAAGACCAGACACTTTCTCCGTTCCGCCCGTCGGACTAAACACAATTTCGAACATGCTCATCGAACATCCTCCCCTACGCTTGGTAACACACCAAGCCGCCCGCATGCTTAGACAGAGTATACGGCGCGCGGGGACACCCCGGTTTAGCGCAAAGGGGTCAGGTTTGTTTCCACCAACCTGGTGCAGATTAACCTGACCCCTTTGCACCAAACTATGCTGTCTGCCTCATCGATTTGCATAATTTCCGTTACAGATTGCATATATTTACGTGATACCGCTGTGTTCTCCTGAGGTACCCCATCCCGGACCGTGCAAAAAACGGAGTATTCTGCAACGCGCTCGTGCCAACACCGCCGCGAGCGGGCAAAACTGTAGGGCGCTGCATCATTTTGGGTTCCGCTATAACGAGAATGACACACCTTTGCACCGGAAAACGGAAAAGTCTGACTCAAAACACTCGCTAGGGATATCCGAAGGCCACCGCTGGCGACGTCGAATCGTATGCAGGCAACTCGATCTGCAGAATACTCCAAAAAATGCACGGCGCACCCCATGGGACCCATTGCCGCATGGCTGAAAACGGGCCTTCAGCATCCTCCAGGTGCATTCCTGAGCAAATCACACCGGACCAACGGTCGGATGCGGCAAACAAAAGGGCCCCGAGCGTAGTTGCTCGGGGCCCTTAGTTCGCCTCGCTCTAGCGTGCGACGCGTATGTTACTTGCGCTTGCCGCCGCCGTCACCGGGGCGACGGGAGCTGCCGCCGCGCTTGCCGCCACGATTGTTGCCATAGCTGCCACGGTTATCGCGACCGCCGGCACGACCGCCGCGGGAGCCGGCCTGGTTGCCGCCACGCCCGCCGCGATAGCCGCCACGACGCTCCTCGCGGGTATCGTCGTAGTTGCGCCAGTCATCGCGACGATCGCGGCTGGCACGCGGGTCACGACGATCGCGCGACTCGTTAGAACGACCAGCGCCGCCGCGGCCGCCATTGCTGCGAGCACCCTCGCGACGCTCGCCGCCGCGGCCACCGCGCTCTTCAAAGCGCTTGCCGCCACGGGACTCGCCGCCACGGGCACCTCGCTCACCGCGGCTCTCGCCGCCGCGACGCTCATCACGGCCACCGCGCTCGTCATCACGACCGGAACGACGGCGGTCGCCCGAACCGCGCTTGCCACCGCGCGAACCGCGGCCCTCGTCCTCGCGCTCAACACGGCGACGACCGCCGCGGTCCTCGTCCTCGCGGCGACGACGATGCGCCTCGCCCTGGAACTGCTTGGCGCGGCGCTCGGCACGGTTGCCACGCGGGGCCTGCTTGACGGCGTCAGCACCGCCGCGCTCCTCGGCAGCCACCTCGCGAGCCACGCTCTCCACGGCCTCATCCACGCGAGCCTGAACGCCCTCGCGCACGCGGGTCTTGCCGCCGCGCTTGGGACGACTCGGACGCTCGCCGTCGCTGCGGCGCTCGTCGCGACCGCGGTTGGAACGACCGGCCACATCGCCGTAGTCATCGCCGTTGCGCTTGCCGTCGCGACGTGCCTGCTCAAGCTTCTTCTTGCTCTTGGACTTGCCGCGCTTGGTCTTCTTCTTCACCTTAAAGGCCGCAGGATCGCGCTCGGGGTCGACGGCGGGCGGGTTGGGGCCCACGTGCAGGTCGCCGGCGTCATAAATGTCGGCCGTCTTGTCCATGAGCTTCTCGATCTCGTAGAACTCATCGACGTCCTGCTCGGTCACAAACGTAATGGCCCAGCCCAGCTCTCCGGCACGGCCCGTGCGGCCGATGCGGTGGATGTAGTCGGTCGGCTCGGCCGGCACGTCAAAGTTCACGACGTAGCGCACGTCGCTAATGTCGATGCCGCGGGCGAGGACATCGGTTGCCACCAGCACGTCAACGGTGCCGTCGCGGAAGGCCGAAAGCGCGCGCTCGCGCTGGGCCTGGCTGCGGTTGCCGTGGATCGCGGCGGCCTTGATGCCCTTGCGCTCCAGACGACGGCAGCAGCTGTCGGCACGGTGCTTGGTGCGCATAAAGACGATAGTGCGCTCCGGGCCCTCCTTTTTGAGGAACTCGGGCAGCAGGTTGTTCTTGGCCTCGATGGACACCGGGAACACAAACTGGTCGACGGTGTCGGCGGTCGACGTGGCAGGCGCAATCTCCACGCGGGCCGGGTCGCTCACCAGGTCGGTGATCTCGCCCACGGCCTCCTCGTCGAGCGTGGCCGAGAACAGCAGCGTCTGGCGCTCGGCCGGCGTCTCGCGCACAATGCGGCGGACGGCGGGCAAAAAGCCCATGTCGAGCATGCGGTCGGCCTCGTCGAGCACCAGCACCTTGACCTCGTCCAGGTGGCAAGCGCCCTGCTCGATCAGATCGACCAGACGGCCCGGCGTGGCGACCAGAATGTCGCAGCCGTACTTGAGCGCCGCGGTTTGCGGCTTGTAGCTCACGCCGCCCACGACGGTCACGGCGACATGGCCGGTGACGTCGGCAATCTTACCGGCGACCTCATCGATCTGCTGGGCAAGCTCGCGCGTGGGGGTGATAACGAGCATCGCGGGGCCGCGGCCGTTGCCCTCGGGCTTCTTGGCGCCGCGACGGCGGTTGCGGCCGCCACGCTCGTGCACGGGTTTGGGAGGAGCGATGTGCTCCAGATTGTTCATGGTCGGCAGCAAGAAGGCGGCCGTCTTGCCGGTGCCGGTCTGAGCGGCGGCAAGCAGGTCGCGGCCCTCGAGCACCACGGGGATCGAGCCAGCCTGGACAGGCGTGGGCGCCGTGTAGCCCAGGTTCTCGATGGCACGAAGCATCTCGTCCGAAAGTCCCAGCTCGTCAAAGGCGGGCAGGTTCTCGGTCGCGGACTCGACGGTCTCGGCGGCGCTGGCCTCGTCGGCAGCATCGAAGGCAGCCTGGGTCATGGCCTCGCGGGCCTCGTCCAGAATCTCGGCGTCCGTGACGTCGGATACAGAATTACGCATATGTTGTTGTTCCTTATCTGCACGCATTATGGGCACGGCATGCGGCCGCGCGAGCGTGCTTGGTAGTGCGCTAATACATACAAAAACAGGTGCGCACAGAGAGGACGTTGCTCAGCACGCTGGCGATCGCTTTGGCAGCCTTATCACGCGCCGTCCAGACGCAGCAGCTCTAAGCGATGGAGCAGATTCGCCGCCGGTTAGTATACCCGTACTCCGTATGCCCCCACGTAAACCACAGATGACAGGGCGGACGAGGCCGAGCAGAGACTCCCCCGCCGAGCAACATCTCAATCTGTAACATCTACGGGACAAATCGGGTCTAAGATGTTACAGACCGAGACAGAAGACTCCCCCGTCAGACAATGTCTCAATCTGTAACAGCTATTGAGCAAATTGAGCTGTAGATGTTACAGATTGAGATTATTGACCGGCGGGGCGGCACTGGCTCCAACGCCGACAGCGGCCCCGACCCCTTATTCCTTCACGAACTGCGGCGTGGGCGCGTTGTTCTCGAACGACCACGCACTAAACTCCGAAAGCCCGCTCATCATGCCGCCCGTAACCCCAGTCATAACAGGAAGGGTGTAGCGCCCCGCTTTGCCGTAGCCCGTCTGCACCGAAAGACCCTGGTCGTCGCCCCTATACACATTAATCCCGCCAGGCGACGAAGGGTTCAGCACGAACACCAGAGCCGCGTCGCCCGCCTCTGCACCGGTAATTTCTTCGGCGCTGGTCACCAGGCCGCCGCCTCCGCCAATCCTAAATCCCTTATAGCCACTGTCGTCGATGTCCTCGAGCTCAATATCGTCTTTTCTAAAGAGCATGTGACCGCTCAGCTTCTTCCTCGAAAGCGAATAGTCCGTCGACAACTCGACGGAAATCGTCCCCTCATCCTCGTCATAGTTCGAAATCTTGAGGTAGATGTCCGGCGTGGCGGCGCCGCCGGAGTCCTCATAGGTACCCGAGATGTCGAGCATGGGGTCGGAATCGCCGTCATCGTCGTAGCGACCGGAATCCGAGAGGTACCATCCTTCGTCGTCTTCGAAATAGTACGAGTACTCCTGATGGTACGACGAGTCGTAGTACCAGGGCGCACCTCCGGGGATCTCCTGCTTAACCGTGCACGACGAGCCATCGAGCTCAGGGTCCAGGTCCGTCAACCCGTTTTCCTCGTCAAAGTCGATGCCCCTCTTGGGTTCGGTCGACTTATCGTTGAGCTTCAAGGTCACGTTTGAAACCGCGTCGCCCGAACCTTTGACGCCGGTGAACGTAAAGTCCATCGTCGAGCGAAAGCTACGGTTCGCCGTGACGGCTTCGGCCGAGCCGCTCACCAAACCATTGTTCTCCGTCACGTTGCTCACCTTGACGGACTTAACCTTATACGTCGAAGGATTGACATAATTGTTGGGAACAAAGCCGCCAAAACTCTCGCCATACTGCTCGTCCACCGTCTTTTTGACAGCCGCCGTCGTCTGATCGACCATCTTTTGGTGCTGAGCCTTCTGCCAGAACGAGAATCCCACAAAGCCGCCGATGCCCATGACAATAACGACAACGGCGATGGCCAGTCCTGCAGCGACCTTCTTTCCTCGACGGGGCTTCTTAGCAGGAGCCATCGACATGGGGGCCGGAGCAGAGTCCGGCTGGAACTGCTGAGGTTGAGCCCAGTACTGCTGCTCCAGCTGAGCCTGCGACTGATCCCAATACTGCTGAGCGTGATCGGCAGTATTCGCCATCGGCTCGTCAAAACCCTGGTCCATGACCCGGGCGCCGCAAATGGGACAAAACGTCGTGCCCGGCACCAGCTCGCTACCGCAACTTGAGCACCTCATGGCATCTCCCCTCAACAATGCAGAGCCACCCACGCGAGCGAACGCGCTGGTAAGCTCCTCAACCTCTTCTTGGCGCAAGCATATGGGAGATATCGCGAAAGACGTTGCGCAACAATTCCAAGCGGTCGTTTCCACACCGCCAGCAGCAGGTTTGCCTCAATCCGTAACAGTTACGGGCCAAAACTGAGTCTTAGTGTTACAGATCGAGACATACGAGCAGCCCCTTGAACAACATCTTGATCTGTAACATCTACAGGCTGAATCTTCGTCCAGATGTTACAGATTGAGACATACTGTCGCTCCCATCCAAAACATCTAAATCTGTAACAAGTAGAGGTCGATTCCCGGCCTAGATGTTACAGATCGAGACCGAAGAATCCCCCGCCGAACAAGATCTCAATCTGTAACATCTACTGAGCAAAACGGATCCTTACTGTTACAGATTGAGATGTTTGATGTGTTGGGTGGAGAACTGTCTTGATCTGTAACAGGTAGAGGCTGAAATCCCGCCCAGGTGTTACAGATCGAGACGAAATCCGTACACATGAACATCACTATTGGCGCCGTCGCAAGGTTTTTCGCAGTGTTGCGCAACAACTTTGTCCTATACCGCAGGTACCATAGATTCGAACGCAAGAACCATCAAAAGAAGGGAGCTCACCTTATGTTTTGCACGCAATGCGGAACGAAGCTGCCTGACGACGCGCGCTTTTGCACCAATTGCGGAGCGTCCGTAGCGCCCAAGGCAGCAACCCAGGCTCCGGCGTCCGCCGAGACACAGGCTGCTGAACCTGCACCCGCCGAGGCGCCCGCCGTTGATCCGGGCGAGACCGTCGTTACGCTCGATGCCGTTGAGCCGACGTCCGAGCCCGCACCTGCACCCGAGACCGTCACCGACCCCGGCGAGACGGTCGTCACACTGGACGCTGTCGATGCAGATCCCGGCGAGACCGTGGTGACCCTCGACGCTGCAGACCCGGAGTCGGACGCCCCGACAGACACTGCCGAGCCACAAGCCGATCAGACCGACCCCGGTGAGACGGTCGTCACGCTCGATGCCGTTGAGCCCGCGACTGAGCCCGCGGCCGAGCAGACTGCCAATGCCGAGCCCGCAACCGACCCCGAGCCGGCCGCCGAGCCCGTCGTCATCGACGACGCCGCGCCCGTTGACGTCGCCGAGGCCAACGAGATCTTCGAGACCGACGACAACGCAGCCGTCGCCGTCGCCTTCCCCGGCGACGATGCAGCCGAGTCCGCGGCCGTCGCCGACGACCCCACTACGCTCGTCAACGTCAACGACGACCCCACCACCATCGCCGAGTTCGATGAAGATGCCCAGGCGACCGCCGAGGCCATGGAGTCGCTCGGCGTGGCACAGCCCACGGCCGGCGCCACCGTCGTCGACCTGCCGCAGCAGCAGTTGACCGACACCACCATGCAGGCGGCGCCTATTCCGCAGCCGCAGCCCCAACCGCAGATGCCCATGCCCCAGCAGCCGCAGCAAAAGAAGCGCCGCTGGCCGGTCTTCGCGGGCCTTGGTCTGGTCGCCGCCGGCGCCGCCGTGGCAGCCATCCTGCTGCTCACGCCCAACGCCAACGCCGTCGAGATCACCTCCGGCAGTCAGGACGCCGTCGTGTGCACCGTCGACACCAAGGTCCTGCCCAAAAAGAAGGACCGCGTGATCCACAGCTACACCGCGACCCTTACTCCCAAGAACGGCGGCAAGAGCTACAAGATTAAGGTCAAGGGCGACGACGGCTTTACGATCGGCGACTTTGGCAAGGTCAAGCCCGGCGACTACAGCTGCAAGATCGAGGACACCAAGGGCAATACGGTCCAAAACTTCAATACCACCGTGGTTAAGAAGGACGACACCAGTGCCGAGAAACCTGCCGAGAGCGTGACCGTCAACACCCCCAAGAAGGACGACGACGCCTCTACCAGCACGGACAACGGCAGTTCCTCGGACACGACCTCCAAGGACGACGCCAGCAAGGACGACTCCACGACCGAGGACGATTCGAGCACGTCGAGCGACAGCACGAGCAGCTCCAAGCCCAGCAAGTCCGACAAAAAGACGGACAAGAAGACCGATACGTCCAAGGACACCACGAACACCACCGCGCCCGCCACGATTGACGACGCGACGTACAAGGCGGCCTGCACCGCCTACAAGAGCAAGCTCAACAGCCTGATCAAGAAGTACGGCGACCCCGAGCTTGTCTCGACCGGCACGAGCGACTACCAGATCAGCGGCGTCCAGTTTGCCCAGCTCGTCGACTTTAACGGCGACGGCCTCGAGGAACTCGTGACCGTCCACTCCAAGACCAAGGCAAAGTCCTTCAACAAGAAGACGCGCCTTTCGAACGGCGATTATGTCCTCGACGTGTGGGGCTACAACGGCAGGAAGGCCGTCAATCTCTACAGCGGCTCACCGGAGGCGTCCAACGGCGGCTATGTCTTTGTAACCTTTAAGACCATGATCGGCGACTCGGGCAATCACGTCTATCTGACCCAGCTCATGTCCGACGACACGGCCGTGCTCGTTGACGACGATGCCGAGTACAAGTATTTCACCTACGACGGCACTGAGTTTAAGACCGCCGAGGGCGAGCTCCACGGCGACGACTTCAACTACCAGAGCGCCTTCCTCATCAAGGGCTACAGCGACAACCTGGAGGACCAGGACGCCTCTGCCCCGGAGGGTGCCATCGACACCTCCAAGCTTAACCTCAACAACACGGTCGATACCGTCGAGCAAACGCTCATGGCTCTCACCACCAAGATCAGCGGCACCGAAACCGATGCTGATGCGAACAGCGGCAAGTCGACCGACTCGTCCAGCAGCAAGTCGAGCTCCAGCAAAAAGTCGAGCAAGTCGAGCAGCTCCAGCAAGTCGTCCAGCTACGACGACTCCGACGATTACTACGACTCCGACTACGACGACAGCTACGACGATTCCAGCGACTACGACGACAGCTACGACGACTCCACGGACTCCGTCCCGCCCACCGAGTTCACCGACGTCGACAAGTAGCGCCTAACGCCACAGTCTCATTGCACAAAGAAGTGCCCCGTTTCCACCAGGGAAACGGGGCACTTTCTTGTAAGCGAAACTATTTAATGTAGATCGAATCGATGATGTACTCCCAGTCGGAGTCGCCCGAAAGCGAATCGTACGACCCAAGCCACAGATTGGTTGATTTGCCCACGTTGTTCGTCTTCCCAATTGTGTTAAACCCCGAGCTGAAGTGGTTGGAGATCATCAGCGTACCCACCGTGTAGCCATCGTGGACAATCGTGTACTTGACCCACAAACCGTTCTTGACGCCACTGTACGTGCCCTGTGAGGTCTTGACGTCCCAGTCGCTCCCCCAGTCCTCGGGAACTTCGAACGTAAAGACATCGCCGTCGTAGGTACGGCTCTTGCGGCTCGCCTCCGAGACGGCCGCGTTATAGCTCGCGACCGCGCCGTTGCGCGCCGAAGAAGCCAAGCCCGCCAGACGATCGGCCTCGTCCTTGTCGTCGCAGCCACCCTGGCGCGCGTAATTCTGCGCCATGGTGATCTCGCCGGGCTCAACATCCACGGCATTGATCGGATCGCCGAGCTCAAACTTCGCATTCTCGCGCAGGTCGAGCTTCTCGCCCTTCTTGAGTGCGTCGCCCAGCTTAATGCTCACCGAAACGTTGGGTACGTCCCAAATCTCGCCATCGGCACCCAAGGGCGACGCGGCCACTGCAAGACTGTAGCTGCCCTGCATGAGCTTGATACCGTTGCCCTCGCTGTCGACATAAAAGACCGTATCCACGTCCTTGCCGTCAACGTCGGTTCCCGTCACGTGCACCGGCAGCTTGGTAGCGCCGGTATCGGTATCCCACTGCATGCCGGTCGCCGTGATGCGCACCGGGTGCTTGGAGTGCTTGACGGCCTCTTCTTCCTTCTTCTTTTCGATACGCTCAATCTCGGCCTGCTGTGGGCGATACACGCCAAGGTAGTAGCCGGCGCCACCGCCCGCAAGGATAGCCACCAGCACGCCAACGGTGATCAGCGCAGCCTTCTTGCCGTTCTTCTTGGGCCGCTGCGGACCAGGACCGCCTGCACCCATGTCGCAGACACCCGGCACGTCGACCGGCGGCATATAGGGCGGCAAGTCGCTGGCGCCCGTTACAGAAGCCGGCTGCCCATAGCCCTGCTGCGTCTGACCAGGCTGCTGGTACGTCGGCTGCGCCGGGACGTCACCGGTAGGCCCAAACTCCTCCATAGGGGCACCGCAGCTGGTGCAGAAGTGCTGGCCGTCGGGCACATACGAACCGCATTTAGTGCAAAACATAAGGTTCTCCCTTACTACAAATCCTTATCTCAGAGTGTAACCCGCGCTCCGCCCACAACGTTGCGCAACAATTGCCACGTCATAGCAAAAGGCCCCGCGGAAGATCCGCAGGGCCTACGATAGTCTCCTGTAAACGGGGCCGAGTCTAGCCCGCCGGCAGGCGTATCGACGAAATTAGTCCTCCTTGAGGACAAAGGAGCACACCAGGCCGGCAGCCGAGAAGATGAGCGTGAGGATGGCACCGAATGCAGGCTGGATAAACGGCTTGATGGACGCGATGATTCCGGCCGTGCTGCTGCTACCCATCGAGGTAAAAGCCGAAACCAGGTTGCTCTCGACCTGACCATTAACGACAAAGGACGCGATCACGCAGACCAGCGAAATGGCGGCAGTGGCGCCAAAAGCGGCAATCAGAACAACGTCGTTCTTCTTGACAAACTTGAGGACGACGCCGGCAATCAGTGCAGCCAGGCAGGCGATCCACAGCACAAAGAAGATGGTAAGGACGTTGGCCGCCAGATTAATGGAGCCCACGGCGCTCTGGGCCTGCTGCAGTGCCGGAAGATCGGCATAGCTCGACATCTGCGTAATATAGGTATTGGCCGCCGATGCGATACCACGCAGGCTACCGGAAAGGCTAAAGACGTGCGGCATATCGAACGAGGTGTTGATGAATGCCTTGAAGGCGCCGCCCAGTTGCTGCTCGATCATAGCGGTGCTGGAGCCGCTCGCAGACTGCTGCAGGGCATAATCGAGGCCCTTGTCGGCAAACGGCAGCGCGACCCACGGCTGGAACATGCAGACGAACGATGCCACGGCGCCGCCAAGCATGGCGAGGGAACGCTTGCCAAAGCCCGTCGCCGCCGACAGCGTACCCTGGAAGTTGGAACCGGAGCCGCCAAACCCATGATGCGCGGCGGGTGCAGGTGCGGGCGCGGCAAAAGGCTGCTGCGGAGCCGGAGTCTGGCGGGCAGAATCCGCCTGAGGCGCAGAAGAAGCACCAACCATAGACTGACCGCAGTTACCGCAGAAGACGGCGCCATCGGGCTGCTGGGCTCCACAATGAGGACAGAACATTTCATTCCCCTTTCTTAAGGGAGCGGCCGGGCTCGATACCGCGTCCGCTCGTTCACCTTTGACAGTTAGAATCATCCGTCCAAAACCTCGAAAGTTGTTGCGCAACATGGAAAGCGACGGCAAGTTTTTTACCTGCCGTCGCTCGCCTACAACGTTTCGCCCGGTACAGACCGTTATCTGTTAACGAATCTCGACCGTAAAGACCTCATTGCCCATCTTGAGCTTATCGCCGTTCTTGAGCTTGACGAGCTCGCCGGGCTCCAGACGGTTGCCGTTGATGCACGTGCCGTTGGTAGAGTTCTTGTCCTCCACGGCAAAGCATTGGCCCGTGTAGCGCACCAGCAAGTGCACGCGCGAAATAGCCGTGTTGCCCTCGATACGGACATTTGCCGCGGAGCCCTTGCCCACCGTGGCGGGAAACTCGGTAATGTCATAGCGGGTTCCGCGCTCGCGGATCAGTGCCATACGCGGGCCATAGGCAGAACGCGGCACATCGGAGGCGATGCGGGGCAGCTCCGAGGACGACGGATGATCCGAAGATGCCATGAGATCGTCGAGCACCGTCACGCCCGTGCTGGGACGGTTGTAGACCGCGTGGGGCTGGTTGTAGCCGACAGCCGGCTGGTTAGCGCCAGCCGCAGGGCCACGAGGGATCACCACGTTACCGTTGGCGCCGGCAGGAGCGGCCGTAGGGGCAGCGGGATGCGAGCCGGGACGCACGGCAGGGCCGGCGTCCGGGATGTTGGAGGGACGGTTGTGCGAAGTACGGGCGGGACGCTGCACCGGCTGCTGAGGAGCCATACCGGCAGCAGGACGACCAGCCTGCGGCATCTGGGGCTGCGCCATGGGTGCCATGCCAGGACGAGCCGTCTGCGGCATCGGAGCCGCAGCGGGGCGCTGAGCGCCCATGCCCGTCTGCGCACCGGGCGCCTGAACGGGGCGCTGCTGCTGAGCAGGAGTACGAAGCGTGGCCGCGGCAGCGGCAGAGGCGCCACCGGGCATGTACTTGGCAAGCTCAGAGCCACACTTTAAGCAAAACTTGCTGGTATTGGGGTTGTTGTATCCGCAGTGACCACAAAACATGATGGGTCCTTTCCGGCGCCGGGCGCCTTATTGTGCAATCTTGACGAGCTTGGGGTTCTCGGCCGAGGTGTCGAGCGCCCAAAGCGTAGAAGACTTGCCACTATTATCTGCCACAAAGAGCGTCGTGCCGTTGAGCCACAACGCCGAGGTTGAAGGATCGAGGTCGAGTCCGGCCTTGTCGGCAACCTTGTCGTAGTCACTCGAAAGGCCCGAACTCGCGTCAACCCAACCGAGCTCGCCTCCCGAGAGCACGAGCGCGCAGCCGTGGCTATTGGCCCACAGGCGGCCCGCATCGGCATAAGCGTCAAACGAGCTAAACGTACCGCCCTGGGTGCAGCGCGAAAGCGTGGTGTGCCCATCGGTGCCCGTCAGCACGGCATAGAGCGTGCCCTCGCCAAAGAAGGCATTCTTGAGCTGCTCGGAGCCGGCAACGTACGAACCAAAGGGACCGTGCGTCTCTTGCGGATGCTCTGCCTCAGCCTCGGCATTCTCCTGCTCAAGCGTAATCTCCGCAGCAGTCGAAACGTCGGCAAGTGGCGCCTCGCACACGGTCCAACCCGTATCGGTGGCAACGACCACATCGCAATGGGTGTCATCGGCAAACAACCAGGCGCTCGATGCCGGCTGGGCGGCCACCAGGTGCGCCGCGTCCTTGTCGAGACGCCACACACAGGCCTTGCCGTCCTTGAGCGTCATGGCAACGGCGGTGCCATCGCGCACGACAAGTCCCTCAACATCGCCCTCGAGTGTCGCCACCGTCTTGACCTTGACCTTGGACTTGTCCTTGCCGCCCGCCTGCTTGGCGCACTCGGCAACGTTCTCAATCTTCATGACGCTGGCACCGTCTGCATAATACAGATCGCCGTCGCAAACGTTCAGGTGCTTCGCGGTGGCCTTGGTAAGCACGGTCGCATCCACGGCTTTGGTGCCCGAAGCCTTGCGCGCCAGGATATGCGAGCCATCCGCCCAATACAGATACGAGCCGTCGCACACCATCGCGTCGCCACCCAGGCCCGCCTTGGCTTGCGCCTTAATCTTGCGGTCGCCGCCCATAAGGTCGAGCTTGCTTTCGGACTTCTTCTTTTGGGCCGAAACCTGCTGCGCCTCGCGCTTAAGATCCTGATCGCCCTTCCAAGCCACCCCAACGCCCACGACCACCGCAACAACCAGCACGGCAGCCACGGCAATCGCAATCTTTTTCGCCAGCGGCTTGCGGACCGCGGCGCGTGCGTTATCCAGATGGGGCGTCATGCGCGGAATCGCAGTGCCCTTACCAGCAGAGGCATTGGGGTTGACCCCCGCATCGCCATCCAGGTTATCGAGCGAGAACAGCGCGTCCTCCCCCGTCGGAGCCTGTGCGGCAGGGTTTGCGGCCGGCGCGGAAGTCTTCGCAAACCGACGGCCAGGCTTCTTCGCGGCCGGCTCGGCGGCCGGCTCAGCAGCATGCGTGGCAACATCGGCAGCCCCGTCAGTGCCGGCAGCGTGCGACCCAACATCCACCGCAGCATCCTCGCCCGCACTCAGCGGCGCCCCGCAAAACGGGCAGCAACGCATTCCCTCATCGACCGGCTGTCCGCAAAACGGGCACAGTGCCTGTTTGGAACTCATCGATCAATCCTTTCCTAACAAAAATGGCGCCCCGCCCAGCAGTGGGGCAAGGCGCCGTAAAGCTCACAGATGCACAAGCGTCTTGCGAAGAGCTTACTTCTCCTCGTTCTCCTTGCGCTTCTTGGCGACGACCATGTAGATACCGCCAGCGACGACAACGATCGCGACGATGGTGCCAACCATAAGCGGCAGGTTGTTCATCCACAGAACGAAGGAGTCGTTGGTGACGAGCACGCCCGTAGCCTTAAGCTCCTTGGACTTGTTGCCCGCGGCGTCCCAAGCGACAACGGCAACGTCCTGCTTAGAGGAGCTGCCGTCGAGCGTGAACTCGCGGATCGGGCTCTTCTCGAGCTGGTCGGCCGTAAAGGTGGCCACGGTCTTGCCGTTCACCTTGATCTGAGCCTTCGAAAGCTTGAGGTTGTCCTCGAAGCTCACCTTGGCCTTGTGCGAGGACTCCTCGTACTTACCGTTGGAGGCAAGGTCGACGAAGGAAGCGATGGGCGCGGTGTCGTCAACGGCGAAGTTGATCTCGGCTGCAGCGCCGGACTTCTTGGCGTTCTTGCCCTCCATGGTGTTCTCGGAGGAGTTGCCAGCAGCGTCCTCGCTGTGGAACAGCACGCGGTATGCGCCGTCCTTGTCGTAGTTGGACTTGCTGACGGTGTAGTTGTACTCGCTCCAGCCGCTCGTGGTGTCGGCATCGGTGGTGTAGTTGTCACCGCTCTTGAGCGTGGTGTTCTTGGTGTCGCGGGTCAGCTCGACAGAGGTCTTGTTGTCATCAAGGCCGGACGGGTTGATCTCGGTCACCTTAACATCGGTGGTCTTGGAGCTCTTGAGGTACTGGTCGAGCATCTTGCCGGTGTTATCGGAGATGACGTAGGTCGAACCAAAGCGGTTGACCGACCAGGTGACAGCCTCGGAATCGGTGTTGCCGGCTAGGTCGATAGCCTGAACGGTCAGGGTGTAGACGCCGTCGTTGCCCTTGGTCTTGGCCGGGTTGAGGTAGCTCACGGACTTGTCGGTAGCCGAGGTGTTGATCGCGGCGCCCGCATAGGGGTTCGGATCGTCCTTGGACAGCGGGTAGCTGATCTTGGAAACCTCGATGGAGGTGCCATCGGCAAGGTTGGTGTCGTGAACGGCAGCAGTCGGGGCGACCTCGCCGGCGTAGGCCGTGCGGTTGACGACATTCTGGATGTCGATCTTGGGCTTGATGGTGTCGATCACAAACTCAGGCGAGGTGTAGGACTCGGACTTGTTGGAAGCCAGGTCCTCACCGGAGACGGAGAGCGTGTAGACGCCCTGACCCGGGAAGGTCACCGTAGCGGTGTGGGTATCGCCGTTGCTGGACCAGCCACCGATCTGGGCAGGAGTAGCCTCGTCACCGTTGCCGGCAGAGACCGGAGCCTCGATCTTGAACAGGTTCGGATCGAAGTTGTGCTCCTCAACCGTAATGGTAGCCGTACGAGCAGCGTTGTAATACTTACCGTTCTGAGCAGCCTCAGTGTTCCAAGACACGTTCAGCTTAGGAGCGGTCTTATCGATGGTGAAGGTGTCACCAGCGGCAGTCGAGCCGCGACCAAGGATGTCCTGAACGTTGACGTTCGAGACCTCGTAATCGCCATCCTCGGTAAAATCGACAGTGGCAACCCAAGTATCATTGCCCTGAGATTTAAAGTCGCCAGGCGTGAGCGTCCTGTAAGAACCACCATCCTTGGTTACCGTTGCGAAAACCTTATCGCCCAGATACGCCTGGGTGTACTCAAAGAACGGTGCATGAATCGTAACGGTAAGCGTGCGGTTCACGTTGTAATACTTACCATTACTAGCTGCCGTCGTATTCCAAGAAGTGCTGATGGTCGGCGCCGTCGTAGTAGCTGCTAGCTCCTCGACGTCAATGTTGGTGTTCTTTTTGCCATCAAGAATCGCATCGTTATAACCGAGCTCGTTGCTCTCGTTGCCAGCATTATCCGTTAGCTTAACTTTGATATCCTTTGCACTAACCTTGGAATCGGCAGAGAGCTGGAACTCGTAGCCGTAGCTATCCTTGGTCTTCTCAAAAGCCGTTGAAGGGATGGGCTCATCCTCGCTCTTGCCCTTACTGGACTGTTCGGTATAAGAACCTACAATTTTGTGGATACCAGAAGCGCAGGGATTCTTATCGTCTTTTGAGTTGTCTCCCTCGGTGGTGTAGAACTGCACCTTCATGTTCTCGGCAGCCCAAACCTTTTTATCGGCCGACTTGAAGCTCTTTCCAACGGGAACAGCCTTAAAAGAGCTAAGACCAGGTATCACACTGTCGAAGAGATACGATGTTCCCGTAATTTCACGGACGATCTTGCCATCGTTATCCTGGACATAGAAGGAGTTCTCCATCTTGCCCTGACCACCACGATTGGTGTCATCGGTCGACTCAACAAACTTCGTATCAGCAGAAAGGCCCTCGCGAGTGTCAGCAAGTTTGCCACCCTGCCACTTAGCAGTCGCGTTAGTCTTAATCCAGGTATCGCTTGGGGAAGTAAAGGTTTCGGGCTTAAGACCGGTACCGGCAAGCGACAGCCTCTTCGTTAAATCAGAGTTATCAGACCATGCCTTGGAAACCATCGGCTTTACGACAACTGTAGGCTGACCAATGATGTTGTAGTTGGAGAGGACATCGTCGTCGTTCTTCTTCAACGAAAGGCGGGTGCCGTCAAGTTTATTCTCAGCACGGTTTTTACCGTTTGTATAGTACTCGCTATAGTCGCTTTCTTTAATTGAGGCGCTCTTATAAAGGTCCGTGATCTTGTCGCCGGTCTGCGTAGCATCGACTGCCTTCTCAGCGGCCGCATTCGCCTCCTTCAACAGATAGCTGTCCTGATCGGTAGCCATACGGAAATCAACCTGGTTTTCCGCGGTAACGCTCGCCAGATCAAGATCTTTCCGCGCAATACCCCTTACGTGAACCGTGGTAGTACCAGCCGGATCGCCATTCGGATACTTCCAGGTAATAGTGAACGTCTTCTCGTCCTCAAAAGCCTTCTTCGGGGTAATCTTCACCTTTTGCTCGACGGCGGCGCTCGCGGTCGTCAGTTCGGCCTCGAAGAACTCCTTGTTCGCTTCGGCGTTCTCGAGCTTGCCCGTCAGACCCTGCCATGTACCGGAAAGAACTGCATAATCGGCATGAGGAGTCTTATAAACCAAACCTGCAGCGTCAACATTCTCTGCGGCCTTGAGCGCGTCTGCGGCGCCGCTAAAGTACTCGCGGTTCGTAATAGCGCCAGACAGAACTTCCGTACCCGCACCACAGTCTGCAGTACGATCCTCAAGCGAAGCATAGAGCTTATGATCGCCATCGAGTGTCTCTTCCGTATTAGCCGGCTTCGGCGTCTGAGTTTCACCGTTCGTCACGTCATCGCTTTTGGCATCTTTATTTTCAGAAACAGTCGTCTCCGTAGCACTAGTTGACTTCGGGGTCGTCGTCTTCTTGTAGGTGTAGTTGAACGACAAATCAACAGTAACGCTCTTAACCTTGAGCTTAATCTGAGCGTTTTCGACAGGAGCGTTACCTTCGATAGAAATGCTGCCGTCTTTCTCTTTCGTTACTTTAACACCCTCAGGAGCGATGATGTCATAGTCACAGCCAACGACCTTTCGAGCAATATCGCCATTTACAGCAACGCTGCCGTATGCAACGGTCTCTTTTTCATCATTTGTATTGTTTTTAGCGAGCTTTTCAGCTTCACGAGCAAGAGACTCGTCAATGGCTTTGGAAACGGCATCATCGCCGCCCGCGGTGTAAGCAAAGGCGCTGTCGTAAGCCTCACCCTGGAAGGCGTTATTAACCATTCCGATAACATCGCTCTTAACGATAGTTGCCGAAGAGCTGCCGTCCTTGATATGGGAAGAGAAGTTGAGCATCAACTCATCTTGACCGTTCCAATGGACATTCTTATTTACAAGAGAGGCAGGGTCGACAGTGACAGGCTCCGTCTCGGCACCCTTCGCCGGCTGCGTCGTCGTGCTCTCCGCATACGCGGCGGTCACGGCCTGGGCGATCGGGGTGGTGGGGATGGTCGAGGTGGCCATCACAGTGGCGAGGATCACGGCAGCAGGCTTGCGTGAGTACGCCTTGAGTTTATCAAACACAGACATCGTTCGATTTTCCTTCCCTAGTTGCAGACCCGATCGAGAGACTCGTCGGTATGAACTACGATCACATTCTGTTTGAGTATGAAGCGGAATCCGTCATCCTCGTGTTGAGCAACACCATCGGCACCGATGTTTTCATAAACATCGCCGCTGCTGAGTACGTCAGTCTCGGATTCGGACGCCTCGGCGCCCTCGTCGAGCAGACCGGTCTCCTGCTCGGAGTCCTCGTCGGTCTCGTCGAGCAGGCCCGTCTCGCGCTCGGACTCCTCGTCCTCCTCCACGAGCAGGCCCGTAGAACGCTCGGACTCTTCGTCGTCCTCGACCAGGACACCCGTCGGACGCTCGGATTCCTCTTCGTCCTCGGTAAGGACGCCGGTCGGTCGCTCGGAATCCTCTTCGTCCTCAACCAAAACGCCGGTCGGACGCTCGGAATCTTCCTCGTCCTCCACGAGCACGCCAGTCGGACGCTCGGTGTCAAGATCGTCCTCGGTCAGCACCTCGGTCGGGGTCTCGCTGCCGGCAAAGCCCTCGTCGTCGTTCTCGTCGCGGACGGGTTTCTCCACCGTGGCGGCGTGCGCCTTGGCGTGACGGGCCGATGCGGGCTCGTCGCTGATGGGCGCGACCACCGTAGTCAGGTTGTCGTCGCCCTCGGGGCCCTCATGTGCAATGTCGGTCACGCGGTCGTCACCCTCGGGACCACCCAGCACGGAGCGGGCGGGGTTGCCGGACTTCTTAGCACCGGCACCGCGCGAGCCGCGCGTCGTACGACGGCGTGCGCCCTCGCCAGACGTAGGCACGCGCTTGCCCTGGAGGAAGCGGATGGCGTTGATGACATCCATCTTCACAAACACAACCACCGCGGCGACGGCGAGCACGGCCGCGAGAACAAACGCGGCGATCGCTACGTAAAAGTAAACGTTTTCCATGTTCGCCCCTCCTTAATCCTCGGCGACGACGGCGTTGGAATACACCGTGGTGATCTTGCGCTGGACCTCGTTCTCCAGGCGCTGGATGGTCTCGTCGCGACGCTGCTCGGCATCGTCATCCTTGGGCGAGACGGACTTAAGACCCGAATCGACCTTCTTGTAGAGCTTCTCGGCCTGCGACTTCTTAATACCGGCGGCCTTGAACTTATCCATGTAGGTCTCCATGGCGTTGGAGATCAGCGCGTAGCTGTCCAGGCGCACCGTCTCGTTGGACTCGCTGGCGATCTCGTCGGCCAGGTCCTCCAGGTTGCCCCAGTACTCCTTGTACATAGAGTCGGAGTCGTCGTCGGTCTTGACCGCGATGGCGATCTTGGTCGTGAACTGCGCAATGCCGTTGTAGATCTTGGCCTTGTCGCGGTTCTCGAACGACGGGTCCTCCGCGGCGTTCTTAAAGTACTCGGCAGACGCCTTGATGCGCGTGGTGCGGTTGGCGTCCTCGTCGTCCTTGCTGCCGCCATAGGAGTAGAAGTACCAGTACAGACGTCCCATCTCGTAAGACAGCTCCGAGAACCTGCTCGAATTCTCAAGCTCGGTCAGGTTCTGCTGGTACACGTCGTCGAGCTGCGCCTTCTCCTTGGTGGTGAAGGTGCCGTCGGCCTTGTAAGCATCGATGAGGCCCTCGTAGCCCTCGACGTCGCCCGGACGATAGCCAATGGCGGCGAGGTAGGCTTGCTCGGCCTTCTCGGGAGCCGACTGGGTCTGGTCGCGGCCGAGCTTCATCTGGTAGTCGAACTTCTCGGTAATCGTGGACTCGCGCAGCGCCATGCTGCCAATGCCCACGACCAGGCACACCACGCACGCGATGACACAGCCAAAGAAGGTCTTGACCTTGCGGGCCTGCTTATCGCGGAACTCGCGGGTGAGTTCCTTGTAGATCTCCAGGTCGGCAGCCAGCTCGTCGCAGTCCTGGTAGCGGCGGGCACGCTCGAGCTCGCAGCACTTGGGAATGATGACGTCGGCAAAGCCCTCGCCCACGTTCTCGTTCTTGGTGTGAACGTTGGGCAGCGGGAACTCGACCGGAGGCGCCTCGCCCACCAGCAGGTGCCACATGGTGGCGCCGATGCCGTAGATATCGGTACGGGCGTCGGTCTGGGCCTTGCCGTACTGCTCGGGCGCGGCGTAGCCCGTGGTACCAAAGGCGATGGTGTCCTTGCGGGCCTCGTCCTTGTACTCGCGCGCAACACCCAGGTCGATCAGCTTAATGTAGCCATCGGGGTGCAGCATGATGTTGGAGGGCTTCATGTCGCGGTAGACGATGGGCGGGTCCTGACGGTGCAGGTAACCCAGGGCGTCGCACACCTGCAGCATCCACTTTTGCACGTCCTCCTCGGACTGCGGGCCCTCGCGGCGCACCACGTCGGCCAGGGACGTACCCTCGACGTGGTCCATGATGACGTAGATGAAGTCCTCGGTCTTCTCGATGTCGACGATGTCGACGATATTGGGGTGATCGAGCTTGGACAGCAGCTCGGCCTCGCTTGCCAGCGACTGCTCGATGGGGCGGCCGGTGGGGTCGGTCGCGTTGCGGTCGACCTCTTTGACAGCCCATTGCTTGTTGGTGAGCTGCAGGTCGGCGGCCAGGTAGACGCGGCTCATGCCACCCTTGCCGATCACCGACAGAATCTTGTAGCGGCCCTTGATGACGTCGCCCACGCGCTTACGGCGCGCGTCGACCTCTCGCCTGCTTCTGGTAGACGGCATGGGCTATCGACCTCCCTGAGGCTGGACGCGCAGCACCAGCGCGGTAACGTTATCGGCCTCTTTGCGATCCATGACGAGCTGGGCCGTCTCGGCGATGCGCTGCGTGACGCAACCGGGCTCAAAGCCCTCGCGCTCCTCGCGGTCCAGATCGGCGGCGGTGCAGGTGGCATAGGCGCCGCGACGACGCTCGGCGTCCCAGGCGTTGGCATCCAGGGCGTCGGGGCCCAGGCGACGACGAAGCTCGGTATCGGTGAGCACATGGCGGAAGCCGTCGGAGCACAGCAGGTAGATAGCATCGCGATCGAGGTTGCCGTGAATCAGGTCGGGCACGACCTCCTTGGTGGAGCCCAGGCACTGCAGCAGCACGTTGCGGCGCGGGTGCGTGAGGGCTTCCTCGGGGGTGATGCGACCGGCCTCGACCTC
Organism: uncultured Collinsella sp.; assembly: GCA_902475785.1. Taxonomy (GTDB): domain Bacteria; phylum Actinomycetota; class Coriobacteriia; order Coriobacteriales; family Coriobacteriaceae; genus Collinsella. The sequence continues at coordinate 35,606 of CABSAN010000002.1, forward strand.
GCGGCGCACAAAGGTCTGGTCGACGGTGAGCTGATTGGTTGCCGACTCGGTGAGCTCGTAGGCACGCGTGTCGCCCACGTGCACGATGGAATAGCGGCCGCCGATGGCGAGCATGGCGGTAAGCGTGGTGCCCAGGTTCATATGCTCGGCCATGCCGTAGCGGATCAGCGCCATGTTCATGTCCTGAACTAGGCCGCCCCACTGACCGTCGACGAAGTTCTCGAAACCGCCGACGGAGCTCTCCATGGCCTCCAGGGCCACGGGCAGCTTGTTGTCGAACCAATCGGACAGCATGTTGATGACCGCGGCAGAGGCGAGCTCGCCGCACTCAAGGCCACCCATACCATCGGCGACGGCGACCAGGGCGACATCGCCCACGGGGGTGGAGGCAACCTTGATCAGGTAGCTATCCTGGTTGGATTCGCGCGTTCGGCCGACATTGGAATAACCGGCCCCTTCGAAAAGCATCTGCGCTCCTTTCTCGAATATCTCAACGTGGGTCGCACGCCCTTAGGCGGGCTGGACCTCGAATGCAAAGTTCTCGTCACTCATGCGCACGGTGTCGCCGTCGACGAGTGCAACCGGGAAGCCCGGATCGATGCGCTCGTTGTTGACGAAGGTGCCGTTGCGCGAGTTGTCGTCCTCGATGGTGCAGGTAGCACCGTCGGTAACGAAGATCGCGTGGCTGCGCGAAACCGTCGTGGAGCCCTTGACCATAAACGAGCTGTGCTTGGACTTACCAACCACAAAGCGACGGCCGCGGACCTCAAAGCGCTCGCCGGTGGCAATGCGCGTGAGGTAGAAGCGCAGGTGGCGCTCGGGAGCTGCGGGCGCGGGGGCCGGCTCAGGCTTGGGAGCGGGCTTGGGCTCAGGCGTGGGCGCAGGTGTGGGCTCGGGCTTGGGCTCAGGTGCAGGCTCGGGCTTGGGAGCGTGGGCGGCGTGCGCAGGCGGGTTGGCGTCGCTCGCATGGGAGCCATGTCGCTCGACCGTATCCTGGGAGAACAGGGACTCGTAACCCTCGGCGACCTTAAAGTCGATCGGGTTGAGCACGCCAGTGCGATCCGGGCGGGACTGGGCGATGGGCGCGTCGGCCAGGTCGTCCTCGTCCTCAGGCGCCGGCTCGGGCTCAGGCTCCGGCTCCGGCTCGGGCTCGGGCTCGGGCTCGGGCTCCGGCTCAGGCTCGGGTTCAGGCTCGGGCTCCGGGGCAGGCTGCGACTCAGGCGCGGGCGCAGGTGCAGGTTCGGTAGCGGCGATCGGCTCGTCTTCCAAATCGGAAAGAACGACCGTACCCAGCACGGGGCCGGGGGCAGACACGTCCAGGTCCTCGCCATCATCGAGCACCGTCGTGCCGTGGTCATCGCCGCTATCGAGCACCGTGGTGCCGTGGTCATCGCCATCGCCATCGTCGAGCACGGTGGTGCCGGCATCCATGAGCATCGCGCTCACGCTCACCTGCTTCAGGTGGCGCGAGAAACCCAAGATGTCGAAGGGGCCGGACTTTTTAAAGAAAGAGCTCAGCGACGTCAGCGCGTTCTGGGCAATATCGTCGGCGGGCTTGACCGCGGCGGCGACCGACTCAAAGAAGACGCGGACACCATCCAGGTTGGGCTTAATGCCGGTCATGGGCAAAAACACAAAGCGGCATCCGGTGCCGGCGGCGTCCACAACCACCTCGTCGGCGGCAAAGCGCAGGTTCATAAGCGGCAGCTGGCCCGCAACCAGGGCATCAAGCGCGCTGGAGATGCTCTCGAGCAACTCACAGGTCTCGGCACCGTCAAAGGGGCGCGTCAGACGCTGCTCCAAGGTCTCGCCGGCAATGCGATAGCGCATCTCGAGCACGCCATCGGGGTAGCGCATAAGCGCGCCGGGCAGCAGGCAGGGCACGACGCCGCCGGTTACAGCTTCATAGAGACGCTTGTCGAGCTGACGCTGGTCGGCGACCACGTAGCCGAGTGCCATAGAACCGTCACGCTGCTGAATAACTCGTTTTTCCATTTGGCTAACCAATCGTCAGAACATGCGCGTCGCGCGCGCAAAACCAATAGGTAATTCGGCCGGCGAGCACAATGCGGTCGCCGAATTCGAGCGGAAAGGCCCGGGGGCCCTTCTCTCCCCCGCTGTCGAAAACGCAGGAAAGGGCATCGTCCTCACCGCGCAGGACGCGCGTGCCGTGAGTGCTTCCGCCATCCTCCAAAAACCAGGTGCCGTCGAGCATGAACACGCGACAGTGCAGACGCGAGACCACCGGGTCGGCCTCGATCGCGTCGCAGCTGCTAAAGCGCCCGATCGAAAAGGGCCGGTCGGCATCCACGCACCACACGCCCGAGATACACGGTCCGTCTCCGGCCGTGGTGCGCACCAGGCAAGCGCCTTTGGACACGCGCTCGCCGCACGTCGCCGGCGAGTCATCGGACTCCGCAGGCGTACGAGAACAAAGCGTGCGGGCGAAGCGATCGTCCAGGCAGCCAAAGGCCATGGTGCGAAAGCAGGCAGCAAAGAGCTCGGCAAGCGGGGCACAACCGCAAGCGGCCTGTTGCTCGCCCCAGCGCACCACCTCGCGCGACTCGCAGGCCATGCGCAGCGGATCGACCTCGCGACCGGCGCGACGCTCGCTTTCCAGTCCGCGCAGCAGCTCGGGCCACGAGGTGTGGAGCGCGTAGTCAAACAGCTCCGCATCGTCCAGCTTGGTCGTCTCGTGCAGCATCTCGATCAACGAAGTCGCGGCCTTGGAGAACACCGAGCTGTCGTCGGCATAGCCCTGCTGCATATCGGCTGCATAGCGGCTCGAATGCATCAGGCGGGACAGCGCCGCGGCCGTACGCTTACGAACGACCGGGTTGCTGTGGTTGATATACCTGCCACGGGTGCCCACGAGCGCGTAGATGTGCTTGTGGTTGCAGCCGCCGCACGTCAGGTTTCTGATGGTCTCGGCAAAACGGTAGAACGCACTGTCCCAGCCATGCTCGTGAACGCAATCGCAAACCTGAGAGGAGCTCGCCATAAGGCCCCCTTTCCTAACTCCCCGGTACCCCAAACTTTAGGGGCCACCGCATTCCCGCGCTGTTGCGCAACACCTCGGGAACAGTCCAGTAACTCAACATCGCCGCCGGTGCGGGCGGCATTACAGCAACGTGACGGGCGTCACCACATCCATCACGTGCCGATCGCCAATAAAGTCGCCCTTAAGCTGCACGTGGCGGCGAGCTAGGTCGTCAAACACGCGGGCCATCTGAGCCGCCTTTGGACGAGTATCGGGGTCGCTGGCCAGGCACGCCGCGATGGCGGCGCGCACGTCCGCCGGCAGGCCCTCGTCCACCGCAATGGCTTCGGCGCCCGTGTCTCGGCAGGCCCCGAAGAAATCCCGCCACGCGCTGCCGGAGCCACCGACGTCGGGTGCACCCGGCAGGTACGGCAGGCTGCCGCAGAGCGCCTCGTGGGCAAGGACGCCCAGCGAGAACACATCGGACGCGGGCAGGGCGTAGCGCGCCCCATCGGCCTCCCCCAGTAGCAGCTCGGGCGCCAGATAGCCCGGCGTTCCATGCGGGCGGGCGCGATACGCTCCCTCCTCGGCCAAAAACGAAAAGTCCAGATCGATGAGGGCGGCCCGGGGAATATCCCCCAAAAGGTCGGGCGCCAGATCAAAGGGGTCGCTCTCGAACACGATGTTGGAGGGCTTAAGGTCCTGATGGACAAACGTCCCACCAAAGGCGGCCTGTGCCTGGGCAAGTGCCTTAAAGCACGAGGACACGAGCAAAAGCGACTGCGCAAACGAGAGGGTGCGCACGCCCGTGGCGCAGGTGCGCACCACGTCGGCAAACGACACGCCCGGAACCATGACGGTCACCACGGCCAACACGGCGTCATCCCCGGGTAGGGCGACGAGTTCGTGGAAGAGCACGCGCGCCAAGCCATGCGAGGAGGGCGTGAGGGTACCGCCGGCATCGGCCTGCGTGTCCGAGACACGACAGAAGAAGTCGCCCTGGCGACGCAGGTGATCGATGTCACCGCGGATGAGCTTGAGCGAGCACGAGGTGCCACGCAACCCGTCAGCCGTGCAGGAACCGACAAAGACCTGCGTGCCGCCCGCCGCGCTCGAGACGAGCTTGAGCCCGTCGACGCCGGCGAGCTTGGCAACCATGTCGACCTTGGCGTCGATCGGGGCCGCCGCGACGTTCTTCTTATCGGTCGTCTGATCCATCTTGGTAAGCACCTGCCTTTCTTTGCTACCAATACCATGAGGGCAAAAATCAAAAAGTTGTTGCGCAACATTGCCTCTCAGCGCAAATTTTTTTGTTTTGCCTGCTGAGCGACGGTAAAGACGAAAAAGAATAGCGGCCGGGGATGTTGTCCTCGGCCGCCATGGGTCACGAATCGGTCGTATTGAGCGCCGGTTTTCTAGTGAGCCGACGGAACAGTCTGCTCACGCAGCACAAAGGTGAGCACGGCGGCGGCAATGGCAAACAGCGCCGTAAAGATGGGGGTGGTCGCCGCAGAGCCAATAGCACTCATCATGTTGACGTACAGCAGCTCAAAGGCCAGCACCGAGAGCACCATGAGACCACAGCCAGCGGGAAGCACGACCTTGAGGCCCTGGGTAAGGTAGAGCACGATGCCGGCAATCGAGGCGAGCATGCCGAGGACCCAAAAGGCGGTAACGGCCATCGAGATAAAGGAGACGCCGCCGGAGGAAACCTTGCCGTAGTTGGGATTCGTGATGCTCACAGCATGACCGTGGCCCGAGTCGGAATAGTCATCGTAGTAGGAGCTGCTCAGCGAGCTGGCGAGGTCGGACGCCGAGTCGTACATGCTCTGGTAGGTAACGGCGACCTCGCCGGCCTTACCCAGGTTCCAGACGTTGTAGCTCTCGTCAAAACCCAGGCTCGACGAATAGTCGGTGTTCTGGCCGGCAAGTTGGCTTAGGAAATTGGCGCCCTGGCTCGCGTAGCTCGATGCCTGCACCACCGTGGGCGAGATGCTAAACCACGGCATAAAGGAGAGGACGATCGCGACCACCGCAAGAGCGCAAGGGATGATGCGGGCGATGGACAGGGCCGGATGCACGGCAGAGGCGGGGGCAGCCGCATGCATGGCAGGCGCCGCGGCAAAGGCGGGGCCGGGCTGGGGCTGAGCAGCAGGTACGGGCTGAGCCGCGGGGGCTGGCTGAGCCGGGGCGGCCGCGTTCACAGGGGCAGCGGTCGCCGCCTGGATCTGTTGGCCGCAAACAGGGCAGAAACGAGCGCCGTCGTCGATCTTGGCGCCACAACCGGGACAGAACATATCGGGTACCTCCTTGGGGTCAAACAACAAGTCGTGCGGACCTTTGAGGTCCGCACGACCATATTCACCGCTGCTGCCGCAAAGTTGTTGCGCAACATGAAAAAGTTTTTGAGGTATCGTCCCCGACTGTCTAAGCCGAGGTCAGACGCTGTCGATTACGCCAACTTGTGGCCACAATTCATGCAGAAGGCGTGACCCGCCTGGATGGGCGCGCCGCACGCGGGGCATACGGCCGCACCATCGGCAGGAGCAACCTGGGCCTCGACCGGCGTGGGGACCGCCTGGGCCTGGCGAGCCAACTCGGCCTGGATCTCGGCCATGGACTTGCCGCAGCCCGAGCAGAACATAGAGGACTGCTGCAGGCGGTTGTGGCAAAACGGACAATCGATGAATGCAGAAGCATAGGCCGCCGCCTGCGCTTGGCGCTCGAGCTCGTCGATCTGGGCCTGAAGCTGAGCACGCTCGTTGTCGATTGCGGCGATGCCGTCAAAAAGCTCCTCGCGGCCCTGACGCAGCTCGGTGTTGTCCTTGGTCGCCTCGTACAGGCTGGCACCCAGCTGGCCGGCAAGCTGCTGGCGGCGCTTAAGGGCGTCATTCATCTGGCTCTTGATTCTGTTAACCTGCAGGGCACGATTGGCATCCGCAGCCGTACGATCGAGCGATGCCTGCATCTCATCAAGAAAACCCATGGTGGGTCCTTTCTCGTCTAGGTATAAGGGCGCGGTGGGCCCCTCTCAAATGCGCCCATCATCGCACAGCGGCAGCACATCTGCACGCAAAACGGTGTTTTTCAACAGCGCCGCAACCACGAATGAGAGAAACTAGCCATATTATTGGACATTGCGCGCGAAAGCGGACGGCAATTGCGCCGTCGCCGTCCGCGCCTTATCACGACCGACACTCAGGGGGCGAAGATGGACAATCAAGGACAGCAGGAGCTCATCGTGCTCGACACGTTTGAGCCCGCGGTTGCCTTTGATCCCGCCAAGCGCGACGAATCGCGCCGCCGCTTCTCGATGTTCCTCGTCCAAAGCGAGGCCGGCCAGGGCGGCACGGGCGTAGTCCAGCGTGCCACCAACACCGCCGGCGAGATCTTTGCCATCAAGCGCCTGCACGTGAGCGACACCACGGACGAGCGCATCGCCGCCGGCATGCGCGCCGTACTGTTCGAGGAATATCGCAACCAGCTCACCGTCTCGCACCTTAAGGGCTTTCCACGCGTATACGGCTATGGCACCAGCAACGGCGAGCCGCTTATCGTTATGGAATGGGTCGAGGGCTCCACACTCAAGCACATCACCCCGCAGCTCCCCCACGAGGACGGCGGCGTACGCGGCGACGCGGTAGCGGCCATCGGTGTTGCCGTGCTCTCCATTCTCAATAACGTACGGCACCTGGACACGGGCGTTGCGCACCGCGATATCTCGCCGCGCAACATCATGATCGCCACGAGCGAGCGTTCGCTCCAAGACCAGCTTGCCACACTCGACTTTGATATCCGCCTCATCGACTTTGGCAGCTCCACGGCGCTCAATCCCATCGACCCTACCTTTACCGTGCGCGCCGACGTCTGGCGCGGCGGCACGCCCGAGTACGCGCCGCCCGAGATGCTCACCCACGACATCGCGGGCATCGAGACCAGGCGCTTGAGTCCCACGGTCGACATCTACGCGCTCTCGAGCGTGCTCTACGAGCTGTATTGCGGACACACTCCGTTTAACCTGCAGGCGCTGGGCACCGCATCTCCCTACCGCGTCAAAACCGAAACGGCCTTTGAGATACCGCAGGCCCGTACGGCCGCCGACGAGGCGCTCGTCAGCATTATCGTGGCGGGACTCGCCGTCGACCAGGAGCGGCGTCCCTCCGTCGAGCAGATGCTCGACCTGCTGCGCCGCTGGCAATCGAGCGAGCTGGGCGATTGGCCCACACCCGAGCCGGTCTGGGGCAGCAGGGTCATGGACGCCCAGACGACCTACATTGGGCCGGGAGCAAGTATCGACGAGCCCGTGCCGGCCACGTTCGATACCGCACAGCCGGTCATGTTCCCGCTGGACGACAACGACGCCGCCGCTCCGGTTGACCCGTTTGAGGCAGCGCCTGATGCCGCTGCCGAAGATGCCCCGTTGGACCACGGACATCGGGACCACGCGTCCTACCTGCCCGTACCGGTTGTGCTCGAGGCGCCCCGGGCTGCCTATGGCGCCGATACCGCCGTGTCGGCCGCCGCGTCCATGCCCGCCGCCCCGGCAACGTCCGCAACGCCGAGCATGCACGCACCTGCGACGCCCACGGCAGGCGCCGCCGCACCCGTCGCACAAAACGCGATCTTTGGCGGCGCAGCGGCAGGCCCTTCTGCATCCGCTGGCTCCGCTGGTGTCGGCGCCCCTGCCGGCCTTTCCTCGACAGCGTCCGCAGCTACCACGACGGCCGCGGCGGCAACGTCCGTCTCGCGCCGCGCTTTTCTCGCAGCGGGGGGTCTCGCCTTTACGGCACTTGTCGGTGGCGGCGCCTACCTGCTGTCGCGGAACCTACACAACGGCAATGACACCGCGGTTGCGGCAGACGCCAAAAGCGACGACAGCTCGTCCAAAAGCAAAAAAGACAGCGACTCCGACGCTTCGGACAGCTCCGACACCTCCGCGACGTCGTCCAACACCATCAGCGTGGAGATGCGCTATGCCGCCCAAAGCGATGGCAAATGGGGTCTGATTGACGACACCGGCGCCTGGAAGGTCAAACCGACTTACAGTGACATGCGGCTTTACGGTGCCGGGCTTGCCGCCGCGCTCGATTCCGCCACTGGCATGTGGGGCTATATCGACCAGGACGGCAATTGGGCCATCGAGCCGCAGTTCTCGGACACCCGGCCCTTCAACGACTACGGTGCTGTCGCCCAAGATGCACAGACCAGCTTTTGGGGCGTGCTCAACCGCCAGGGAAAGTGGATCGTCGAGGCCAAGTACTACGCCATGGGCGATATGGTGCTGGGCAACTTTGTCCCCTACCGCTCCAGCAACGAAGAGGACAGCTGGGGCTACATCTACATCAAGACCGGCAAGCGCAACGACGTGCCGCCGACCTTTAGGGGCCTGGGCGGCTGGGATTCGGCAAACGGTCTGGGGCCAGCGACGCAGGACGGCACCACCTGGGGCTACATCAACGGCTATGGACAGTGGAAAATCGAGCCGCAGTTTAAATCCGCACGCCGCTTTGCCAGCAACCGCGCCGCCATGCAGTTCGATGACGGCTCGTGGGGCTATATCCTGCCCGACGGCACGCGCGCATTTTCTGCCACCTTTGCCGAGGCACGCGAGTTTGCCAACGGCTGGGCACCCGTCAAGGACCAGGCGACCGGCCTTTGGGGCTGCTCGACGGTAAGCGGCGCTTGGCAAGTCGAGCCCAAGTTCCGTGCCATGGGCGACATCTTCTACACCTCCACCGACGTTTTTTTGCCCGTGCGGGACAACGACAGCGGCAAATGGGGCGTGCTCGACGACGCCGGCGACTGGCGCGTTATGCCCAAATTCGACGCGATTATCTAGCGCCAGCGCCCCAACCCGTTTATAGCAATGTAAAGACGGCGTTGACGTGCATGTTTTAGTCCGCCCAATCGGATATAGTAGATTGAACTGTCAAACTGCATGCAAGTTCGGCCTGTGTGCTGCGACCGCAAGGAGGGGACCAATGGATCGAGAGACACCGCGCTCCGTCATGTTCGACGATCTGCGCAAGTTCGGCGGAATCACCAATCGCGATACCGCTTGGATGCTGCTGCGCTCCACCCCTATGGCCGGTGGCAAAGCACCCCGCGACCGCGTGGACGAGCGAACGTTCCTATCGCGCGAGGTTGTTCACGCCCCCGTCGAGCGTCCGCGCCCCGAGCTGTTTGCCGATATCACCCAGACGGCCCAAAACATCACCGCTCGTCTGATCTCCAACCTCGGTGGCAGCGAGATGGCTCGTGCCATGGTGGCAGAGCACTATAGCGGCGAGGCTGCCGACGCTATGCGCGAGTCGCTGAGCGCCTACGGACTCGACGACCGCATCTACCGCAACGCCTGCGATCGCATCGCCGCGCCCGGCACCACGGCCGCCGATTGTGCACTACCGCTGGTCACGCTGTTTGTGGCGTGCGGTTGCCTGTGCGACCCCCAAGCCGCCGTGCAGGTGACCGAGACGCTCATCGCCGACAAAATGGGCGGTCACTTCTCCACCACCGAGCTCAGCGTGGGCGAAGGCTTTACCGCCGCCGTCGAGCCCGAGGTCAAGCATGCCGAGCGCCTGGGACTTATCCGCATTGTGGGTAACGCCGCAAAGCCTCCGCTGTACCCGCTCAACGAGGGCGAGGGCGGCACCGTAATCGGCTCGCTCGCCACGGGCACCGGTGCCATCACCGATGTCGACCGCGATGTCTCACGCCGACATGCACGCGTTTTTACCAAGGACGGTTACTGGTACGTACAGGGCTTGGGTTCCACCAACGGCACCGTGCTCATCTCGGGTGCGGATATGTCCCAGCACGTGGTCGAGCCGCCGCGCCACACACGCAGACCCGGCGTCGAATACCCGCCCGTTCCCCTGTGGCACAGCGACACGATTTGTTTGGGTGCTACGACCCGTTTTTTGGTTATGAAACTCGCAATTTAGCATTGTGCCCGGCGTCGTACGTGGCGTACCGGGCACAACGTCTATTTGGTAAGAAGCGGTGCGCCCGCGTCCGCGACACCACAAGGTAAGGTCACCATGGCAGATACCACTCCGCAGTCCGATTCGACGACGGTCCTCTTTCAGCTCGAGTCGTTCGATACCGCCGCCCCCGTCAATCCCGCCGACGAGGAGCTCGCCAAACGCCGCTTTATGACGCTCATCGTCAAAGCCGACCGCTCTTCGCATGGCAACACGGGCCTTGTGCTGCAGGCGCATAACACCTCAAACGAGCGATTCGCCGTCAAAGTGCTCGCGGACAACACGCTCATGCGTGCGCTGGGAACCAACACCCCGTCGCGTACGGCAGACGAATCCGCCATGCATCTTGCAAACACCGCCGCGCTTTTTGAGGAATACCGAAACCTCTGCCGTGTGTCACACTTGCGCGGTTTTCCCCACGTCTACGGCTATGGCACGTGCCAGGGCGAACCGCTCATCCTTATGGAGTGGATCGAGGGTACGTCGCTCGACAAAGTAGCCAGCATGCTGCCGCATGATGGCGAGGGCGTGACTTGTGCCGCCACCGCATCGGTAGGCTGCGCCGTCCTGGGCACGCTGCTGTCGACCCAAAACCTCGAGACGCCGCTTGTACACCGCGACCTGTCGCCCGCGAACATCATGTTCCGCACCAACGAGCTTGGCATCGACGAGCAGGTGCAGGCTCTGGCGTTTAAGCCGTGTCTGGTCGATATGGGCTCCTCGGTCCCGGCCCTGGGCAGCGACACGCTCACGCAGCGCGCCGACATTTGGCGCTATGCCACGCCGGCATACGCCGCGCCCGAAATGCTCACTCGCGATATCCCCAACGTTGCCGAGCTGCGTCGCTCTCCCTCCGTCGACGTGTACGCCATCGCGAGCATTCTCTACGAGCTCTACAGCGGTCACACCCCCTTTAGGGCGGCCAGGCACCAAGCGCATGAAGTCAGCTCGTACTACCTGCTCAAAACGCAAAACGACCCCGAGCCGCTCGTCGCCCACAAGGGTGACGACCAGGCATTTGCCGACCTCATCATGTCCTGCCTCGTTACCGACCAGGCATCGCGCCCCAGCGAGCGCGAGTTCTACGAGGGTCTATTGGCGTTCGCTCCCGACCTGGGCGAATCGGCCGCAAGCACGCCGGGGCTCTCGAACCAGCCCATCAACATCGATGCCGGCGCGCACCTTAAGGTCGACGTCGCCGGTGAACGCGCCCGAGCGCTTTTGGAGCAGGCCCGTCGCGATGCCATAACCCGCCGCCGGTTTATTATCGGCGGCGTTGTCGCTGTCGTCGCAGGACTCGGCGTTATCGGAGCCGCCACTCACGGCTTTGGCATTCCCGACTACCTCGACGGCATCCGCAGCTCCCTTGACGACTACACCTGGGATCAGCTGCAGGAGATTTCGCTTAAGATCAAGGCTGCAGAGACGCGTAATGAGGCGCGCGAGATCGCCAAGCGCTATCACCTGCTCGACGATGACGGCCATATCCCCTATCCGTGCACCAAACGCGTTACGCTCACCAACGGGCTGGAGGTCGGCGCACAGCTTGTGGGCATCCGTCACGACGAGCTTCTGGACGGGACGGGCAAGGCCGGGCTGACGTTTATGTTCGATGCCGGCATTGCCGAGCGCAACGCCGCGGCCCAACCATTGAGCGCCGGCTGGGCAGATTGTAAGCTGCGGGAATGGCTCGACGGCGACGGCCTTAAGCTGCTGCCTAACGAGCTGCGCGCACTCATCAAGTCTGTCAAAAAGATCTCGAATAACGTTGGCGCCGCCAGAAGCGCATCGTGTCTGAGCGAGCTGCCCGCGACCCTTTGGCTTCCCGCCATGGTCGAGCTCTGCGGCAATCAGCCACCCGAGTCATTTACCGAGGACTTTCACTACCTGGCAGATATCTACAACGGCGAGGGCAAGGAGTATCAGCTCTTCCGCGAGCTCAAGGTAAGTCCGTATACCACGAACGAGATGTTGGTTCGCCAGTGGAAGGGCAAGGACACCTGTTGGTGGGAACGAACGACGAGTCCCGACACATCGGAGAGCGAAGGCACGCTCTACATGAACCGCGTGGGACACGACGGCGACGTCTTTACGTACGCCACCCCTGCGAGCAAGCCCAACAAGCGGACCTGCGTGATTCCTGGATTCTGTATCTAGAGGGCGGTGGACTGCGGCAGGGCTTCCGGCCCCAGCGTTTGTCTCGATCTATAACATCTACTCGGTAAAAACAGGTCTAGTTGTTACAGATTGAGATATTGAGTCATCGTCTGACGGTTTGTCTCAATCTGTAACAGTAACCCTGCAAAATCGGCTCCAGATGTTACAGATTGAGACATTAAGTTTTTTGCTGAAGGTTCGTCTCGATCTGTAACATCTGGAACCCAAAAACCGGTCTAACTGTTACAGATTGAGATGTTGAGCTGCGGCTCGACGAAATGTCTCGATCTGTAACATCTAGAACCCCAAAAACCGGCCTAACTGTTACAGATTGAGACAAACCCAAACCTCGCAAAACATAATCTCGATCTGTAACAGTTAGAGCTCATTTTCCTTGCTAGATGTTACAGATTGAGATGTTTGACAGGGGCTGACAACGATTGAGCAGCCGCCCTCATCTGTATCGGAATGTCATACATTTCTTTCTGTACTGTACACCCCCAGGGGGTATGGGTGTATAGTATCGGCAGGTTAACATTTCAAACACCGACCTACAGAAAGGAGAAGCCATGGCTCAAGATAAGTTCGACGTGGGCGGCATGACGTGCGCTGCCTGCCAGGCGCATGTGGACCGCGCCGTGAGCAAGCTCGACGGCGTCCAAAACGTCGCGGTCAACCTGCTCGCCGGCTCCATGTTGGTGGACTATGACCCCGCACAGGTCTCCCCCGACGACATCTGCACCGCTGTCGATCACGCGGGTTACTCGGCCTCGCCCGTCAGTACGGGCACCGAAGCCGCCCCAAACGGCAGCGCACAAGCCAGGTCCGGCGCCACCCATATGGAGTCGCCTACCAAAAAGCTGGAGGCCACCGCCTCCGCCATGCGCACCCGTCTCATCATCTCAATCATCTTTCTCATTCCGCTGTTCTACATAGGCATGGGACACATGCTCGGCTGGCCGCTGCCCAGCGTTTTCACCGATCACACCCATAGCATGACGCTCGCCCTCACCGAGCTTGTCCTGCTCGTCCCCATCGTCTACGTCAACGACGCGTACTTTATCAACGGCTTCAAATCACTCGCGCACGGCGCGCCCACCATGGACGCTCTCATCGCCGTCGGCGCCACCGCGTCGATCGCCTGGTCGCTCTACGCCATGTTCATCATGGCCGACCAGCTGGCTACAGGTCAGGTGCACGAGGCCATGATGACGAGCATGGACAACCTGTATTTTGAGAGTGCCGGCACGATTCTGTCGCTCGTCACCGTGGGCAAATACCTCGAGACGCGCAGCAAGTCCAAGACCGGCGGCGCTATCGAGGCGCTCATCGACCTAGCACCCAAGACCGCGACCGTCGTTGCCGACGACGGCACCGAGACCGCTGTGGACGTCGACGCCATCCTTCCCGGCCAGGTCCTGCGTGTGCGCCCCGGCGAGTCTATCCCCGTCGACGGCGTGGTACTCGAGGGCAGCTCGGCCGTGGACGAGAGTGCGCTCACCGGCGAGTCCATCCCCGTGGAAAAGACCGCCGGCGACACCGTCAACGCCGCCACGGTCAACCGCACCGGATCGTTTACCTTCCGTGCCACGCGCGTGGGCGCCGACACGTCGCTCGCCAAAATCATCCAGCTCGTCGAGGACGCCAACGCCACCAAGGCGCCCATCGCCCGCATGGCCGATAGGGTCGCCGGCGTGTTTGTGCCCGTGGTGTTTGCGATCTCGGCCGTGACCTTTGCGGTGTGGATGGCACTGACCGGCAGCATAAACGAGGCGCTCACCTCCGCCGTGGCCGTGTTGGTGATCAGCTGCCCGTGCGCGCTGGGCCTGGCCACGCCCGTCGCCATTATGGTTGGCACCGGCAAGGGCGCCGAGATGGGCATTCTGTTTAAGAGCGCCGAGGCGCTGGAGAATCTGCGCAACGTGGGCACCGTGGTGCTCGATAAGACGGGTACCGTCACCCGCGGCAAGCCTGCCGTGACCGATATCGTGGTAGCCACGCGCGCTGACGGCTCGCCCGCCATGAGCGAAAAGGCGTTACTGAAGCTCGCCGCCGCGCTGGAGCGCTCGAGCGAACACCCGCTGGCCGAAGCGATTATGGCCGAGTGCGAGGCGCGCGGAATCGTGGCGCGCATGGTCGAGGATTTTGCCGCCGTGCCCGGGCGAGGCGTTACGGCGCGCGAGGGGCAGAATGTCATCGCCGCCGGCAATATGCGTCTGATGAACGAGCTAGGCGCGGAGGTGCCCGCAGGACTTGCCGAGCAATTTGCCACCGAGGGCAAAACGCCGCTGTTCTTTGCCAAGAACGGTGAGCTTGTCGGCACCATCGCCGTGGCCGACGAGGTCAAAGAGACGAGCGCTGCTGCCATCGCCGCGCTGCGTTCGCTCGGCGTCGATGCGTGCATGCTCACCGGCGACAACCGCGTGACGGCCGAGGCCATCGCCCGACGCGTGGGGCTCACCAGCGAGCAGGTTATCGCCGACGTCCTCCCCGCCGACAAGGAACGCCACGTGCGCGAACTGCAGGATGCGGGCGGCAAGGTCGCCATGGTGGGCGACGGCATCAACGACTCCCCCGCCCTGGCGCGCGCCGATGTGGGCCTTGCCATCGGTACCGGCGCCGATATCGCCAAGGAGGGTGCCGACGTGGTGCTCATGCGCAGCGACCTTATGGATGTTGCGCGGGCCATCGAGCTGTCGCGCGCCACGATCCGCAACATCAAACAGGACCTGTTCTGGGCACTGTTCTACAACGGCATCGGCATTCCACTCGCCGCGGGCGTGTTCTTCCCGCTCACGGGATGGCAACTCTCGCCGATGTTTGGCGCCGCGGCCATGAGCCTGTCGAGCGTGTGCGTTGTGAGCAATGCCCTGCGCCTGCGAACCTTTAAGCCATCAGTTGCGGTGAAATAAGGCGTAACATGCTTAGCTAAACCGCTATTTAGTCCATATTCCACCGCAACTTTAGGTACTCAACGAAAAGGAGATAATCATGAACTACATCGTTAAAACGTCTGGCCTTATGTGCGGCCACTGCGACGCTACTGTCGAGACGGCACTGCTCAACGTAGCCGGCGTGACCGATGCCGATGCCGATCACGAGACCCAGACCGTCCAGGTGGAGTGCGCCGACACCGTGACCGCCGAGCAGCTCGCCGCTGCCGTCGAGGGCGCCGGCGAGAAGTTCCACGCCCTGTCCGTGACCGCCGCGTAGCAGCTACGCACCAACAGACACCGCCGCCCAACCAGCCCCTCAGAAGTTGCGGTGAAATAGTTCCGGTTTAAACGCTTTAAGCCTTCAATCAGGAACTATTTCACCGCAACTGAGGGTGAGGCATTTGAAGGATTGACCAGAAACGAGGACCCGCCATGATGGCAGACCATAAATCGGTGACCCGCATGCTCAAGACGGCGCGCGGGCAAATCGACGGCATCCTGCGGATGGTGGAGGAAGACCGTTACTGCGTCGACATCTCCACGCAGC
Source organism: uncultured Collinsella sp. (assembly GCA_902475785.1). Lineage (GTDB taxonomy): Bacteria > Actinomycetota > Coriobacteriia > Coriobacteriales > Coriobacteriaceae > Collinsella. The sequence continues at coordinate 51,209 of CABSAN010000002.1, forward strand.
TCATGGCCACGCAGGCGCTCATCGCCCGCATCAACGCCGACGTGCTCAAGGCGCATATCGAGGGCTGCGTGACTTCGGCAATCGAATCGGGCGACGAAGACCTCAAAGCCGCCAAGCTCGCCGAGATCGAACGCGTCGTCGACAAGCTCTCCAAGTAATTGGTGCATTGGGGACGGGTACGTTTGCACCACCTTGGTGCAAATTGACCTGTCCCCTTTGCACCAAATCGGGTATAAAGGCGTGCAGCATAGCGAAATGAAAGGCAGTTCTGCATGAATGACTTTATGAAGGGTCGCAACGGCGCCGACGAACTCACCGTCGTGCTGGGCTTCGCAGGCATTATCATCGCGATGATCGGATCGATGGCCCGCATCCAGTGGCTCAGCTGGATCGCCATCGCCGTAATCGTCCTCGGCGTGCTGCGCGGCCTGTCCAAAAACGTCGACGCGCGCCGCAAGGAGAACGATGCCTTTGTCACGGCGACCGCGAACGTCCCCGGCCTAGGCAAGTTCGTCGCCAGCTTGGGCGGCGGGACTGCAGCTGCCAACGCCTCGCGCACGGCCGGCACCAGCAAGGAAGACTTTGAACGTGCCAAGCGCACGGCCAAGAAGATGTGGAAGGGCCGCAAGACCACAGCGTACCTTAAGTGCCCTAACTGCGGTCAGATGCTGTCCGTCCCCAAGGGCAAGGGCAAGATCCGCGTCACCTGCCCCAAGTGCCATGCCAAGATGGAAACGCGCTCCTAGCCGCAACACCATAGGACAAAATAAAAGCCGAGGCCTCGTGTTGAGACCTCGGCTTTTTGCATGGGGCGACATCATTCGATGAAGCCGTCGCGCCAGCGCCTAAGCTACGCCGTCGCGAGCGAGCTCCTCTGCCAGGGCTTCTGCCGGCATGGCCATAATCGCGTCGAGCTCGGTGTCGACCTCGGGGATGCGCTTGACCTTCAGCTTGCGCGCCAGGTTGCCGCGGCACATCACATGCATCGGTTCACGCAGAGCGCATAGGTCATCGAGCGGATTCTTGCGCGTCACCAGGATATCGGCGGCCTTGCCGCACTCGATCGTACCGGTCTCGTCACCCAGGCCCAGTAGCTCAGCATTGACCTGCGTGGCCGTATGCAGTGCGAAGGCATTGCTCACGCCCACGTACTTGGCAAAATAGGCCACCTCGCGCCACATGTCGTACTGCGTCACGAACGGGCAGCTCGAGTCCGTGCCCAGGCCCACCTTGATACCGGCTTCCAACGCCGCACGAGCGCTCTCGATAATGCCCGAGCACACGATGTCACCGTTCTTCTTTTGCGTGTCAGTCGAATGGGTCTTTTCCGGATCGAGCAACACAAACGGCAGCGCCGGACTGATCGTGCAAGTCACGCTTGGTGCGCGTCCCTCGAGCTGTGTTTCCGCGGCGCCGCGGTACAGTTCCAGGATCTCGGGGGTCATCGGAGCGCCGTGCTCAATCGTGTCAACGCCAGCCTGAAGCGCGGTCTTCACACCTTCGGTGCTCTCGACATGGGCCATGACCGGAAGGCCGACCTCGTGTGCCGCCTTGCACGCCGCAGCGGCAACCTCGACCGGCATGCGCAGCACGCCCGGCTCGCCTACTTCGGTCGCATCGAACACGCCACCCGTCACGAACAGCTTGATGACGTCGGCACCGCGCGCATACAGATCGCGCACCTGTTCGGCCGCCTCGGCGGGGCTGTTAGCCACCTGCGCGAACAGCCCCGCGCCGTGGCCACCCGGCACCGTAACGCCCGTTCCCGGCGCTACCAGGCGCGGACCCTGATATTTGCCGGCATCGATGGCGTTGCGTACGGCGATGTCGGCAAACAGCGGGTCGCCCGCACCGCGCACCGTGGTCACGCCGCTTGCCAGCTGCTGCTGAGCGCTGCCCTTGAGGATATGGCGCACGATGGCGCGCCCCACGGGATTGTCGAGTTTCTTCATGAGTGCGCCCGCATCGCCCGCCGAGACCGGCTTGCCCGAACCGCACAGATGCACATGCATATTGATGAGGCCGGGCATGAGATACGCCCCTGCCAGGTCGATGACCTCGGCACCTGCAGGCGCCTGCGCCACAGCACTCGGCCCCATCCAGGTGATGATGCCGCGCTCGACGGCCACGGCCATATCGGGCTGCGGCTCCATATGTTCCGAACCATCCAGAACGGTCGCATTGATAAACAACGTGGGACGATCGGCAGTCGCCATATCGAGCTCCTCCCTCACGATTAACTTGAACATTTGTCCATTATTACCCAGCGCGGCAGGATTGCTGCGGACATATCGGTTAACGGAGAAAGGAGGAGATGCGGGGAACGGAATGCACTGCGGTCCCACCCCAGCGACATCCGGGAAATGTCTAGATCTGTAACAGGTGGACCGTCTTTAACCTTCCAAATGTTACAGATCGAGATCTTTCGGCACCGCGTCCAACCTTTGTCTCAATCTGTAACAGTTAGGTCGAATTATGGCCGTTAGATGTTACAGATCGAGATATTTTCCAGCCCTGTCGTCAAACGTCTAAATCTGTAACAAGTAGACAGGTTTTCGGCCTCTAGATATTACAGATTGAGATCTTTTAGCGGCAGCCAACCTTCTGTCTCGATCTGTAACAGTTACGAGGCCAAACGGCCCCTTGTTGTTACAGATCGAGACAAACTCGGCAGGAACAACCACATCCGCGTCAGTTGCACCCCTCAGCGCCCACACCACTGCCGCCTCCATTGCTCAGCCAAATCGGCCCGCTGCGGAATGTCCGCCAGTCTCATCTTTTCAGCCAGCTTCCCCGGATTCTTGAGTTCATCAAACGTAAACCTCAGCACCTTATGTCCGAGCATCGTCAGATGGGACTCCCGCTGACGTTCCGCCACGAATGGGTCGACCGACTCCCGATCCCCACCATCCTGCAGGGTATACTTTCCCTTTCCATCGAGCTCGCCAATCACGCACGTCCCGTCCTCGAGCCTCCAGAAATAGTCGACTCGAAATACCTGATTCGGATCGAGCGGGTCACGAAACTCCACCTGCAACCCTGGCACCGGAAAACCGTATGCGATAAAGAATGCCCGAAAACGAGACTCGCCGCCGTTTTCGGACAGCCCATCCGCATACGACGCGATCACCTGCGCTCTGCGATACCCTCGTCTGCCCTCGCAATCGGAGCGGAGACACTCGCCCAGGTCATCGCGCGATACGCCCTTTGCTCGCAACGCAGAATCGGCGATCGCCAGACCATACGAAAACGGCGCACGCAGCAGACAATCCTCCACCGTGCGCCAAAACGGCGTCACTCGTACGCCGTCGACGCGCTCAAGCGCACCCGCCGCCTGCGGACGCAACAGCCTATATCCCGTACTCAACGCCATCGAACAACCCGTCTTGACCAAGTAACGCGGCCCAAGCAGATCATTCGGCACCTCCAGACCCCATATCAGCGCGGCGTCATACCCCCAAAACGCCCAATCGGGATGAAACTCCGCAAGCCCCTTGATGGTCCACCGAGCTCGCTCCGCCGACGTCAACGCATCCCAATCATGTTGAAAACAGAACAAATACGGCTCGGGCTCCGCAATATCATCGGTTCCCACATGACGCCGCAGCCACATGAGCTCGGCATTGTCGTGTGTCACAAGCAGCACGCCTTGTTCGGCCGCCTTCGTGAGCCTGGCAAGCATCCTATTCCGCGCCAAGGTGTTACGTGTTGCATGCTTGTGTTTAAGAACGGTATTAGACACTTCCATCACCACCACATCGGACAAATGGGCCATTGTCACCGTTGCCGCTGTCGGCAAACGTCTCAATCTGTAACAGGAAGACAGTCTTTGAACCTCTAGTTGTTACAGATCGAGATTTTCAGTCGTGCGTCCAACCTTTGTCTCAATCTGTAACAGTTAGACCGTTTTTTGGCCCCTTCCCGTTACAGATCGAGATCTTTCGGCAGGCGCCAACCTTCCGTCTCGATCTGTAACAGGAAGACGTTCTACAGGCCCCCAAACGTTACAGATTTAGACAAACCAGCGGTGCCCAAGCGTTCGTCTCGATCTGTAACAGGTAGACCGGTTTTTTGTCCCTAAACGTTACAGATCGAGACATAAAGGCAGAAGGCAGGGCAAGCGACAGCTGCCCACTCCCTACTCCCACTCCTGCTCGTAGATATTGAGCGACTTCACGTACCGCCCCTGGGCGCCCATGATGTCGCGGACCAGGCGCAAAAAGAAGCTGATGCATGAGGTGTCGAAACCGTCCTCTAGGTCCTCGGGATGCACCGCGCCCGGCCCGTCGACCGCCGTGTCGTTCAGGCGCGCGATGTCATACAGGTAAAGCTGCCCCGCCGTCAGCCAGACATCGTCGATGCACGCGAGCCGCACCGCAATCGCGCCATCGCTCCAGTGCTCCTTTTGCACGATATGTGGGTCGTAGACGTCAAAGCGACAGTCGGTGCGCGTGTCCTTCAGCACGACCATGCCAGTCGCGGGATCCTTGTCCAAAATGCCAAAACGCGAGAAATACTGCGTGTCGCGCACCTGCTTAAGTCGCCCGAGCGAAACAGGAGAAATTGACGCTGGCGGCTCGTCCACATACAGCTCCAACAGCGTCTTGCCGTGGTAATAGGGACGCTCAAACAACAGCCAATCGGTAAACGCCATGTTGTAGGCCATGATTTCGTTTTGAGAAGGTTCCTCGCAATAGCTGAGCCACGGATCGACGGTAATCTCGAACTGCTCGCGCGCCGGCTCCAGGAATTGAAACTTCCGCAGCATCCAGAAGTGAGCCATGTCGGCAATATCGTTGCCGACGGCTTCGGCCAGCTGTGCTCGGTCAAAAACTTGGTCAGTCATGGCATCCTCCTCAAACTGATGGACCTCAATTTGAGCTTACGAGGAGGGCGAGCAGCCACTGTCAGCGCAGGCAAAATAGGCCCTCGACTGCAAACCAGATGCTAACCAAACACTTGACGGGACACTTGACCGAATGAGCGCACCGCAAAGAAACGGCAGGTAGGCATAGACAACCGACCCGCCATTTTGAGCCAAACACCCGCTGCCACCACAGAAACAGCAGAGAGCCACAGCCCCAAACGTCAACAAATGAACACCCACACGTCGACAAACGAGCAAATCGCTCGCAAAGAGTGTCCCCAACGACTTGACAAAAAAGAACGTCCCCAATGACTAGTCGTTGGGGACGTTCTTGAATGACTACCTTACAGCTCCAGCGCCTCGGCGACTTCGGCTGCGCAGGCCAGGGCATCGGCCATGGCGTTCACAACGAGGGAACTGCCGTTGCGGGCGTCGCCGGCCACATACACCGGCGCGGCATCCGCGGCGACACCCTCCGTGCGAGCCGCGAGGTGCGAGCCCTCGGCAGCCATCACCGGCAGCGGACGACCAACGGTGGCAACAGGCACGCTCACCGCATCGAACACACCATGCTCGGGACCCGTAAAGCCGCAGGCAATGAGCACCAGCTGCGCCGGCACCTCGTGCTCGGAGCCCGCGATGCGCTCGGGCTTTCCCGCCGACCAGTCCAGATCGACCACGCGCAGGCCCGCGGCCGCGCCCTTCTTGTCCAGCAGCACCTCGAGCGTATCCACGCCCCAAGCACGCATCTCGCCGCCCATGGCAGCGATAGCCTCCTGCTGACCGTAGTCGGTCTTCTTAACGTTGGGCCACTGCGGCCAAGGGTTACTCGCTGCACGCTTATCGGGCGCGGCCGGCAAGAACTCAAACTGACGCACGCTGCGCGCACCCTGGCGCACGGCGGTACCCACGCAGTCGTTGCCGGTATCGCCGCCGCCAATGACCACAACGTCCAGGCCGCGCGCGTTCACCGCGGGCTCACCGCCATCGAGCACCGAGACGGTCGAAGCTGTCAGGTAGTCCACCGCGTACACCACGCCCGGAGCATCCACGTTCGCAGCCGAAAGACCGCGGGGCGCGCGAGCACCGGCAGCCACCACAACGGCGTCAAAGCCATTGAGCTTGGCCGCCACCGCAGGGTTCGTAACGTCAGCACCCAGCTCAAACACAATGCCCAGCTCGCGCATGAGCGCCACGCGGCGCTCGACCACGGACTTCTCGAGCTTCATGTTGGGAATGCCGTACATGAGCAGACCGCCCGGGCGGTCGTCACGCTCAAACACCGTCACGCGGGCGCCACGACGCGCAAGCTCCCATGCTGCCACCAGACCAGCAGGACCGGAGCCCACCACGGCAACCGTGGGTGCGCCCTCCCCCGCCGGCTCAAAGCGGCGCGGACCGCCGTTGGCCCACTCATGGTCGCTGATCGCGCGCTCGTTGTCGTGAATCGTCGTGGGCTGGCCGTCGACCGAGCCCAGGTTGCACGCGGCCTCGCACAGCGCTGGGCACACGCGGCTCGTGAACTCGGGCATGGGCGAGGTGAGCGACAGGCGCTCGGCAGCCTCGTCCCAGCGGCCGCGGTACACCAGCTCGTTCCACTCGGGAATCAGGTTGTGCAGCGGGCAACCGCTCGGGCGTGCCTTGCCAAAGCTCGCGCCCATCTGGCAAAACGCCACGCCGCACATCATGCAGCGGCTCGCCTGGGCGCGACGTGCGTCTTCATCGAGTTCCACGTACAGCGGATCAAAATCATGGCTGCGCTCCTCCACGGGGCGGAGCTCGTGGGTCACGCGATCGATATCAAGAAAAGCACCGGGCTTACCCATGGCACTTACGCCTCCTTCTTGGTCGAAGCAACAGAGCTGGCAGCCACGGACGCAGTGCCCGCAGCACCGCCCGCGACATCAAAGCGAACGACATCCGCGGCACTCGCGCGACCGGTCACAATGTCAAACGCCAGCTCCTCTGCCTGCGCATGCGTTTTGCCGGCAGCCTCGCCCGCAGCGACAATCGCCAGCACGCGCTCGTACTCGGTCGGAATGACCTTCACAAAGTGCTTGCTCATCGTCTCAAAGCTGTAGAGCAGCTTAATGCCGCGCGGACTCTGCGTCGCGTCCACGTGCTCCTGGATGAGCTCGCGAATCTGCGCCAGCTCGCCAGCCGTCGGGGCCTTGAGCTCCACACTCTCGTGGTTCACGCGGGCGTCGAGCGTGCCGTACTGGTCAAAGACGTAGGCCACGCCGCCTGTCATGCCGGCGGCAAAATTCTGCCCGACCTCGCCAAGGATGAGCGCCAGACCGCCCGTCATGTACTCGCAGCCATGGTTGCCGCAACCCTCGACCACCACGGTGGCACCGGAGTTGCGCACGGCAAAACGCTGGCCGGCCAGGCCGTTAATGAAGCCGCGGCCGCTCGTGGCGCCAAAGAACGCAACGTTGCCCACGATGATGTTCTCGTCGAACTTGTAGGTCGCATGCGGGTTGGGGCGCACCGACACCTCGCCGCCCGAAAGGCCCTTGCCAAAGTAGTCGTTGGCGTCGCCGCACACGTTGAGCGTAATGCCGCGCGGCAGGAAAGCGCCAAAGCTCTGACCGGCCGAGCCATCGCAATCGACGATGATGGAGCCGGCGGGCAGGCCCTCGGGATGCGCCTTGGTCACCGCGTTGCCCAAGATGGTGCCCACGCAGCGGTTGACGTTGGCGATATCGGCGCGGAAGCGAATCGGACGCAGGTGCGCACGGGCATCGGCCGTATAGGGCACAAACAACGTGGAGTCGAGCGTCTTGTCGAGCTCGCTGTTCGCGGCCATCTGCGGCAGGAAGTGGCGACCGTCGGCGCCCGGAATGTGGGCACCGAACTCGCAGGTCGCGCTCGCCAGCACGGGAGACAGATCGAGCAGGTTGGCCTTGCGGTTGCCCGGCACCTCGATCTGGCGTAAGCACTCGGGATGGCCGACCATCTCGTCGACGGTGCGGAAGCCCAGGCTCGCCATGACCTCGCGCAGCTGCTCGGCAACAAAGAGCATAAAGTGCTCAACGTGCTCGGGCTTGCCGCGGAAGCCACGACGCAGGCGGCAGTTTTGCGTAGCGATGCCGGCCGGGCAGGTGTCCTGCTGGCAGTCGCGCTGCATGAGGCAACCCATGGAGATGAGCGGCATGGTCGCAAAACCAAACTCCTCGGCACCCAGCAGGCAGGCGACGGCGACATCGGTACCGTCCATGAGCTTGCCGTCGGCCTCGAGCACCACGCGTGAGCGCAGGCCGTTTTGCAGCAGCGTCTGCTGGGCCTCGGCAAGGCCAAGCTCCAGCGGCAGGCCCGCATGCCAGATAGAGTCGCGCGCAGCGGCACCCGAGCCGCCGTTGTGACCGCTGATCAAGATCTTGTCGGCAGCGCCCTTGGCCACACCGGTGGCGATGGTGCCGACGCCGGCCTCACTGACCAGCTTGACCGACACGCGCGCGCCGGGGTTGGCGTTCTTAAGATCGAAGATCAGCTCTGCCAGGTCCTCGATAGAGTAAATATCGTGGTGCGGCGGAGGCGAGATCAGACCGATGCCGGGCGTGGACTGACGGACCTCGGCGATCCAGGGGTAGACCTTCTTGCCGGGCAGGTGGCCACCCTCGCCGGGCTTGGCGCCCTGGGCCATCTTGATCTGAATCTCGAAGGCGCTGCACAGGTAGCGGCTCGTCACGCCAAAGCGCGCGCTTGCTACCTGCTTGATGGCGGAGTTCTTGGAGTCACCGTTAGCCAGCGGGGTCTCGCGACGCGGATCCTCACCGCCCTCGCCGGAGTTGGAACGGCCGTGCAGGCGGTTCATGGCGATGGCCATGCACTCGTGTGCCTCTTTGCTAATGGAGCCATACGACATGGCGCCGGTGTTAAAGCGGCGGACGATGTTGAGCGCAGGCTCGACCTCGTCGAGCGCCACCGGAGTGCGGCCGCTGGCATCAAAGTCGAGCAAGTCGCGCAGGCGCACGGCACGGCCGGTGCGGTGCAGGCGGGCGCTGTACTCCTTAAAGGTGTCGTAGCTGTCCTCACGGCAGGCGGTCTGCAGTAAGTAGACAGTCTGCGGATCGATGAGGTGATCCTCGCCGCCGAGCGGACGCCACTTGGTCAGACCCAGCGTGGGCAGCTGATCGGGAGCCGGGCTCTTAAGGATAGCGAGTGCGGCGTCGTAGCGCTCGTTTTGCTCGCGCTCGACGTCCTCGACACCCATACCGCCCACGCGGCTTACCGTGCCGGCGAAGTACGCGTTGACGAACTCCGGAGTAAAGCCGACAGCCTCGAAGATCTGCGCCGAATGGTAGCTCTGCACCGTGGAGATGCCCATCTTGGACATGATGGAGACGATGCCGGCGGTCGCAGCCTTGTTGTAGTTGGCGATACCCTGTTCGGCCGTCACGTCCAGGTCGCCGCGTGCCGCCAGATCGCGGATGCACGCATGTGCGTTGTACGGATAGATGCCGCTCGCGGAGTAGCCCACCAGTGCCGCAAAGTCGTGCGGGGACACGGCGTCGCCGCACTCCACCACGATGTCGGCAAAGGTACGCACGCCGGCGCGGATCAGGTGGTTGTGCACGCAGCCCACGGCGAGCAGCGACGGCACGGGCACCTCGCCCGCAGCGGCACGATCGCTCAACACCACGATGTTCACGCCGTCGCGGACCGCAGCCTCAACGTCTTCGGCAAGCTGCTTGAGCGCAGCCTGCAGTGCACCCTCGCCGGCATCGCGGCGGTACACGGCACGGAAACGGCAGGTCTTAAAGCCCACGCGGTCGATAGCGCAGATGCGCTCGAACTCCTCCTCGTTGAGCAGCGGGCGCTCCAAGCGAACCAGCTGGCAGGCCGTACGGGAGTCCTCGAGCAGGTTGCCGTGGTTGCCCAGGTAGAGCGTGGTCGAGGTGACCATATGCTCGCGAAGGGCATCGATGGGCGGGTTCGTGACCTGGGCGAACAGCTGATAGAAGTAGTCAAAGAACGAACGCGTCTTCTTGGACAGGCAGGCCAGCGGCGCGTCGATGCCCATCGAGGCGAGCGGGGCCTTGCCCTGCTGGGCCATGGGACGCACGACCTCGTCAACATCATCCCAGTGATACCCGAGCTTAGCCATGCGCACGGCGGCGGGCACCTCGGCGTCCTCGGCAGGCGTTGCCGCGGCAGGCTTATCGAGCGCGTCGACGGTCAGCGTCTCCTCGGCAATCCAATCACGGTAGGGCTTTTCCTTGGCGTAACGGGCGCGCAGCTCTTCGTTGTAGATAACGCGCCCGCGGGCAAAGTCGACCTCGAGCATCTGGCCCGGCCCCAGACAGCCGCTCGTCAGGATGTTCTCGGGGCTCACCTCGATGGTGCCCACCTCGCTCGCCAGCATAAAGCGACCGTCGCGCGTCACATAGTAGCGGGCGGGGCGCAGGCCGTTACGGTCGAGGGCGGCGCCCAGCGTGCGACCGTCGGTAAAGGCGATGGCCGCCGGGCCATCCCACGGCTCCATGAGCATGGACTGGTAAGCGTCGTAGGCGCGGCGCTCCTCGCTCAGACTGTCGTTGTGGTCCCACGGCTCGGGAAGCAGCATGGACGCGGCGCGCGTGAGCGGACGGCCGTTCATGACCAGGAACTCAAGCACATTGTCCAAAATCGCGGAGTCGGAACCCTCGCGGTTGATAATGGGCATCACGCGCTCAAGATCGTGCTGCAGTACGGGGCTGTACAGGTTGGGTTCGCGGGCGCGAATCCAGTTGACATTGCCCTTGAGGGTGTTGATCTCACCGTTGTGGATGATAAAGCGGTTGGGGTGCGCGCGCTCCCAGCTGGGCGTGGTGTTGGTGGAGTAACGCGAGTGGACGAGCGCCACGGCCGTCTTAACGGCCGCGTCGTTGAGGTCGATGAAGAAGCGGCGCATCTGCGTGGCGACCAGCATGCCCTTGTACACGATAGTGCGCGAGCTCATGGAGCACACATAGAAGATCTTATCGCGCAGGGCAAACTCGGCGTCGGCCTTCTTTTCGATGGTGCGACGGCACACGTACAGGCGACGCTCAAAGGCATCGCCGGCGGGCGTGTCGTCCGGACGGCCCAGGAAGGCCTGCAGGATAGTAGGCATGCAGGCGCGGGCCGTCTCGCCCAGGTCGTGCGGGTCGACCGGCACCTCGCGCCAAAAGAGCAGCGGCACGCCGGCCTCGGCGCAGCCCTCCTCAAACACGCGACGGGCGTCCTCTACGCCCTTGTCGTCCTGCGGGAAGAACAGCATGGCCACGCCATAGTCGCCCTCTGCCGGCAGAATCTGGCCGCACTTTTGAGCCTCTTTACGGAAAAAGTGATGCGGAACCTGGAACAGGATGCCAGCGCCGTCGCCGGTGTTCTTCTCGAGTCCCGTGCCGCCGCGGTGCTCCAAGTTGACCAGAATGGACAGTGCGTCGTCCAGAATCTGGTGATGGCGCTCACCGTTGATATCGGCAAGCGCGCCGATGCCACATGCATCGTGGTCGAATTCGGGGCGATAAAGGCCCTGCTGCTGAACGGAATCTGCCTGCATCGCGATCCTCCCCTAGATATTTAGACAGTCAATTGAATAGGCATACTAGGAGCATCGCCGGCCCGTTGTGTTTCCCACCCGTTTCGAAACAATCGCGTAACGCACGCCCTACGAGTGGGTGCCGCCGACCTCAAGGGCGACAACAAGGGCCCCTAGTTCGGCCTGCAAGCTCACCGCTTCAAACATCTCAATCTGTAACAGGAAGACCCAATTTCGACGACTAACTGTTACAGATTGGAATGTTTTCGAGAGACGGTTCAGAATGTCTCAATCTGTAACACGAAGGGCCGATTTTGGCGGTCAGCTGTTACAGATCGAGATTTTCCATAGGACCATTTCTTCCTGTCTCGATCTGTAACACCTAGGCCCAATTTCCATCCCTAGTTGTTACAGATCAAGACATTTCGGCAATCCCCTTTCACCATCCCATTCAAATACGGCAATTTTGTTAGTCTTGGTTAACTTTTTAGCCTAAAACGGGTATCCTTTGCGGCGTCAAGCAAACGGCACGCGCGCCGTGCCACATTAAGGAGGCCCCTATGGCACACCAGACAGACCAACAGACGATGCAACTCGTCCTTATCCGGCACGGAGAATCCGAGTGGAACAAACTCAACCTGTTCACCGGCTGGACCGATGTTGAGCTCACCGACACGGGCCGCGAAGAAGCCGCCGCAGGCGGCCGTGCCCTCAAAGAAGCCGGTTTCGACTTTGACGTCTGCTACACCTCGCGCCTCAAGCGCGCAATCCACACCCTCAACATCGTGCTCGGCCAGATGAATCGCGAGTGGCTGCCCATCATCAAATCGTGGAAGCTCAACGAGCGCCACTACGGAGCGTTGCAGGGTCTCAACAAAGCCGATGCCGCGGCGGAGCACGGCGACGAGCAGGTGCTCATCTGGCGCCGCTCCTTCGACGTCTGCCCGCCGGCGCTCGAGCCGGACGACGCGCGCGACCCCCACGCCCAGGAGCAATACCGTGATGTCGCACCCGATCAGCTGCCCTATACCGAGTGCCTCAAGGATACGATTGCCCGCGCCTGGCCCTATTTCGAAGACGAGATTCGCCCCCAGATGCTCGCCGGCAAGCGGGTACTCATCGCCGCACACGGCAACTCCCTGCGCTCTCTCGTCATGAAGTTCGAGCACCTCACGCCCGAGGAGATCCTCAAGGTCAACATCCCCACCGGCGTGCCGCTCGTCTACACCTTCGACACCGATTTCAACGTCATCGACAAGCGCTACATCGGCGACCCGGCGACCATCGCCGCCAAGATCAACGCCGTGGCCAATCAGGGCAAAGCGCGCAAGTAGCCCCAACCCAAATCCGACGCGTGGCGCCGCACGACCCAGATGCGACGCCACGCCGCCCATACACAGGAGCGCACCATGCTCAACCATCTCAAACAACACTTTGGCTCCCGACGCACTGGTGGTCACGGAGGCCTAGACATTGCGCGGCATATCGGCCCCGGGCTGCTCGTGACCGTCGGCTTTATCGACCCGGGCAACTGGGCCTCCAATATGGCCGCGGGCTCGCAGTTTGGCTACGCGCTGCTGTGGATCGTCACGCTGTCCACGATTATGCTCATCGCGCTGCAGCACAACGCGGCACACCTGGGTATCGCCACGGGCGCCTGTCTTGCCGAGGCCACGACACGTTACCTCCCCCGCTTCGTTGGGCGCGCGGTGCTCGGCAGTGCCTATCTCGCGACCATCGCCACCACCATGGCCGAAGTCCTGGGCGGTGCGATCGCGCTCCAGATGCTCTTTGGGCTGCCCGTGCGCGCGGGCTGCGTCATCGTGGCGGCAGTATCGATGGCGATGCTCATGACGAGCTCCTACAAGCGCGCCGAGCGATGGATCATCGCCTTCGTAGGCGTGGTAGGACTCTCGTTTTTGGCCGAGCTCGCGCTGGTCAAGGTCGACTGGCCGCAGGCCGCCGCAAGCTGGATCACGCCCAGTATGCCCACCGGCTCGGCCGCGATTATCGTAAGTGTCCTAGGCGCGGTCGTTATGCCCCACAATCTCTTCCTGCACTCCGAGGTCATCCAATCCATGCACTTCGAAGGCCAAGGCGAGCAGGTTATCGAAGAACGTCTGCGCTACGAGCTCTTCGACACACTCTTTTCGATGGGCGTGGGCTGGGCAATCAACTCGGCCATGGTCATCCTGGCCGCAACGACCTTCTTTGCGCACGGCATTGTCGTAGACGACCTCGCCGTCGCGGCGGCCACGCTCTCCCCCATCTTGGGCCCGGCGAGCTCGACCATCTTTGCGGTAGCGCTGCTGTTCGCGGGCCTCTCGAGTAGCGTGACAGCGGGCATGGCAGCGGGCACCATCACCGCGGGCATGTTCGACGAGGAATACGACATCCACGACCGACATTCTTCGATCGGGGTGGCAGCCTGTTTCGTCGGTGCAGTGGCGGCGTGCTTGGTCGTCCCGAATCCTTTTGAAGGTCTCATCTGGAGTCAGGCACTGCTGTCACTTCAGCTGCCGATTACGGTCTTTGTGCTCATACGACTCACCAGCTCACGCCGTGTCATGGGCAAATACGCCAACTCGCGCCCGCTCAACGCGCTGCTTGTAGGGATCGGTGTCGTCGTGACGATTCTCGATGTCGTGTTGTTGACAGGGATGTGATGGGCGGGGCACCTACCCAGGCAAACGTCTCGATCTGTAACATCTAGACCCGCTTTTGATGTCTAGATGTTACAGGTTAAGACAAACGGTCGGCCGGGCTCACGACAGACAGGATCGGCTAACAGCAGCCGCGATCCCTTGGGGACGGAAGAAAAGGGCCCCGGCCGGGATGACCGACCGGGGCCCTTGGACAGAGCTATGTTCAGCTTTCGCCGTGTGCCTGCGAGCTACTCCTCGACGAGCTCAAACTGATCGGGACCGACGCCGCACACCGGGCACACGTAGTCCTCGGGCAGCTCGGGCGTATCGACCTCAACCTCGTAACCGCAAACGACGCACACGAACTTATACGTCTTCTTCTCCTCAGCCATGATGTTCTCCTCTCGAACGTGACTGGTGATGTACTTCACTTATTAGTATATGTTCTCAATAATATAATGCAAGTGTTTTTAAAACATTTCTAGCCTTGATACGAGGATGCCTTCGGAGGCGTCTTGCCCTTCAGGACCTTGTGGTAGTAGTCGTAGGTCAACGGCGTCTCGTCGCTCAGGCGCTCGGCATCCTCGACCTCGCCGATAAACAGTAGATGCGTGCCCACATCCACAGTGTCGAGCAAACGGCAGCTAAACAGGGCCGCCGCGTGCTCGGGCACATAGGGCATGCCCAGAGCCGTCTCGCGGGTCTCGTACTTGGCAAACTTGTCATAATCGCTGCTGGTGCGGAACCCAAAGTTACCGATGTAGAGCATGTCGGCGGTCTGATCGATCACGGTCAGCGCGAACGCTTTGGCCGATGCGATGACGCCCGAGGTGACGTTGTCCTTATTCACGGCAACCGAGATGCGCGGCGGCGCGGACGTCACCTGCACCGCAGTGTTGATGACGCAGCCGGCGCGCAGCCCGTCTGCCGCAGCGCTCACCACGTACAGACCGCTCGGCATGGTAAAGAACGCAGTTTTGTCCATAACGATCACTCCCCTAACCCGGGTTGGTACCTTATGGATGTATGTACCCACAAAAAAGGCGGCGCCCATAACGGACGCCGCCTTTGAGACATATGTGCCAGAACAGTAAGCAAGATGAGACGCCCGCAGTTGCGGTGAAATAGGGACTGAATAGCCCCTCAAACAGGCAAAACAGTCCGTATTCCACCGCAACTTACACAGAGCGCCTAGCGGTTACGCTCCTTGAGGGCGCGGTCGATCTCGCGCTGGACATCGCGCTTGGCCATATCCTCGCGCTTGTCGTAAAGCTTCTTGCCGCGGCCTAGGCCCAGCAGCAGCTTGACGCGACCGTCGGTATTAAAGTAGAGCTCCAGCGGCACCAGGGCATAGCCGCGATTACGTAGTTTACCGTCGAGAAAGTCAATCTCCTTGCGGTGCAGCAGCAGACGACGGCGGCGATCAGGGTCGCGGTTCCACACGCCACCATGGCTATAAGGGTGAATATGCAGGCCCACGAGCCAGCACTCGCCGCCACGAATCAGTGCAAAGGTGTCGGTGATCTGGCACGCGCGCTCGCGAATCGACTTGACCTCGGTGCCACTCAGCTCAATGCCGCACTCAAAGGTCTCATCGATAAAGTACTCGTGGTGTGCCGAGCGGTTCTTGGAGATGAGCTTGCGCTCGCGTTTACTGGGCATCGCCGGCCTCCTTGGCTCCATCGGCGTTTGAGCCCGCGGCGTCGCGCTTTGCCTTGCGCTCGGCATTGAGCTCGGCGTCGCTCTCGCGCACCAGTTTGATAATCGCCGCGCAGGCCTCCTCGCCCACCAAGTCGCGAGCACGCACCGTCAGACGCGTCGCCTCCTGCTTGTCGCCGTCGCTTGCAGCATCGGTCGCGCACATAATCAGGCAGATAGCAATCTCGGCCGAAGGCGAGGTCGGCACGCCTTGCAGGGCCAGTTCACCCATCACGTGCTCGTCGCTCTCCTCGGCGGCATCCGGATAGGTGGTATGAATCTTGTTGAGCAGGCGCGTCGTGTGTGCATCGTTGGGTGCTAAGCGCAGTGCCAGACGCGCGCAACCCACGGCCGCCGAGACGTTCTCGGTCTCGGGCTCCAAGAAGTACTGGCCTAGATTGGCGTAAGCGCGGGCGGCGCACTTGCCATCGCTTGCACGCTCCAGCACCGAAAACGAGAGCGATGCCCACTCCTGCTTGTCCTCGAGCGCACGGAACAGTTCAGCCAAGTCCAAGCGATAGTTGCAGTTCATGGGGTCCCAACGCACAGCCTGCATCAGGGCATTACGAGCGCTCACATAATCCTGCTGGCGAATGTAGGCAAACGCCATGTCAGAATACAGGCGGTCAAACGGCACCTCGACCTGCACGAGCTCGCGCGGATCCTTCTCCACGCGGCGATAGGCCAAGCGCTCAAACTTGCTATCGAAGCTAAAGTATTGGCGCTTCTCCTCCGTCTTGCACTCGGCGTCGATATACTCCTCGGCGAGCTCCACCAGGCGCTCCAACAGCGGCGTCGCCGTAGCCAGGTCGCCCTGCGCCAGATAGTTCTCGGCATACGTGATGTCTTGCAAGCTGATGGGCAGATCCATGGCTACTCCTCGATCTGAGCGAAACACGGCAGGCGCCGTATATACGGTCAATACACAAAACCCGGGTCTCTTACGAGGCCCGGGCGTTCAATTTTGGTAGCCCGTACCAGATTCGAACTGGTGATCTCCGCCTTGAGAGGGCGGCGTCCTAAACCGCTAGACGAACGGGCCATATGTAGCAAATGCAATGGCTGGGATGGAGGGAGTCGAACCCCCATTGACGGAACCAGAATCCGCTGTCCTGCCATTAGACGACATCCCAATGACTGCATCGCTGCGCTCGGCTGTGCCTTTGCGCAAGAAAGAAATATACGGGAAGTCACGCCATGACGCAAGCCCCAATTTTGACTTTTTTGAAATTCGGTCAAATTGGCCTAATTTCGTCCAACCCGTGAAGGACCTGTGAAGCCGACCGCTGTACACGAAGGGCAAAACGCCGCGAGCGGTAGCCGTCAACCGTTGGCAGATTCTACCGCGAAAACGATAGCACCAGGCAACACAATCGAAGTATCAATGATCGCGTAGATATCGAGGCGCCATGGACGAAGAGCTTGATTACCTATGGGAGACCCTGGGCCTCGAGATCACTGTCGACCTTTGGCCCGAACGGGACAAAATCCATCCCACGCTGCGCCCCGCCATCACGGTGATGCAGGCAAACTACCGCCGCGCCTCATTTTTGATCATGCGGACGTCATGGCATGCGGCGCTCCCCGACCTCAAGCGCATCCAGGCAAGCCTCGTCGAGCTGTCCGGCATGCCGACCGTCATATCCGAGACGAACCTGGAGCGGCGACAGCGCGAGCGCCTGCAGCGGCAACGGATTCCGTTTATCTGCCCCGGCATTCAGGCATACCTGCCCTTTATGGACGAAGAGTACTGGAGCGGCGCGCCCAACAAGCACGTAAAGATCTACGACCCACACGAATGGGCGCAGCTTGCGGACTGACCGGAGCAGGCCCGCCGGCGGAAAGTGCGTCCCAGATTTCAAGCTCAAACTGGTCCCCACTTTCCCGTCGAGCCCTCAACCGGAAACCATGTCCCAGAATCAGCGCTCGAAACGGGACGCACTTTCCGCAGCCGCTACAGCAACGCCTCGGTCCAAGCCGCTTCCTTAAAGCCGGGGATCGCAAAGTCGTCGCCCACCAGCAGCGGGCGCTTAACCAACATGCCGTCAGTCGCTAGCAGCTCGCAGCATTCCTGGTCCGTCATACCCGCATCCAGGCGCGCCTTCAGGCCCAGCTCTCGATATTTCATGCCCGACGAGTTAAAGAAGCGTCGCATCGGCAGCCCCGAACGAGCAATCCAGGTCGCAAGTTCATCGGCCGCGGGATTGTCCGTAACGATATCGCGGTCGATATACTCAACCCCATGCTCGTCCAGCCATGCCTTGGCCTTTTTACAGGTCGAGCACTTGGGATATTCAACAAACAGTACGGTCATGGGGATTCCCTTCTTAGAAAAGACAAGTGTCTGGCAAACAGCGCATCGATGGCCATCTGCGACCGATGCCGATATTGTAGCCAGCGCCGACGTACAGGCGGTCGCGGTTTTCCATCTTGAGGTTAGCGCCTCGCATGGGCGCCGATGGGACAGGTCGCGCGCTGAACCAGCACGGCGGCCAACAGCACCAACAACATGGCGGCAATGTAGCCAGCGGCGTCAAAGCCCAAATCGACTACATCGAAATGCCTTCCAGGAACAAAGATCTTGTGCACTTGGTCGCCGACAGAACAGACGGCGCAAAAGAGCGCAGCGAGTGCGTACCGGAATCGCGCGCATGGCAGACATTCGCCCAGGCACACCACCGCCAACGAAGCAAACAGTCCTACAAAGAAGAACTCAACGGTATGCGCAACGCGACGAATGTTGGCACCCATCCACAGACGAACGGGCGCAAGCGGGTCGGGATGAACGGCGGCAGTCGTCGAATCCGCGCCCCCGGCGGCATCTCCCGCCTGGGTCTCCCCCGCAGTCTCGGGCTGCACGTCCGCGACCCGTCCTTCCACCGCGCGCGCAGTGGACTCGCTGAGCGAAGACGTCTGCTCCACGTTTTGCTCCGTCAGCATCCAAATACTTGCCAGCGTCACGACCAGCAGGACAACCGAAATCCATCCGACTATGTGCTTCACACGTGCCAAGGGCTAACCTCCGTCATTTTTTGAGCAGCAGCGAGTGTACCCCCAAATGCAGTTGTCGCCGTAGCGAAATCCAAAATGTTCGAATCGGGGCGCCAAAGGACCGTGGCGCCCCTACTCCATCTCGCGCATCCAGCGATCGAACGTCCCCACGCACACGCCTAGCCGCTTTGCCGCCTGACTCCGCGTGATATCACCCGCCTCGTAGGTATCGCGCACCAGCCCGAATTGCGGAGGACAGGGCTTGCGGGGCCGACCAAAGCGCACGCCGCGCGCTCGCGCCGCCGCAATGCCCTCGGCTTGGCGCCGGTGAATGTTCTCGCGCTCCACCTGCGCCACATAGCTCAGCAGCTGCAAAACAATGTCGGCAATCAACGCACTCGTCACGTCCGACCCACCACAGTCTCTGGCTCGCGTGTCGAGCAATGGCATGTCCAGCACCACGATGGCGGCGCCGAGCTCTTTGGTTATGCACCGCCATTCCTCGAGGATCTCGCTGTAGTTACGGCCCAGCCGATCAATGGAAAGTACCACCAGCACATCACCGGAATCCAACGCGCACAGCAGCTCGCGATACCGCGGTCGATCGAAGTCCTTGCCGCTCGCATGATCGGCAAAGATATTCGCCGGTTCCACGCCATAGGCACCCAGCGCATCCAGCTGCCGATTCAGATTTTGATCACGCGAGCTCACCCGCGCATACCCGTACACCGTTGTCATCTCATCCCCGCTCTCTCGTAAACCTCCCAAAAAGGAACAGGTTTATTTTGGTTGGTTTTATCTCCCCTATAGCAGGCGGAAGACGCAGGCGCGCGAGCGGCAAGACGATTGATGCGCCACAAAAAAGGCGGCCCCAAAAGACCGCCCCATTCTCTATCAATCACCAAATTCCGGCTAATGAATAAGCCTGAAATCCAAGTGCCCGCGCGTGGTGTTGACGCGCGAGACCTCGATGATCACGCGCTGCCCCAGCTCATAGCGAGTCCCCGTATCGGCGCCCGTGAGCGTGAGCGCGTCCTCGTCAAACTCGAACCACTCGTTGCCCAGACTCTTGATCGAAACCAGACCCTCAACCTGCGTCAGATCGAGGCGCACAAAGAGGCCCATGCTGCTGACCCAAGAGATCGTTCCGGCGTAGCGCTCACCCCGGCGGTCCTCGTAGTACTGGGCGATCTTGATCTTTTGCGTCGCATGGCTGGCGGCATCGGCCGCACGCTCGGCATCGCTGCATGCGCGGCAGATTTGCGGCAGGATGCGCGGCAGGGACTCGCGACCTTTACCGATCAGCCGCGGCGTACGCACCAAGGCGTCCTTGCCGCCCAGCCGCTCGTAGGCCAGCTGCAGCTTGAGTACGCGATGCACCACCAAGTCGGGATAGCGGCGAATGGGACTCGTAAAGTGGCAATAGCACGGCGCGGCAAGTGCAAAGTGGCCCTCGTTGCGTGGCTTGTACAGTGCGCGCTGCATACTGCGCAGTAGCAACGTGTTGACGAGCGGCGCGTTGGCCGTACCGGCCGCGGCATCAACCGCCGCCTGCAGCTCATCGGGGCTTCCCAGGGCAATGCCTGCCGCGCGACGGTCATCGATGATGCCCAGCTGTGCCAGCGCCACGGCGGCACCGTGCAAGCTGTCGGGACTGGGATCGTCGTGCACGCGATAGCAGGCCTCGATATCGCGGTCGGCCAGCCACTCCGCCACGCACTCGTTGGCCAGCAGCATGGCCTCCTCAATCAGCGACGTGGCGCACGAGCGCTCACGGGCCACGATCTGCACGGGCACGCCGTCCTCGTCCAACAGCGCACGGATCTCGGCCGTATCAAAGTCAACCGAACCGCGCGCGCGACGAATACGACGGCGAAGCTCGGCGAGCTCGTTGGCAGCTACGAGGAAATCCCCCAAGTCAACGTTATAGCCGCGAGCGGCTTCCTCGCACGCAAGCCCGCGCTCGAGCGCTTCCTCGCGTGAGGCTTCAACCGCGGCAACATCCTCGACGGCACCCTCCAGCATCGAATACTCCACCGCACCGGCACGTACCAGCAGCGCCTCGGCGCCGTCATAGTCCATGCGCACGCGCGAGCGGATCACGCTGGGATAGGGATCGTAATGGCGCACGCGACCCTGCGCGTCGAGCTCAATGTCGACGGTAAACGCCAGGCGGTCCTCGTCGGGACGCAGCGAGCACAAATCATTCGACAGGCGCTCGGGTAACATGGGCAGCACGCGATCGGCAAGATACACCGACGTCGTGCGATGGCGGGCTTCCAGATCGATATGTCCGTCCCAGGCAACATAGTGCGAAACGTCGGCAATATGGACACCCAGCTTGTATCCACCCTCGGGCGTGCGCTCCAGCGAAATGGCGTCGTCAAAGTCGCGCGCGTCGACCGGGTCAATCGTAATGACAAAGCGGTCGCGCAGGTCTCGGCGGAGCGGGTCCTTGAGCGCCGAGGCCACATCGAGCGAAAGCGCCTCGGCCTCGGCTAGCGCGGCCTCGGGATAAGTATCGGTATAGCCATAGCGCGCCATCACATACTGAACGCCCAAATCGGGCGCATCATCGCCGCCAATACGGCGCTCGATCGTCACGGTGCCCGATTCCAGGCGCGTCGGATACGTCAAAATGCGTGCGACGACCGCATCACCCGGATGAACGCCCAAGCGCTCCGCCGAAGTGTCCTCCGGCAGAATAAAGAAATCGGCCTTAAGGCGAGAATCAAGCGGCTCGATCACCCCGAGCGGGCCGGCGGTCTGGTACGTGCCCACCACACTAATGGCTGCACGCTCGACGACGCCCTCGATTACGGCGCGTCGCTCGCCATGCGGGCTGTTCTTAATGCTCACGGCAACGGTATCGCCGTCCATAATCTCGCGCTTGCCGCGGCCCATGACCTTGTAGTCGCCGTTTTCGGTTACAACGTAGGCGCTGTGCTCATGGAGCTGCACGCGTCCGGTCAGACTCGGGCGACGCTCGCTGCGTACCGGCCCGCGCTTATTGCGAGCTCCACGCTTATGCTTGTTATTGCGCCCCATGGCGCCTCCTTACTATCGATGGCCGTTTACACTCCAAGAGTCTACCCAAATGACCCCTAGGGGACAAAAAACGGGCCGCCCCAAAAGAGACGACCCGTTGAAGGAACGAATTCCAAGCACGCCTACACGCGCAGATAGCGGCGCATGGCGATGGCGGAACCAAAGAGACCGATAATGACGCCGACCAAAATCAGCGCGGCGTAGGTCACCAGGTAGTACTGCATCGGCAGCGCAAACGACATCCAGCCGATGCTCTCCTGCAGACGCGGAACCATCAGGTTACGCAGCAGCTCCAGCACGCCGATGGAAAGCAGCGAGCCCAAAATGGCCTGCAGCACGCCCTCGGTAATGAACGGCCCGCGAATAAAGCCGTTGCTTGCGCCCACCAGACGCATGATCGCAATCTCACGACGACGCGCCGTAATGGACAGGCGAATCGTGTTGTTAATGAAAATGAACGCGATAAAGGTCAGCAGGCCGACGAGCACCACGGCGGCGATACGGATGTAGTTCGTCACCTGGAACAGGCGGCTCACTTCCTCCTGGCCGTACAGAACGCTCGCGTTGACGTCGCCGTCGTCCGCGATCTTCTGAAAATCGGCATTCTTCTTGAGCTTCTGGGCCGTGCTCTCGACCATGGACGGATCGTCCATCTCGATGGCAAACGAAGCCGGCAGCGGGTTCTGACCGTCGAGCGCGCTCATGGTAGCGTCGGCGTTACCCGACATCTTGCTCGTGTACTCGGCCAGCGCGTCGTCCTTGTCCTTGTACGTCACGGACTTGACGTTGCTCCACGTCTTGAGCTCGGCCTCAAAGGCCTGAACATCTGCCTGGTCGGCGTCATCGCTAATAAAGGCGTTGATGACGACCTGATCCTCGACGGTGCCGATCACGGAGTTCAGCATCGCAGAACCCATGATGAACAGGCCGATGATAAACAGCGAAAGGAAAATCGTGATGACGGCGCCGAGCGAGGTGGTCCAGTTACGGAAGAAGTGGCTGATTGCCTCTTTGAGCGAGTAGCCCACGTTAGTTGGTGCCATAGTTGCCGTAACCTCCCCTCTCCTGGTCGCGGATTACGTGGCCGCCCTCGAGGGCGATCACGCGACGGTGCATGCTATCGACCATCTCGCGGTCGTGCGTAGCGACGATCACGGTGGTACCGGTGCGGTTAATGCGCTCGAGCAGCTTCATGATGCCCAGCGAAATCGCCGGGTCGAGGTTGCCCGTGGGCTCGTCGCAAATCAGCAGCGGCGGGCGGTTGACCATAGCGCGGGCAACGGCCACGCGCTGTTGCTCGCCACCGGAAAGCTGATCGGGCAGCGAGTCCATCTGGTCGGCCAGACCGACCAGACGCAGCACCTCGGGCACCTGGCTGCGAATGACGCCCTTGGGCTTGCCGATGCACTGCAGGGCAAACGCCACGTTTTCGTAGGCGGTCTTTTGCGGCAGGAGCTTAAAGTCCTGGAACACGGCGCCAATCTGACGACGCAGGAACGGAACCTTGCGGTTCTTGATCTTCATGAGGTCCTGGCCGGCGACCAAAATGCGACCGCTTGTGGGCTTGACGTCGCGGTTGAGCGTCGACAGCAGCGTGGTCTTACCCGAGCCGGAGTGACCGACCAAAAAGACGAACTCGCCCGGATAGATCTCGATGTTGATGTCGTCGAGTGCGGGCTTGTTGGGCTGCGCCGGGTAGATCTTGGTGACGTGCTCCATAAGGATGACGGGCTCGACACCGGCCTGCTTGGCCATCTTTTTGCGGCTGGCCTGCGGGTCGATGGGCGCAAACACCGACGTGAAGTCGGGGTTGTTGAGCGCGTTGTCGAGGCTTGCGACCTCGGCGGCCTGATCGCGCTCGACCACGGGAGCAGCAGGCTGCGTGGGGTCGGGAATGCCGGCAAAAAGACCGGACTGCGCAGGCTGCGGCGCGGGAGCCGCAGGGGCCATGGGGTCGGGGATGCCGGCCATAGTAGGCTGCGGCGTGGCGGCGCTCATCTGAGGCTGAGCCACGCGGGCGGTCACCGCCTGAACGGGCTCAAAGCCAGCCGTGCCGGAAAGCGCAACATCGTTGTTGGGGTTGTAGGCAAAGGGATCTGCCGCCGGCTGTGCCTGATCTGCCGGCTGTGCGGGGATCGGGCTAAACAGCTGATCCTCTGAATCCGGAGTGGCGAAACGACTGCCCGCGACGCTCGGCTGCGTCTTGGGGGCATCATCGCCCGCACCGGAGGTACGGAAGTGGTTACCCACTGGTGCTCCTTATCGTCGTGCGTTTAAACTACATGAGCGCTTTGTATTTTAGCAGGATTGCCTTTGCTGCACATAAGACGCACGGTTTTGCGGCTCCCACCAGCCTCTGGGTGGGGCACGCTTTGAAAACGTCCTCGCGCATGGAACCCACTTATCTTGCTCCTACGGAGCTCCAGATAAGCGGGTTCCGCGCTGCGGATTGTTTTCAAAGCGTGCCCCACCCAGAGGCTTACGCCGAGGCTACCGTTAGGAGAGTCAAGCTGAATTGCACTTTGTCGTGCTGAGCCCTTTTCCCAATAGAAGTCCTGCTTGATAAGGCCCCAATATAAGTTGCGGTGAAATAGGGACTGTTTTTGCGGTTAAAAGCCCTCATCAGTCCCTATTTCACCGCAACTTATATTGGGGCTCATTGTTGCGCAACTTGGGTTGGGGTTTTCGCTTTACAGTTGAGTTAGATGGATGGTTCTATGCTTGCTGGAGGTTGATATGGTTTGTCCGTATTGTGGTGCTGAGCTTGCTGATGGTGCACGGTTTTGCGTGGGATGCGGAGCTGCGCTTGCTGATGGGGCACAGGCTATGCCCGTAGCCGAACCTGCGGTTGCGCCGGCACCTGTGGGTTCGCCCACTCCCGGCAAGAAGCCTAAGAAAGGCGTCGTGATCGCCATCGTCTGCGCGGCGGTAATCGTTGTTGGCGGGGTCGGTGGGCTGGCGTATCACCTGTATCAGCAGCATGTTCAGGAGCAGGAGCAGTATGAGTCGGCGCATTCCAAGCATGCGCTCGTGGTGAGTGTAAAGGCTGAAGGCTGGGACACCGATAACGGCGCCTCGCGTGTGCCGGTGCGCGTAAAGGGCAAGACGGTCGACGGAAAGAAGATCGACAAGGTCGAATATGTCGCTTCCGACGGCTCGGGCATCAAGCTTATCCAGGGCAAGTACACGCTCAAGGCGGCAGGCTCCCCCATCGCCGCCGATGGCACCATCTACCAGGTGCCTTGCACAAAGGCCAAGCTCACGCTCGACGACGCTTTTGCCAAGGGCGAGAAGATCGACTTGGCAGAACTCGCCGAGCAGGATTCGGTTTTGGACTTTACGCCTATCGATGCCGCTGACGTGACCGACGACGAGATCAACGACGCCGTGACACTCGCCATGGCATACAAGGGCAAGGACGCGCCCAACGTCGACGCGCTGCAACACGCCGCAACGAACCGCCGCGACACCGCCGTCGCGGCCAAGAAAGCCGCCGAAGAGGAAGCGGCGCGCAAGGCCGAGGAACAGCGCAAAGCCGCCGCACGCCACATCGAGGCCCAAACCTTTAGCGTCGACCTGCCCGAGTACTGGGATGGTAGGGTGACAGCAGAAGTCGACGGAGATGCGATAGGGCTGTACTCGACTGCCTTTCCAGATAAAGAGCTTGGATATCTTGCCATGAAAAATGAACCGTATGGAAACGCGGGAGATATCGAGTGCGGCCGTATTCGCGACATCAAGCTCGACGAAAACCACTATGTAAAACTAGTAATTTATCGTTGGGCCTTTGATGCGGGGCAAGACCATTTATCAAAAGCTGAATATCGTCTTAACTTGTGTTCAGATGATGCCGCACGCGAGATAGTCGACCTCCAATCGTTGGGGACAATCTCCTACGACTCCATTCTTGCTGATATGGTTGCGGCAAATGACGCTAATGTCGCAGCGGTATGCTGGCCAGACGACATCTTTGCCAACGCCCTCGCCCCGACCGTGAAGCTCCTCTAACCGTTCCTCCCCCAAACAAAAAGCCGGGGTGCCCCCACACGAAAGGCACCCCGGCTTATTTATTATCCAATGCGGGAACGGCTCTCAGGTCAAGGCCAAAGCAAAACGCCTTAGGCCAAGAACTCCTTGGTGGTCGCCACGATGTTGGCGGCATCCAGACCGTACTTGTGCAGGAGCTCGGCACCCGGGCCGGACTCGCCGAACGTGTCGTTGACGCCAATCTTCTTGAGCGGCGTCGGGCACTGCTCGCACAGGACATCGGCGACGGCGCTGCCCAGGCCACCGATCACGGAGTGCTCCTCGACGGTCACGACGTGGCCGGTCTTGGTGGCGCTCTTGACGATCAGGTCGGCGTCGATGGGCTTGATGGTGTGCATGTTGATGACCTCAGCATCGATGCCCTCGGCAGCGAGCTGCTCGGCGGCCTCGAGGGCCTCGCCGACCATCAGACCGCAGGCGATGATGGTGACGTCGGTACCCTCGCGCATGACGATACCCTTGCCCACCTCGAACTTGTAGGTCTCGGGGTCGTTGATAACCGGCGAGGCCAGACGGGCAAAGCGCATGTACACGGGGCCGTCGCACTCGTAGGCGGCGCGCGTCACGGCGCGGGCCTCGACGTCGTCGGCGGGAACGATAACGGTCATGCCGGGGATGACGCGCATCAGGGCGATATCCTCGCAGCACTGGTGCGTGGCGCCGTCCTCGCCCACCGAGATACCGGCGTGCGTGGCACCGATCTTAACGTTAAGGTGCGGGTAGCCAATGGAGTTGCGGACCTGCTCAAAGGCGCGGCCGGCGGCGAACATGGCAAAGGTGCTCGCAAAGGCAACGCGACCGGTGGTTGCGATACCGGCGGCAACACCCATCAGGTTGCTCTCGGCAATGCCCACATCGAAGAAACGATCGGGGCAGGCTGCCTTGAACTTGCCGGTCTGCGTGGCGGCGGCCAGGTCGGCGTCGAGGACCACAAAGTCATCGTGCTCGTTGGCGAGCTCGACGAGGGCCTCGCCGTAGCTTACGCGCGTGGCGATTTTCTTGACGTCTGCCATCCTAGAGCTCCTCTCCGGCGGCCGTGAGCTCTGCCATGGCCTGCTCAAACTGTTCATCGTTGGGGGCCTTGCCGTGCCAACCCACCTGGTTCTCCATAAAGGAGACGCCCTTGCCCTTCATGGTCTCGGCGATAATGGCGGTCGGCTGACCCTTGGTGGCGCGAGCCTCGGCAAAGGCGGCGCGGATCTGATCGAAGTCGTTGCCGTCGGCGAGCTCCACCACGTGGAACTTAAAGGCGCGGAACTTGTCGGCGAGCGGCATGGGGTCGTTGACCTCCTCGACGGGGCCGTCGATCTGCAGGCCGTTGTGGTCGACGATCACGCAGAGGTTATCGAGCTGCTGGTTGCCGGCAAACATGGCGGCCTCCCAGACCTGGCCCTCCTCGCTCTCGCCGTCGCCCAGCAGGGCGTAGGTGCGGTAAGTATCGCCCCAGTGCTTGGCGGCAACGGCCATGCCCACGGCGGCGGAGATGCCCTGACCCAGCGAGCCGGTGGACATGTCGACGCCCGGGGTGTCGTTCATGTTGGGGTGACCCTGCAGGTGGCTACCGATATGGCGCAGCGTCTCGAGATCCTCCTTGGGGAAGAATCCGCGCTCGGCGAGCACGGCGTACAGACCAGGCGCGCAGTGGCCCTTGGAAAGCACGAAGCGATCGCGGTCGGCCTTGCGGGGGTCGGCCGGGTCGACGTTCATTTCCTCAAAGTACAGAAAGGTCATGATGTCGGCAGCGCCGAGCGAACCGCCCGGATGGCCGGACTTGGCAGCGTGCACACCGGTGACGATGCCCTTCCTTACCTCGTTGGCAACCTTTTTGAGCTCTTCGTCGCTCATTGTGCCTTCCTTTCATCCTCTTTAGACAAGATGCGCACGGCACAGAAGGTCGTCCCAACCCAGCCGCGATGCACGTACGTCATTCATTATGCTGGAAACTGGAAGCTTTACCAGAGTATTTATCATTATTTGAACAATTGAGCAGGCAGAACCGCTGATGAAACGGTTTATCAATGTGAACGTCTTTTGGATGGAACGCAGTCGGCCCTACGCGTTAATGTCCTTGAAGCCCTCACCGAAAGTTTCCGTAACGTCGGCCACGGTCACGATGGCGCGCGGGTCGCGCTCGCGCACGATCGTCTTGAGCGTATTGAGCTCGCGACGGCTCACAATGACCATGATCACCGGCTTCTCGGCGCCCGAGTACATACCGGTCGCCTTAAACTTGGTGCAGCCGCGGCCCAGGCCATACATGATATCGGCCGCGATATCGGGAAACTTGTCCGAGATGATGAGTACCATACGGCGCCTGTTGCCGCCGTCGACCACAGCATCGATCACGTAGCCGCTAATGACCATCGAAAGGCCCGCATACAGCGCGTTTTCGACCGAGAAGACCGGGGCCGATAGAGCGCACACGGCAACATCGATCGCCATGACGGTCGAGCCAACCGGCAGTGATGTGTTGCGCGAGATGATCTGGCCGATGGTGTCGGAGCCGCCCGTGTTGGCACCGGCGCGCAGCACCATGCCATAGCCGATGCCCGTGATAATGCCGCCCCACATGGCGGGCAGCATCAGGTCGGCATGTGCCAGCGGCGCCACAAACGGAGCAAACAGGTCGGTGAAGAAGCCCAGCAGCACAAAGCCCGTCGCCGTCTGGACCACGTAGAACATGCCACCCTCGCGCATAACGACCAGCAGCAGCAAGGCATTCATCACGATGGTTTGAATACCGACGGGAAGCGATATGCCATGCGAGGCGCCAACCGCCTGGATAATCGTGGCGAGGCCCGTAACGCCGCCGGCAGCAAGACCGTTGGGGATCAAAAACAGGTCCGTCGCGATGGCTGCCAGGGCGCAGCCCAGCATAATCTTGGGCAGATCGTGAAAGAAGTTCAGCGAAAGAATGCGCTTGATGTCCAGACGATATGCCATGCTGCCTCCCTCAAAAAAGCGCACCCAAACGAGTGCGCCTTGAACTTCTTACTGTATTCGATTCTACCGATTCACCGAGCAAATACCACCCCTGCGAAGTGTTTGCATCGACCCGGAGCCAACCATGTGCCTAGGCGTCCGAGCCTTCCGCATCGGCGTTGCCGGTAGCCCAACGGTGATAGCCAATTACAAACGGATCCAGATCGCCATCGTCAAGAACGGCCTCAACGTTGCTGGTCTCCACGCCCGTACGCAGGTCCTTGACCATCTGATACGGGTAGAGCACATAGCTGCGAATCTGGTTGCCAAAACCGATCGTGGTCTTGGGTCCACGAATCTCGTCGAGCGCCTCGGCGCGCTTCTCGAGCTCGATCTCGTACAGACGGGCCTTGAGAATCTGCATGCACGCGGCCTTGTTCTGAATCTGGCTGCGCTCGTTTTGGCAAGTGACAACGATGCCGCTGGGAAAATGCGTAACGCGTACGGCGGAGTCGGTGGTGTTGACGCCCTGGCCGCCCGGGCCGCTCGCGTGATACACGTCCACGCGGATATCGTCGGGACTGATCTCGATGTCGATATCGTCAGGCAGCACGGGGATGACCTCGACGCCGGCAAACGTGGTCTGGCGGCGCTTCTTGTCGTCGGTGGGGCTAATGCGCACCAGACGGTGGACGCCGGCCTCGGCGCGCAGCATGCCAAACGCGTCCTTTCCCTCGACGGTAAAGGTCGCACGGTCGATGCCGATGACCTCAGCCGCGGGGCAGTCGTTAATGGTGACCTTCCAGCCGCGATGCTGGCAGTACTTCATGTACATCTTAAAGAGCATGAAGGTCCAGTCCTGCGCCTCCAGGCCGCCCTGTCCGGGCTT
Source organism: uncultured Collinsella sp. (assembly GCA_902475785.1). Lineage (GTDB taxonomy): Bacteria > Actinomycetota > Coriobacteriia > Coriobacteriales > Coriobacteriaceae > Collinsella. The sequence continues at coordinate 80,824 of CABSAN010000002.1, forward strand.
GATGGTCACAATCGCGTCGCCGTGATCGAACTCACCGGTAAACCAGCTCGAAAGCTCGAGCTCGTCGATAGCGCGGGCCAGGCGTTCTGCCGTAGCGGCAGCCTCCTCGCGCAATGCGGCGGCATCGGGGTCGTCGCCCATCTCCTCGGCAAGCTCCAGCGCCGCACGGGCGTCAGATAGCTCGCCGCGCGCGGTATCCACGGCAGCGATATCTTCCTTGGCGCGAGCGATCTCCTCCATGGTGGCGCGAGCGGCGTCGGCGTCATCCCAAAAGCCAGGGGCCACGCTTTTGGCCTCGAGCTCGGTCACACGCGTGCGCTTCTCGTCCAAATGAAGATACGACTCGACCTCGCCGAGCCGGTCCGCAAACGCGTCCAGCTCGGCGGGCGTTACCTCTAAAGCCTCGGCCATTAACGATTCCTGCCGTGGCAGTACTTGAACTTCTTGCCGCTGCCGCAGGGGCACAGGTCGTTGCGGCCAACGTTGACGTACGGATCGTCGCTCTCGTCCTTGCGGTAGGTGGTCACCTTGCCGCCGTTGTTGACAGCAGCCGGGCCTCCCTGGACAGCCGTACGAGCCTGAACCTGTGCCTGCTTGCGCAGCACCGAGTTGCCGTTGTCGCCATCGACATCGGCGGGGCCGGAGAAGCGCGCACCCTCGAGCGCGGGGTCCTCCTTGTGCTCCACGGCGTGCGGGGCGGCCTTGATCTCGATGCGCAGGACGGTGCGCAGGTAATCCTCGTACATGGTGTCGACGAGCATCTGGAAGGCACCATAAGCCTCGGTCTTGTACTCGACCAGCGGGTCGCGCTGACCAAAGCCGCGCAGTCCGATACCGGTCTTGAGGTAGTCCATCTCCTGCAGGTAGTTCATCCAGCGGGTATCGATGACGCGCAACATGACCTGGGTGTTGAGCTCGCGCATGAGGTCCTCACCCAGGCGCTCGGCCTTCATGTTGTAGCACTTCTCAACGTAGGCCAGGACATCGGCAGCCAGGGCCTCGTAATCCTCGTCGGGGAACTTGGGCGTATCGATATGACCGGTCAGCTCCACGACCCACTTGCGCAGGCCCTCGAGATCGCGCTCGCCATCGTGGCTGTCCTTGGTGCAGAACTCCTGCACGCAGCGGTACACAGTGTCGTGCATGACCTCGGTGATGTGGTCGGTCAGGTCCTTGCCATCCAGAATCTTGTTACGCTCGGCGTAGATGACCTGGCGCTGCTTGTTCATGACGTCATCGTACTCGAGGACGCTCTTACGCATGGAGAAGTTGATGCTCTCGACCTTGTGCTGGGCGCTCTCGACGGCCTTGGAGATGATCTTGTGCTGGATGGGCATGTCGTCGCCCATGTCGGCCGTGACCATCATCTTGGAGACACGATCCATCTTGTCGCCGCCGAACAGGCGCATGAGGTCGTCCTCGAGCGACAGGTAGAACTGGGTCTCGCCCGGATCGCCCTGACGACCGGAGCGACCGCGCAACTGGTTGTCGATACGACGGGACTCATGGCGCTCGGTGCCGATGACGGTCAGGCCGCCGGCGGCAAGCACGCGCTCGCGCTCGGCCTTGCAGGTCTCCTTGGCCTCGGCGTTAAACTGCTCGAGTTGCTCGGGCGTCACGTCCTCCATGGTCAGGCCCTCGTACTCAAGGCGCTCGCGCACCAGCTCGTCGGGGTTGCCACCCAGCAGAATGTCGGTACCACGACCGGCCATGTTAGTAGCGATGGTCACGGCGCCGTAGCGTCCGGCCTGGGCAACGATATGGGCCTCGCGCTCGTGATGCTTAGCGTTGAGGACCTCGTGCGCGATGCCGCGCTTGGTAAGGGCGGCCGACAGCTTCTCGGAGCTTTCGATGGAGACGGTGCCCACCAGGACCGGCTGGCCCTTGGCGTGACGTCGCTCGACGTCGTCGGCAACGGCGTTGTACTTGGCCTGGATGGTGCGGTACACCAGATCCTCGTGGTCAACACGCTGAACGGGCTTGTTAGAGGGGATGACCTCGACGGGCAGCTTGTAGATCTCGCGGAACTCGGCGTCCTCGGTAAGCGCCGTACCGGTCATGCCGGAGAGCTTGTCATACAGACGGAAGTAGTTCTGCAGGGTGATGGTGGCCAGCGTCTGGTTCTCCTCGCGCACGAGCACGCCCTCTTTGGCCTCGATGGCCTGGTGCAAGCCCTCGGAATAGCGGCGGCCTTCCATGATGCGGCCGGTGAACTCGTCGACGATCTTGACCTCGCCGTTAGTGACCACGTACTGCTTGTCGCGGTGGAACATGTACTGGGCCTTCAGCGCCTGCTGCAGGTGGTTGACCAGCTGGCCGGAGAGATCGGCATAGATGTCATCGATACCCAGGCGGCGCTCGATCTTCTTAAGGCCGCGCTCGGTGGCGGCGATGGTGTGCTTGGCCTCGTCCATGACGTAGTCGCCCGTGGGCTCGACGTCCTCGGTGGCGGTGAGCATGTCGTGCGATACGTCCTCACCGCGCTCCAGGCCTCGCACGGCGCGCGCGAAGTCCTTATAGGTGCTGGCGGACTTGGTGCCGGCGCCCGAGATGATGAGCGGCGTTCTGGCCTCATCGATCAGGATGGAGTCGACCTCGTCGACGATGGCGTAATGGTGGCCGCGCTGTACGCGCTGCTCGGGGCGAGTGACCATGTTGTCGCGCAGGTAATCGAAACCGAACTCGGAGTTGGTGCCGTAGGTGACGTCTGCCTGGTAGGCCGGACGCTTGAGCTCAAGCGGCATGTTGTTCTGGAGCAGACCGACGGTCATTCCCAGGTACTTGTAGATGCGGCCCATCCACTCGGAGTCGCGCTTGGCCAGGTAATCGTTGACGGTAACGACGTGTACACCCTTGCCGGCAATAGCGTTGAGGTAGCCGGCCAGCGTGGAGACCAGGGTCTTGCCTTCGCCGGTCTTCATCTCGGCGATATGCCCCTCGTGAAGCGCCATGGCGCCGATGAGCTGCACGTCAAAGTGGCGCATGCCCGTGATGCGCTTGGAAGCCTCGCGCACGGTGGCAAAGGCCTCGGGAAGCATGTCGTCGAGCGACTCGCCGTTGGCGTAACGCTCACGGAACTTATCGGTCTGGGCGCGGAGCTCTTCCTCGGTCATCTTCTCAAACTGGGGCTCAAGACCGTTGATCTTGTCGACAATCTTGTAGTAGCGCTTCAGGTCCTTATCGGATCCAAAGGACAGCAGCTTTGACATGAATCCCATGTGGTTTTCCTTTTTGGCCATCGCCCATGCCATGCAGCCTTGGGCGAGTTAAACACAGATAATTGTACTTTAGCCAAACAGGGCGCACCCTATGCGGTCGACCTCGACCGCCACGTAATAACTACGACCAACCTGCCAAAAAGGGACTGGTTAATTTTGGTAGCTTTTATCTGGGAAAACGCCGCCTCTCTGCCATTTGGTGCAAACCAACCTGTCCCCTTCGCACCAATCTGGTGCAATGGGGACAGGTTGGTTTGCACCACCAAAAGAAAAGGGCCGCGCACCCAAATGGATACGCGGCCCTTTAGCCATGAATGCGAGTGTTTGCTCGGCGAGCTATTTACTCAGCAGCCTCGGTGGTCTCGACCTCGGCAGCGGCCTCCTCGACGGGAGCCTCTGCGGGAGCCTCGGCGGCCTGCTTGGCAGCCTCCTCGGCAAACTTAGCGGCACGCTTGGCCTTCTCGGCAGCCTTAGCCTCAGCGGCGGCCTTGCGAGCGGCCTCGGCCTCAGCAGCCTTGGCAGCCTTGGCAGCCTTGGCCTCCTCGGCCTTCTTGAGCTGGGCGGCAGCGGCGCCACCGAACTTGTCGGCGAAGCGCTGGACGCGTCCACCGGTGTCGACGAACTTCTGCTGGCCGGTGTAGAACGGGTGGCACTCGTTGCAAAGCTCAACCTTCATCTCGGACACGGTAGCGTGCGTCTTGAAGGTGTTGCCGCAGGAGCACGTCACCGTGCACTCGACATACTGGGGATGGATACCCTGCTTCATGGTAGGACTCCTTATTGGTCAGGCGCTGGTTACCGATCAGCGCATAAGGCGTCTTGGTTTCCGACCAAGACAACAAACTCGGCTATGGTACCACGGCGCCGCGTGTCCCACAAAAGGTTCACGGTCTTTTCGGAACGACACGAATCTGACCCATCGAAACACATCTCCACCGTTCCTTCAACTGGGAAAATGCCGTCCCCGGGGCCTGAGAAGGGCCCCGGGGACGTTCGACTGACTGCGGGAACGGCCTTTCCGCTCAATGTGTTCGGCTGAGATCGGAAATCAACCAAACTGAACTAGGTTCAGTTGACATGGTTAAAAACGAGGGGCGACGCTTTTGCGTCACCCCTCGTCCCGGCCGGTTGCTTTAGTTGTACACACGGTAGTTACACTTGAACTGGGTTATGTGTCCATAGTTGGAGCGGTACCAACCCGACGTATAGCTGATTGCCTCTGCGCCTAGATAGTCGTAGCCCTTGTTGTAGCGAAGCTGACGGTAGGTCGTGTCGTACTCTGCTACGTAAAACGCGTCTCCAGAGAAGGCTTTGTACCGGTCCTTAACCGTCGAAGCCATGTACGCGGGCTCGACATCGCCTTTCTCCCCGTTGAGCGCATAGACGGGTGCCGCGATTCCGCATAAAGCCGTTGCCACGAGGATGGCTTAGACAGCCATGCGCGACGCATTGGACTTCAGCTGTTCAAATAGTTTCATGTCATTCACCTCCCTCGTATGTATCGAGGTATTCCTGCTTGAGCGTCTGCG
>CABSAN010000003.1 GCA_902475785.1 uncultured Collinsella sp.
GACGGCTTTGAGGAGACCGAGCGCGCTTTGGCGCTGACGCCCGAGGAGGCGAAGCGCTATCGTGTCCAGCCCTACATCGAAAACATGGGCGATATGCTGGCTGCGGCCGATCTGGTGCTCTCGCGTTCCGGTGCCTCGAGCGTGGCCGAGATCGCCGCGCTTGCCGTGCCCTCGGTACTCGTGCCGTATCCGCACGCCACGGCCGACCACCAGACCACGAATGCGCGTTACCTGGTCGATGCCGGTGCCGGCGTGCTATGCGCCGATGCCGATATCGATGCCCCCGCCTTTGTCGACGAGCTGCTGCACCTGATCGATGACGCTGCGGCGCGTGATGCCATGCGTCAGGCGGCGCGTGGCTTGGCCCAGGACCGTGCCGCCGCACTTTTGGCCGACGCGGTAGAGGGATTGCGTTAGTTAGACGGGATATCGCCGGTCGCCCTCGCACGGATGCGGTAGGTGCGGTACAGTTAACGGGTTACAGGCAGTGTTTACGCAAGGAGTACACGAGCACATGGCTGATTCCCAGACTGCAACCTCCGCGCCCGAGTTCAAGAGCGCCCACTTTATCGGTATCGGTGGCGCCGGCATGAGCGGCATCGCCCTCGTCCTGCACGAGCGCGGCTATACCGTTACCGGCTCCGACCTTAAGACGTCGCGCTATATTCGCCAGCTTACCCGCGCCGGCGTGAAGGTCCACGTGGGCCACGAGGCTGCGACGATCGACGAGGTCAAGCCCGACGTGGTTGTGGTCTCCACCGCTATTCCCGAGTCCAACCCCGAGCTCGTGCGTGCCCGCGAGCTCGGTATTCCCGTGTGGCCCCGTGCCAAGATGCTCTCGGCCCTGGGCCACGGCTACACCACCATCGCCGTTGCCGGCACGCACGGCAAGACCACGACGTCTTCGATGTGCGCCACGATGCTCGATCGCATGGGTCTGGACCCCAGCTTTTTAATCGGCGGCATCGTCGAGGGCTACGACACCAACGGCAAGAACGGCTCGGGTGACTACTTTGTCGCCGAGGCCGACGAGTCCGACAGCTCGTTCCTGTTCCTGAACCCCAACGTGGTCATCGTGACCAACGTCGAGGCCGACCATCTTGATCACTACTCGGGCATCGAGGAAATCGAGGCCACCTTCGCCAAGTTTATGGGGCTGGTGGGCGAGGACGGCACCGTCATCGTTTGCGGCGAGGACCCGCATCTGGTCGAGCTCGCCAAGTCGACGGGCCGTCATGTGCTTTCCTATGGCTTTGCCGAGAACAACGACATCGTCTGCGTACATCCGGATGTCAAGGGCATCCAGAGCGACTTTATCGTTCGCTTTGAGGACGGCACCGAGCACGCTGTCGAGATTAAGAGCAACCCCGGTCGTCACAACATGCTCAACGCCACGGCCGTCTTGACCGTCGCGCATGTCCTAGGCCTCGATATCGATGCCGCCGCTCGGGCACTTTCGAGTTTTGAGGGCGTCCGCCGTCGCTTTACCCACGTGGGCGATATCGACGGTATCACGGTGGTTGACGATTACGGCCATCATCCCACCGAGATCAAGGCGACGCTCGCTGCCGCCTCTTCGCTGGGCTACAAACATGTCGATGTCGTGTTTCAACCGCACCGCTATTCGCGCCTGCAGGCTCTGTGCGATGACTTTGCCGATGCCTTTGCCAACGCCGATAAGCTGCTGCTGATCGATGTGTTCTCCGCCGGCGAGATGCCGATTCCGGGCGTTACCTCCAAGATGCTCGCAGATACCGTTCGCGCCAAGCACCCCGGCAAGGAGGTCGTGTACTGCTCCAGCCGTCTAGAGCTCAACCAGGAGCTTGAGAAGCTCGTGGGCGAGGGCGACCTGCTGCTCACCATGGGTGCCGGCGACGTTACGACCGTCGGCCCCGAGTTCATCGAGTATCTGACTGCCAAGAAAGACGCTTAACCTCTATGGGTCTGTTTAACGCCGTCATGGCGCTTTCGGGCATGATCGACACGGACGTGGTCGAGGACGAACGTCTTGCACGCCATACAAGCTATCGTATCGGCGGCAAGGCCGACCTTTTTGTGACGTGCCATAGCTATCATGCCCTGCGTCGCGCCGTGGCGGCGCTTGACCGCGAGCGGGTGCCGTGGGTGATTATCGGCAAGGGGTCCAACCTGTTAGTTGCCGATGCCGGTTATCGCGGCGCCGTTATTTCGCTGGGACGTGAGTTCCAGCGCACGGTTGTTGCCGAGGACGGTTGCACGCTGACCGTTGGTGCGGGCGTGATGTTCGCGCGTTTGGTCAACGACGCCTTGTCGCGTGGGCTTTCGGGCCTTGAGTTCGCGGTCGGTATTCCCGGTTCGGTCGGCGGCGCCGTGTCCATGAACGCAGGCACGCGGAGCGAGTGGATCGGCTCCCTTGTCGAGGACGTGGTCACGTTTGATCCGGCGTCCGGTATTAAGCACTATGCAGGGTCCGAGATCGCTTGGGGGTATCGCGAATGCAGCCTGCCGCGTAACGAGATCATTCTCGAGTGCGTGCTTAAGCTCAAGGCCGCGCCCAAGGCCGACATACGCGAGCGCATGGAGCGGTACCTGACGCGCCGCAAGCGCACGCAGCCCATGGGCCGTGCATCCTGCGGATCGGTCTTTCGCAACCCGCCCGACGCAAGTGTGGGCAAGTTGATTGAGGATTGTGGATTAAAGGGTTTTTCGGTTGGCGGTGCGGAAGTCTCGCCCGTACACGCTAATTTTATCGTTAATAACGGAACCGCCTCGGCCGATGACGTGGCCGCGGTTATCAGGCATGTGCGCGGAAAGGTGAGGGAGGCGTATGGCATCGAGCTCAGACCGGAAGTTAAATTCCTCGGCTTCTAGAGCGACGAAACCAACCTTCCGCCGCGCCGGAGGGCGTTCCGGCGCGCCTGCCCAGCCTCAACATAAGCCTGCCATGCCCTCCAAGTCTGTTGGGCCCGTTCGTCCTGCCAAGCGCCCGGTCGTCGGCTCGCAGCTGGGAGGACGCCCCGCTTCTAAAAAGACGAGTCGTCCGGCTCCGTGTCCTTCGGGTACGCCCAAGCCGGCGATGGGCGCCAAGACCTCCCGACCCATGGCGACGACCAGGCCTTCGCTGAGAGCTCGTGCGCCGCATGCCAGTCGTACGTTTGCTGGCGCTAAGCCGCGTTCACTGACATCGGTACCCGCCGCCAAGGCGTCTTCGGCAACAAAGAGTATCAATCCTCTGCCATCGCTGGGTGCCATGGCAAGCAAGACGGCCGACGCCGCTTCTGCCATTAAGGGTAAGGGCAAGATCGCGGGCGGCATCCTGGCAGCCGTGGCCGTACTTGCCATTATTGCCATCGTCGTCATCAACTCTGGCCTGTTTGCCGCAACCGATATTCAGATTAATGGTAGCGAGCATGTGACCAAGCACGACGCCATGCAACTCATCAATCTTCACGAGAACACGTCGCTCTTTAACGTGGATCCCGATCAGATCACCGAGGGCCTCAAGCAAAACCCGTGGGTCTCGGGCGTGGATATCCAGCGCCAGTTTCCGCATACACTTATCATCACGCCGACGGAGCGTAAAGTTATCGCCATTGCGTATATCAGCTCCGACGACCTTGCCTGGGCGATCGGAGACGATGATACCTGGATCGCTCCGCTGTCGACGTCTGTCGAGGTGGACGACCAGGGGAGCGTCATCACATCGGGGGAGGGTGCCAACACCCTGACCGGCATCGATGCGGCCCTGGCGCTTGCCAAGCACTACGGTGCCGTGCTGTTGACTGACGTCTCGGCCGATGTCGCACCGGTTTCGGGTCGGGCGGTGAGCTCCAAGGCCGTCAAGGCCGGCCTGGATTACGCACGCGGTTTTTCGAGCGAGTTCTTGGGCCAGGTGAAGGATATTTCCACGCCTTCCGTTGAAGCTATCTCGGCAAATCTCGACAATGGCGTCGAGGTGTCGCTGGGCGATTCGGATGATATCGCCAAGAAAGAACGCATCGTGACCAAGCTACTTTCGCAGGTAGAGGGTGTAACCTATATCAATGTGCGCTCTCCGGGCAACTACACGTTTAGGAACGCACCGACCGCCTAGCATCCTAAATGGCTTTGTTGAGGGGCCATACCACGCCGTTTATCTGGTTTGTTTGGTTTTCACGGTCAATTATTTGACTGATACGTTCATAATGTGCAAACATAATATGGTTTACCTTTGCATTTACTTTCAACCTAAAGGTTAATGTGCGCAGGGGTCGACCCATGCTATGGCTATAACCTTTGTTCGGAGGACCGACATGCACGAGACAGAGATCAACAACTACCTTGCCGTCATTAAGGTGGTCGGCGTCGGCGGCGGCGGTACCAACGCGGTCAATCGAATGATCGAAGAGGGCATCCGCGGCGTCGAGTTTGTTGCCATCAACACCGATGCTCAGGCACTCGCGATCTCTGATGCCGATATCAAGGTGCACATCGGCACCGACCTTACCCGCGGCTTGGGCGCCGGCGCCAACCCCGAGGTTGGTCGTAAGGCCGCCGATGAATCCCGCGACGATATCGCCGAGGCGCTCGCTGGTGCCGACATGGTGTTCATCACCTGCGGCGAGGGCGGTGGTACCGGTACCGGCGCCGCTCCCATCGTTGCCGATATCGCGATGAACGAGGTCGGCGCGCTGACCGTCGCCGTCGTGACCAAGCCCTTCACCTTCGAGGGTCGCAAGCGCAAGAAGAGTGCCGAGGAGGGCATCAAGACCCTCTCCGATTGCGTCGACACCATGATCGTTATCCCTAACGACAAGCTGCTTGACATCGCCGAGAAGAAGACCACGATGCTCGAGGCGTTCGCGATTGCCGATGGCGTCCTTTCCCAGGGCACCCAGGGCATCACCGACCTCATCACCGTCCCGGGTATTATCAACCTGGACTTCGCCGATGTTAAGACCATCATGAAGCAGGCCGGTACCGCCATGATGGGTATCGGTACCGCTTCTGGGGACACCCGTGCCGTCGACGCTGCCCAGCAGGCTATCTCCAGTCCGCTGCTCGAGAGCTCCATCGATGGCGCCACGCGCGTCCTGCTTTCCATCGCCGGCTCCAAGGACCTGGGCATCCAGGAGATCAGCGATGCCGCCGACGTTGTCGCCAATGCCGTCGACCCCGAGGCCAACATCATCTTTGGTACCGTTGTTGACGAGTCCCTGGGCGACCAGGTACGCATCACCGTTATCGCCACGGGCTTCTCCGACTCTAACGTCAACCGTCAGGACGAGCTCTTTGCTGCTCAGCAGTCTCAGGGCAAGGTAGCCGCTTCCGCTGAGCCGCAGCGCACTGCTCCGGCTGCCAGCCCGGCTCAGGCCGCGCCGACTCGCAACGTCGGTGGTACCGAACTGCCCAACTTTGGCAACGACCAGTTTGAGCTCCCCGACTTCCTCAAACGTGGCAGCTTCTAAGTCGTTCATCTCATTATTTTGCACCGGGGCGCATCCGTATGGATGCGCCCCTTTTGTTTTGACTCTGTAAACCCGAGTATCCAATCTCTTTACGTTCCCTTTACGTTTGCCTCCAAAGCAGCGGGTATCCTTTTTAAGAAGTATGACAGCCGTGTAAACACGACTGTGCGGCGACGCCGCGGTACTTGTTGTATTAGGAGGCTTTAGTATGGCAGCACGTGCGGACAGAGTTTCGCGTGTCGACCATGATGGAGTTACGTTGGTGGAGGGCGCGATAGCAGATGCCCGCTTTGCCTTTACCGAGCGCACCGGTGGCGTTTCCGAAGATGCGTACTCCTCACTCAACCTGGGATCGCATGTAGGCGATGACCCCTTTGCTGTTCAGGAAAATCGTCGTCGAGCGCTCGAAGCCATGGGCGCCGCCGAGTGCGAGCACAATTTGCTCGTGCCCAATCAAGTACATGGTGACCATATCGTTACGGTGACCTCGAACGGCGCCGACGATCTTGAGGTTGTTCGCGAGCAGATTGCCGAGGGCTGCGATGCCATCGTCTGCACGGCCCGTAAGGTGCCCGTGATGCTTTGCTTTGCCGATTGCGTTCCCGTGGTGCTGGTTGCTCCCAACGGTTTTGCCGTGGTGCATTCTGGCTGGAAGGGCACGATTGCGCGCATTTCCGCCAAGGCCTGTCAAGCACTCTGCGAGGCGGCTGGCTGCACACCAAAGGACATCTCTGCCTATATTGGGCCCCATATCCTAGGCGACGAGTACGAGGTGTCCCGCGAGCTTATGGATCGCTTTGCCGTCGAATTCGCGTGCATCGATGCTACCGATTCCCGTATGCTCGATCTTTCCGCCGCCATTCGCGAGACGCTGGTGGATGCCGGTGTCGATGTGAACGGCATTGTGGACACCGAACTTTCCACCGTTCGTCAGAACGACCGCTTTTATTCCTACCGCAACGAGGGTGGCACCTGCGGGCGCCATGCAGCGATCGGCGTGATGCTATGAGAAAGATCGGATCGGTCCTGAGCGCCGCAGTGCTCACGCTCACGCTGTGCGCCTGCTCCTCGGGATCTTCTACGTCTTCTATTACCGTGGCCGGCTCGACCACCTGCCTTCCCATTGCCGAGATCGCGGCCGAGGGCTTTAAGGAAGGGACCGGCACCGACGTGCTCGTCTCCGGTCTTGGGTCCTCTGCGGGTATCGAGGCCGTCAGCAACGGCACGGCCGACATTGCCAGCTCGTCTCGTGGACTCAATGCCGATGAACAAGACCTTGGCCTGACCCCGATCGTAATCGCGCACGACGGGATTGCGGTCATCGTAAACGACGACAACCCGGTCGACAACCTCTCGACCGAGCAGCTCCGCGACATATACGCCGGCAAGATCACCAACTGGAAAGAAGTCGGTGGAGAGGATCTGAAGATTCAGGTTATCAATCGCGACGAGGCGTCCGGTACGCGCGAGGCCTTCCGTACCATCGTGATGGACGGCATGCCGTTCGATCGTCGCTCGGCTGTTCTTTCGGGTACGGGCCAGGTACGCGATGTCGTGTCCCGCTCACGTGGCGCTATTGGCTACATTTCGCTCGGTTTTGTCGAGAGCCTCAACGCCCAGACCTCGGTCAAGGCCGTTTCGGTCAACCATGTCGAGGCATCCGAGAAGACGGTCGCAAGTGGCGGCTATCCCATCTCGCGCGACCTTTACTTTTTTGTGAAAGGTACCCCTTCGCAGCGGGCGCAGGACTACATTGACTATGTGACGTCCCAGAAGATGGACAAGCAGATTCGCGAGGCGGGCTTTATTCCCGTCACCAACGACGGAAAGGGGAGTGAGTAGCGTGGAAGCACAGGAAATCCCCCAGATTGAGCAGGAGGCTCAGGCGCCCAAAAAGCGTGAGTTGGCGTTGGTATCGCATAGCACCTATCTCAAGGAGAAGGCGCTACAGTGGATCTTTTTTGCCTGCGCGTTCTTGGCGGTCGTCACCGTCATCCTGATTTTTGTCTTTACCACGTACTCGGCGCTGCCCGTCTTTACCGATATCGGTCTGGCGGACTTCTTTAGCTTTACGTGGGCGCCCTCTGAGGGTCACTACGGTATCATGTCGCTGTTGGCGGGCTCCGGTCTGGTGACGGTCGGTGCGCTCGCCATGGGCGTGCCCCTGGGTGTGGGCACGGCCGTGTATCTGGTCGAGATCGCCAGTAAGCGCGTGCGCAGGCTCATCAGCCCCGCCGTTGACCTACTGGCGGGCATCCCCTCCATCATCTACGGTTTCTTTGGCATGGTCATCATTCGTCCGTTTATCGCGCAGCTGACCGGCGGTCTTGGCTTTGGCGCACTGACGGCGTGGTTCGTGCTTGCCATCATGATCGTTCCCACCATCACCACGCTCACCATCGATGCCCTCAATTCCATTCCCATGGGTATTCGCGAGGCATCCTATGCCATGGGTGCCACCAAGTGGCAGACCATCTACAAGGTCGTGCTGCCTGCAGCCAAGTTGGGCATCGTCGATGCGATTGTCTTGGGCATGGGGCGTGCCATCGGCGAGACCATGGCCGTGCTCATGGTCGTTGGCAACGCTCCGGTCATCCCGGACGGCATCTCGAGCCCCATCTCGACGCTCACGAGTCAGATTGCGCTCGACATGAGCTATTCCTCGGGCCTTCACCGCTCGGCCCTGTTTGGCATGGGCGTGGTCCTGTTTATCATTTCCGCGGCATTGGTGGGTATCGTCCGTCTGATTTCCAAGAAGAAGAGGGGGTAGGCTATGTCCGATTCCGTTGACACGACGGTCGATGCGACCTCATCGCGCGAGCGCATCAAGCGTGCCCTTTCCCACGGTAAGAAGGGCCGCATCAGCAAGGATCTGTCCAACAAGATTATGCTCGGCGTGTTTCGCGCCGCGGCCTATATCACCACGCTGGTACTGGTCGCCATTATCGCCTACGTGGTCATCAACGGTCTGCCGCACATCTCGCTCGACTTTATCTTCGGCTGGCCGCAGGGCGTAAACGCCGAGGGCGGCATTTGGCCCACAATCGTCTCGACCATCTACGTGACGGCGCTCGCCATGCTCATCTGCACGCCGGTTGCCGTCTTGGCTGCGGTCTATCTGGCCGAGTACGCCAAGCAGGGCAAGGTTGTCGACATCATTCGCTATGCTGCCGATGCTTTGGCCTCGGTACCCTCCATTGTTATGGGCCTCTTTGGCTATGCCTTGTTTGTCGAGGCCATGGGCCTGGGTCTTTCGATGGTTTCGGCCGCCCTGGCACTCGCGCTTCTGATGCTGCCCATTGTCATGCGCACCACCGAGGAGGCAATCCGCGCCGTTCCACGCTATATCCGTTGGGGCGCATATGGCCTGGGCGCCACCAAGTGGCAGGTCGTCTCCAAGATCGTGCTTCCTTCGGCTTTTGGCCGCATCGCCACCGGCATCGTGCTTGCCATCGGCCGCGCCATCGGCGAGACCGCCGTGGTGCTCTACACCATGGGTCAGGCCATCAATCTGCCTATCTCGCCGCTCGATTCCGGTCGCCCCATGACCGTTCACCTTTATCTGCTTGCCAATGACGGCATCAACATGAACGCAGCCTACGGCACCGCGCTTTTGCTGATGGCGATTATTCTGGCCTTCAACCTGTTTGCGCGTTATCTGTCGCGCAAACGCCGCTAGTTAAGGAGTCCCATGTCCGTCTATCAGTCCGCTCCCACGCTGGAGCAAGCGGCCATCACGGCCAAGGATTTCAACTTCTGGTACGGTGACTTTCATGCGCTGACGGGGCTCGACCTCAATATCGCTAAGAATGCCATTACTGCTTTTATTGGCCCTTCGGGTTGCGGCAAGTCGACGTTTCTGCGTTGCATCAACCGCATGAATGACCTGATCGAGGGTACGCGCGTCGAGGGCACCATGGCGCTCGACGGCAACGATATCTATGCCGAGGGCGTTGACCCGGTCGACCTCCGTCGTCGCGTGGGTATGATCTTTCAGCAGCCCAACCCGTTCCCTAAATCCATCTACGAGAATGTCGCCTTTGGCCCTCGTCTACAGGGTGTGACTAGCAAAAGCGACCTCGATGACATCGTGGAAGAATCGCTCAGGCGCGCCAACCTCTGGAAAGAGGTATCCAATCAGCTCAACAAGGATGGTTTGGCGCTCTCGGGCGGTCAGCAGCAGCGTCTGTGCATCGCGCGCGTGCTTGCGGTGCAGCCCGATGTCCTGCTGATGGACGAGCCCTGCTCCGCCATCGACCCTACGTCCGTCTCTAAGGTCGAGGATCTGATGGCCGAGCTGGCGCCCGAGATGACGATCATCATCGTTACGCATTCAATGCAGCAGGCTGCTCGTATTAGCGACTTTACCGCATTCTTTTTGCAGGAAGTTGCCGGCGAGCCTGCCACGCTCATCGAATATGGTCAAACCGACGCGATCTTCACCAGCCCGGTGGATTCGCGGACGGAAGACTATATCACCGGCCGCTTTGGCTGATCGGTGCGACTAGTCCCAAGCCGATCGGACTTGGTCCGGTGCGTATTCACTGTGCGGGCGGCATGACCGCACCCAACTGATTGGAGTGAACCATGCGCAAACTGTTTTCCCGTCAGCTCATCGAGGCCCGTCACGAGATGCTGAGCATCTACGAGGCGGTAGACCTAGCGCTTCACGACGCCGTGAAGGCCTATGTGACCGACGATCGCAAGCTCGCCACCAAGACCAAGAAGCGCACGCTTTCGATTGACGCGCGCTGCGCCAACTTGGAGGCCGTGTGCTACAACCTGATCGCTACGCAGTCGCCGGTCGCCTCCGACTTCCGCTTGCTGCAGACAATCATCTATGTCGACTTTAACCTGCAGCGTATGACCGATAAGGTTCGCCAGATCTGCCGTGCCGCCAGTCATATGGTCAAGGCCGACATCTCGCTGCCTCAGGAGCTTGTGACCTTGGTTGAAGCCGAGGCCGAGGCCGTCTATCAGGTGCTGGGCTCTTCGCTTTCTGCCCTGGTTGCCAACGACATGTCCATCATCTGCAACCTGGCCGTCGAGGACGAGCCGGTGCACGCCGCCTACGAGAAGTTCTTCCGTACCTTTAACCGCATGGATGCCGGCGAGTTTATGGATGACAACAGCAATTACGACGACCTGCGCCGTGCCATCATGGTCTCGCGCTATCTCGATCGTATCGCCTCGATTTCCATCGATGCCGCCTGCCGTCTGACCTTCCTTTTGACCGGCCAGCGCATGAACGCCGGCGATATCGCCCGTACGGATGAGGATGAGCTCGAGAGCATGCGCGTGCCTTCGGGTGAGGGTGTCATCATAAGGCCCGCCGTCGACGCGCGTTTTGTTGCCAAGGTGCCCGCTGACGAGGTGAGCGAAGGTCTTCGCTACCTGTTTGATCATCTTGAGGATGAGGATGATGCCGAGGACGACGAGGAGTAGGGTAGCCCCGTTCGTCGAAAGATTGTAAATACCTAAGGGAGCGCGGCCTTGCGGATGCGGGGCCGCGCTCTTGCGTTAGCATGGGACTACTTGTTGGGCTGTTAGCGGAGGCGATTGGCAATGGATAACTATTTGGACTTGATACGCGCTCGCCGCGAGCAGATTCTGGAGCGTTTTTATGCAGCACTCGATCGCGCGGGTCGTCCCCACGATGCCGCGCGCCTGATTGCCGTCTCCAAGACTGTTGGCGTCGATGAGACCGTTGCCGCTATTCGGGCGGGGTATCGCCATTTTGCCGAGAACCGCCCGCAGGAGCTCGTTCGCAAGCTTGTGGGACTTGCGGAGCATCCGGAGCTACCCGAGGTGCGCTTCGATATGATCGGCAACCTGCAGACCAACAAGATCAATGCGGTTCTGGGCTCGGCCGAGCTGATTCATTCGGTCAGTTCGCTTCATTTGGCTCAGGCTATCTCGAGCCGTGCGGTTCGCAAGATGGAGGCGGGCGAGCTCTCCAGCCCCCAGCGTGTGCTGATCGAGGTCAATGTGAGCGGCGAGGAGTCCAAGGGCGGCTTTTCGCCCGATGAGGTTCGTGACGCCGCAGGTGAGCTCGCGGAGCTTGAGGGAATTTGTGTGCAGGGGCTTATGACTATGGCGCCACGGGGGAACAAAGATGTGGCGCGCCGCACCTTTGCCGGACTTCGCGAGCTAAGGGATGAGCTTGAGGCTGCGCACTCCGATCTGAGCCTGACCGAGCTTTCCTGCGGCATGAGCGAGGACTTTGAGTCTGCCCTTGAGGAAGGCTCTACGCTCATTCGCCTGGGTAGGGTAGTATTTAGCCCGGAGTTTGCAGTAAAATAAGGCTCTGAAGTGCGCGCTGATTATCGGAGTGCCTGCACTAAACCGCGAGAGGACACAAGCATGGGCTTCCTTGACGAGATTAAAAATAAGATGCACCTGGGCGGCCAGCAGGGTTACGACCAGGGTTATGGTCAGGACGACGACTACGGCTACGATGATGGCTATGACGACGGCTACCAGAACAACGGTTACAGCGGTGCCTCGGGCGAGGGCTTCTACACCCAGGACGAGCCGAGCAACGGCCTGTTGGGTCAGACACGCCGCGGCGAGGCCGAGTCGGTGGCCGTGTACACGCGCTCCGGTCAGCTGGTCGGCGACGATTCTCGCCACGCTACGACCTACAACCCGCCATCGCGCTCGCAGGAGACGGTTGCGGGCGGTTATCGCCCCGGTGCCTACGACACGCCGTCGAGCTACGCCGAGAGTACACGTGCCCGCGCTGCTGCCCCCGCACCCGCTCCCTCACCGAGTGATGCCTCGACGTATGCGAATAACATCATCAACGCTACGCCGCAGCTGCCGGCCTATGTCCTGCGCCCCGAGAGCTATGACGACGTGGAAACCGTCGTGCGCCGCGTGCGTACCAAGCAGCCTGTCGCGTTGATTTTTGTCGGCGTTCGTACCGAGGTCGCCAAGCGCGTCCTGGACTTCTCTTACGGCTTTGCCTGCGGCCTGGGTGCCACAGTCAAAGAGGTGGGCGATCGCGTGTTTATGGTGCTGCCCGCCGGTTGCGAGGTCAAGGATTCGGACCTCAAAAAGCTCCGTGCCGACGGCTACCTTAAGTAAAAGCAAGACGAGGAGATTCTCATCAACATCTACACCATTGTCCAGCTGATCAATACGCTGTTCAACTTCTACTCCACGCTCATCGTGGTCTACTGCCTTATGACGTGGATCCCTATGAAACAGGGCGGATTGCTACAGGATATCGCCGCTGTTCTCGATAGTGTGTGCGGCCCGTGGCTCAATTTGTTCCGCCGGTTTATCCCGCCCATGGGCGGCATCGATTTTTCACCGGTCGTTGCGATTATTGCGTTGCAGTTGGTGCAGAAGCTGGTTCTGCAACTTCTTATAGGTATACTCATATAAAACTGGCTTAGTAACTCACGTCGGGCGCACGGCGCCAAGGCGAAGATAAAGGAGAACTTGTTATGGCTATTACCCCTGCTGACATTCAGGCTCAGACCTTCTCTGAGGCCAAGCGCGGCTACGATCCCGCCGAGGTCGACGTCTTCCTGGAGACGCTGTCCTCTGAAGTCGACGCCATGCTCGCCAAGATTGTCGATCTTAAGGGTCGTCTGACTGCTACCGAGCAGCAGCTTGCCGATACGCAGGCCCAGCTTGCCCAGGCTCAGGACGCTGCCGCGCAGGCCGTTCCCGCCGCTCCTGTGGCCGCTCCTGCACCCGACTTCTCCGCTCAGGAGCGCCAGATTTCCGCGGCGCTGATCGCTGCCCAGCAGACCGCCGAGGGTATCGTTAACGACGCCAACGAGAACGCTGACCGTATCCGCAACGAGGCCGACGCCAAGGCCCGCGAGGTCATCCGTCAGGCCCTGACCGAGAAGCAGGCCGAGCTTGAGGAGATTGACCGTCTTAAGGCTTCCCGTGAGGAGTTCAAGGCCGAGTATCTCAAGCTCATCCAGCACTTCATGGATGATGCTCAGAACTCCTTCCCGTCCGATCTCATGGCTTCCACGCCGGTCGGTTCCGCCGCTTCTCCGGCTGTGACCGTTCCTGCTGCCGAGCCGCTGCCCGTCGCCGAGCCGGTTATCCCCGTTGCCGATCCCTTCGCACCGATCGATAACTTCGCCGCCGACGACTTGGACTAATATCCAGCTATCATTTAGCGCCTAGAAAGGGCCCGCAGCTTGCGGGCCCTTTTTTGTGGCTGTATGCAGCCTGCAAAACAAAACGCCGAGTCCTGCGTTTGAGGGCACAGAACTCGGCGAACCGGTGAGAGCTCAAAGGTAGATTTAAGGCATGTTCCAAAATCTACTTGAGGAGGAAGTCGGGGAGGGGAATGGTGCGGGCCTCGCGATGCTCGGGGTCGGCGATATGATCGGCAGGATAGCCACAGACGAGCATATGATACGGATAGACGCCCTCGGGCAGGTTGAACTGCTCACAGGCCACCTCGGGCTTAAAATGGCACACCCAACACGTACCCAGGCCCTGCTCCTTCGCCTCCATCATCATCTGATCGCAGACGATCGAGGTGTCGATGGCACTGGAGTTCATCTGGTCATAAGGGCGCACCCAAGCATCGTCGGTAACGCTGCAGATAAGAAAGATAAGCGGAGCCCCAAAGATAGACCCATCACGAGCAAAACGCGGCTGACAAGCAGCAGCCTTCTCCAGAAGCTCAGGCGTATCCAACACCATCACACGGCTTGGATGATTATTGCAAGCAGAAGGAGCAATCCGCCCAGCCTCAACAATGGCATCCACCACAGCCTGCTCCACAGCCCGATCTTCAAACTCACGACAAGAATACCGACCCCGAGCCAGATCCAAATAACTCACAACCAAGCCCTCCAAATTCAGTGTATCAACCCAAAGTAAAACAAAGGGTACCCAAAGCCCCATCCAGCCAAACGTTTAAGGCGGTCCCAAAGTTCCCCATCGGGCTCAAAGGCCCTGCCAACAAAAGCCCCATCGCTTTCAAAGTATCAGCCAAAGTTCCCAATGGTGGTACGTAAGGCGAAGGGCCGGCCGCGGTTTACTTTCGAACGACTCTGCAAAGCAGCCGGAGTGAGAAAGCAAACCGCGGCCGGCCCTTCGCCGCCGGGACACGTACCCCCAATTAACTGTTCTTCATGACAATCGAATCCACGACATCAGCCACATTCTCGCAGCAGTCGGCGCAGTACTCCAGGAATGCGTAGACGTCACGCCAGGCGATGACCTCGAGCGGATCCTTGCCGTTGACATGCAGGTTGCGCATAGCGTTGATGTAGAGCTCGTCAGCCTCGGACTCGATGGTGTTGATCTGGATGACGAGTTCGCGCAGGGTCTTGGACTTGCGGTAGTTGGGCAGCTCGACCATCAGGTCCTTCATGGCGCGGCAGGCGTCGGTCACCTTGTGGGCGATCACGATGGCATCGGGATGGATGCTCTGGATGTTGGTGAAGTAGACGCGCTGCACGACGCCCTCGATACGGTCGAGCACGGTGTCGAGTGAGCAGCTCATCAGGTCCAGGTCCTCGCGCTCAAGCGGGGTGATAAAGGCCGTGAGCAGGGCGTCTTCAAGCTCATGGTGTTTCTTGTCGGCCGCATGCTCAATCGCGTGCATCTTGTCGAGCATATCGTGAATCTTCGCGGGATCGAAGTTCTCAAAAATCTTGGTGAGCAGCTCGGCAGCCTGTACGGCAAGATCGGCGCAAGCGACGTAGTTGTCAAAGTAGAACGAATCGGGTTTTTTTGCCATGGGTGGGTCCTTTCGAGGCGAAGACGGGTGGGCGAAGTATTGCGGTCCAGATGGACGCTCGGTTTGACTAGATGAACATCATGAACAGCTTGGCCATGACAAAGCTGATGAGTCCGCAGGCAGGGAAGGTGAAGAACCAGGTGAACATCATGTCCTTGACCACGCCGAAGTTGATGGCCGAAAGGCGCTTGACGGCGCCGACGCCCATGATGGCGCAGGTCTTGATGTGGGTGGAGGACACAGGGATACCGGTAAGGGTGGCAAGCAGCAGATTCGCGGCGCCTGCGAGGTCGGCGGAGAAGCCCTGATATTTCTCGAGCTTGACCATGCTCTGGCCGACGGACTTGATAATGCGCTCGCCGCCCACGCTGGTGCCGACACCCATGGTGGCCGAGCACAGCAGCATGATCCAGATGGGGATGCCGGCATCGCCGACGCTCGTCTGGCCGTTGGCGAAGGCCACGCCTAAAAAGAGCACGCCGATGAACTTCTGTCCATCCTGCGCGCCGTGCATAAAGCTCATGGCCGCAGCGCTCGCGATCTGAGCGTATTTAAAGAAGACGTTGGCACGTCGCCTGTTGGCGGCGGCAAATAGAATCGAGACGAGTTTGCACAGGATCCAGCCCATGACAAAGCCCAGGCCGATGGAGAGCGCCAGGCCGTAGATGACCTTCATCCACTCGTGGACGTTGACGCTGTTCGCGCCGCCGAGGGCGATAGCGGCACCGGTCAGGCCGGCGATAAGGCTGTGGCTTTGCGAAGTGGGGATGCCAAAACGCGATGCCGTGGCGCCGTAGACGACGATGGAGAACAGCGCCGCGCAGAGGCACGCGAGCGCCATGGTGCTGTTTCCGCCAAAGTCGACGATATGTGAGATGGTGTTGGCGACGCTCGCGTTAAAGTGCGTCATGATGAGCACGCCGAGGAAGTTGAATGCGGCGCTCATGAGAATGGCGGCGCGGGCGGGCATGCAACGCGTAGTGACGCAGGTCGCGATGGCGTTGGGCGCGTCGGTCCATCCGTTGACGAAGATGGCGCCGAGCGCGAGAATCACGGTGACGGCAAGGACTGGGTTCGACACAATTTGGCCGAGGAAGGTTGAGAACGTTACGTCCATATATGGGCTTTCTCGAAGTTTGCAGACACGTTACAAAAACATGATAAATCGTATCACCTCCTGCGGGTTTCTTTACCGAGTTCTGATGGGAGAAGTGAATTTTTTGGCACTAAAATTGAATATTTGCCCTGTTGACCGCGGGTATTCTTTTTGCTAACACGCCATGAGGACACGCGTGCGCGCCCCAACACCCCAAAACCACAGTCTGTTCGCTTTACAACATGCAAACACGCGTTCGATAATAGGGGGCATGGAATATCGACAGACAGACGGCAAAACTCGGCGCGTGCACAAGCAGTATGTGGACGTCGTGGCTCGCATCCTCGCGGGCGGACAGGTCGTGCCGGTCACCGTCTGCTGGGTCGACGGCCGTTGTTTTACGATCGACGAAATTATCTCGACAACCGGGTTTGGCTTAACGGTCCACGGCATCCGTACGTCAACGTATAAGGTGCGTTTTGGCGGGCACGCGACCGAGTTGTATCTGGAGGACCAGACGCGCGAGCGGGCGGACGGCTCGCAGGCGCACGTGATGCGTTGGTGGGTCTGGGCCTTTGATCGTACGCTTGAGGGCGAGCGCCGTAGGTAAGGACGTGCGGCATTCGGGTACAATGGCAGGAATCTTGTCACCTACGGCGCTGTCGTGCGCTTTTTGAAAGGACGAAGTATGAACGATATCCAGGGCTATCAGAACGGCCCCATCGAGACCGGCGCAAGTCGCGCCAAGGAGATGTCGCCGCGCGCGTACAATCTTGCCATGTCTGCCCTCATCTTCTTGGGCTTTTGCGCCATGGGCGCCGGTGCTTACTTTACGAGCACCATGGCGTTTGCCCGCATGATGATGAGCGGTGCCGCCCTGCCACTGGTCTTTGGCTCGTTTATCCTGACTATTGTCGGCATCGTCATGATGTCTGCTGCCGCCAGCAAACAGTCCGTGGGCCTGTCTCTCGTGGGTTACGTGATCTTTGCGAGCACCTTTGGCCTGACCGCGTCGTTTGGCCTTGCCAACTATGACCTGCCCACCATCAACACCGCTTTTATCGCCACCGCTGCAATCACCTTTGTCTTTGGCGCCTTGGGCGTGACGTTCCCCAAGTTTTTCCAACGCGTATATGGCATCGGCTTTGGCATCCTGCTTGCCACGATTCTGGTCGAGATCGTGCTGATGTTCATGGGCGTCTCGCAGTCCATCACCGATCTGATCGTGATCGTGGTGTTCGCCGGGTTTATTGGCTACGACACCTATGTTGCCACGACGGTGCCGCCCACGCTGCCCAACGCCGTGCTCATGGCGTCCAACCTGTTCGTGGACATTATCAACGTGTTCCTGCGCATCCTGAACATTCTCGGCCGTCGCGACTAGCGCGGCGTTGCGACGCTTCCTGCCGGACACGGTAAAACGATACGAAAGGCGGTCCTTCGGGGCCGTCTTTTTTGTGCGTGGCGGGGTATCATGGATGGGAAAAAGCCGATAGCGGCAGCGACAGGAAAGGTGGCCACGTATGGCAGATGTCGACAACAGGAACCGTAACCGCAGGTCTAACCGAGCGGGTCAGCCCAATCCCAAGCGCGAGGCGCGTGCCAAGGCCGCCGAGCGCCATGTGGCGGCTGTGTCCGAGGCCTGCGCCAAGGACATCGAGCGTTCGCTTGCCGGCGTGTGCGAGTTCGATGGTATGCCTGCCGGTTTTGTCGCGGCGATGAAGGCCAAGGCCCAGAAGGCGGCGGCTGCTGAGGAGCAGGCTGCCGAGGCTGTGGAGGCTGACGCTGCCGAGGTAGAGGCTGCCGAGGTGGAGACCGCGGTCGAGCCCGAGGTGGCGCTCGAGTCCACCGAGTTGGCCGACGAGGCTGAGTCCGCGCCCGCGGAGGAGGCTGCTCCGGCCCTGCCCGAGGTCACTGTGCTTGATGCCTCCGCCACGCAGGCAATCCTCGATAACGGCCGCGGCTATGCGCAGTTTTGCGACATGGCCGTGCTTGCCTTTGCCTCGTTTACCAATCCGGGCGGCGGCTATATCCAGGGCTACCTGGGCCAGGAGGCGACGCTCTGCGTCGATTCGTACCTGTACAACGTGCTCGACAAGCAGCGCAAGTGGTACGGCGAGAACCGTCGCCGCAACATCAACTGCGAGCTGTACCGCAATCGTGCGCTGGTGGTGCCCGCCGTGCGCTTCGACCGCAACCATGTGCACGCCTATGCCGACGTAATCGTGGCCGCCGCGCCCAACGCCAAGCGTGCTCGCCAGGAGTATCGCGTGAGCGACGATGCCTTGCTTGACGCTCTGCGCGATCGCATCCGCTTTGTGCTTGCCATCTGCGACGAGCTGGGTCGCGAGAAGCTCGTACTGGGTGCTTGGGGCTGCGACAACAACGGCTTTGACGCCGAGGCCGTGGCAGAGCTCTTCCGCGAGGAGCTCGCATCGGGCGACTTTAAGGTCAAGCAGGTGTTCTTTGCCGTGCCTTCTACGCGCTGGGATGAGGACTTCGCCAAGTTCGAGCACGTGCTGGCAAGCTTCCCCGAGCGTAACGAGGAGTCCTATGCCCAGGTTGCCGCACGCGCTGCGGCTGCTCGCGCCGCCGAGCAGGCCCAGGCTGCCGCTGAGGACGATGAGGACGATGACGATTGGCGCAAGTACCTGTAATCGGTACGGGCCGACAGATAGGTCGAGCCGGCGGGAGGGCTGCTCCCGTCGGCTTTTTACTAAAGGAGGGGCTTACGATGAAAAACGTTCTGTGCTTTGGTGACAGCAATACCTATGGCTATGATCCGGCTGGTATGCGCGATGGCACCGCGGTGCGCTATGCGCAGGATGTGCGCTGGTGCGGTGTGGCGCAGCGTGACCTGGGCGAGGGCTGGCATGTGATTGAGGAGGGGCTTAACGGCCGCACGACGGTGCGCGACGATATGTGCCATCTGGACACTAACCTCAACGGCATTCGGGCGCTTCCGATGCTGCTCGAGGCCCATAAGCCGCTGGACGCCATTGTGATCATGCTGGGCACCAACGACTGTAAGACGGTCTTTAACGTGACAGCTTCCGATATCGCCCGTGGCGCCATGGCGCTGATTCGCACCGTCCGCGCGTTTCCGTGGACCGACGCTGCGCCTTGTCCGCGCATTCTGCTGATGGCTCCTATCAAGATCAAGCCGCAGATCGCCGATGTATATATGACCGATTTTGACAAGCATTCCGTCGAGGCCTCGGAGCATTTTGCCGAGTACTACGCGCACGTGGCCGAGCAGTTTGACTGCGACTTTTTGAATGCCGCCGAGTTTGCCGAGCCGGGCGATATCGATTATCTGCACATGATGCCCGAAAGCCACGAGAGCCTGGGCCACGCCGTGGCAGCCAAGCTCCAGGACATGCTCGGTGAGTAGCGCAGCTCCAAAGCACCACAAAGGTACCTTTGCGGTGGCTCGGGTCGTTTGTTTGTCTTGATTTGTAACAGTTGTAAGGCCGAAAACGGGCTAGATGTTACAGATTGAGATTATTTAGGTCGATATCGGTCGTTTGTCTTGATCCGTAACATCTAGGGTCGATTTTGCCGAGTTACTGTTACAGATCGAGATGTTTGTGGGGACCGCCGCAAAGGTGCCTGCCCCCTTTGCGGCGGTTTTGGGCTGCGGGCTTTAATACTGCCACATGTGGTTGACGGGGCCGGAACCTTTGCCCATGTCAAAGCCGGCGGCGAGAGCGCCGGTTAGGTAAGCCTTGCCGGCGTTGACGGCGTCGGCAAGATCCATGCCCTGTGCCAATGCGCAGGCGATGGCGGACGAAAGCGTGCAGCCGGTGCCATGCGTGTTGCCGGTCTCGATGCGCTTGTGGCGGAACCACGTGGTGAGTGGATCGCCCAGGTGGTTGCCCTCGTCATCGAGCGGCGCGGGCTCTGCTAGCACATCGTTGGCCTCGTTGACAAAATGCCCGCCTTTAACGAGGGACGCGCAGCCAAAGCGGCGGGTGAGGAGCATGGCAGCGTTTTGCTGTGTGCGCTCGGAATCGACCTCGTAGTCGAGCAGCGCCATGGCCTCGGGAATGTTGGGCGTGATGACGGTCGCCAGCGGGAACAGGCGACGCGTGAGCGCCTCAGCGGCGTCCTCGGCAATGAGGCGAGCGCCCGAAGTGGCGACCATGACGGGGTCGACGACCACGTTGGTTGCGTTCCATGCGTTCAGGCGGTCGGCGATAACTTCGATAATCTCGGTGGACGAAACCATGCCGATCTTGACGGCGCTCGGGCGGATATCGTCAAAAACGGCGTCAATTTGCGCAGCGACGATATCTGGCGAGATATCCTGCACGGCGGTGACGCCCAGTGTGTTTTGCGCTGTGATGGCGGCGATGGCCGTCTCGGCATACAGACGGTGCGCCGTGATGGTCTTGATGTCGGCCTGAATGCCGGCGCCACCGCTGGAATCGGATCCTGCGATGGATAGAACGGCGGGTACCTTACTGCGATCCATGTTCGCTCCCTTGTTCGGTCGGATTCAAATGGGTCTTTTGCCCCGCATTATAAAGATGCCCGGGCCGGCTGTATGCCGAACCCGGGCGGGCGATGCAATCTTTACGCAAATGTAAGCAATTGTTCACAAGTCAACAATAGACGGGCGTTGCAGCAGGCATACTGGACTGCCTTTTAAAAGCTAATCCTCCATGCCAAGATCAATCGTCGTGCCTTCGAACACCTTGTTAACGGTGCGGACGGCACACATCTTGCCGCACATGGTGCAGGTGCCCTCGGTGGCGGCGGGGGATTCCTCGTAGCGCTTCTTACCGGTGACCGGGTCGAGAGCGCACTTCCACATGGCATTCCAGTCGAGCTTGCGGCGTGCCTGGCCCATCTTGTCGTCCATGTCTCGGGCGTGCGGCACCTTCTTGGCGATATCGGCGGCGTGCGCGGCAATCTTAGTGGCCATGAGGCCGTCGAGCACGTCCTGGGCGTTAGGCAGGCATAGGTGCTCGGCCGGCGTCACGTAGCACAGAAAGTCGGCGCCGGAGCTCGCGGAGATGGCGCCGCCGATGGCTGCGGTGATGTGGTCGTAACCCACGCCGATATCGGTCACCAGCGGCCCGAGCACATAGAACGGGGCGTTGTGGCACAGGCGCTTCTGCAACTTCATGTTGGCGGCGATCTCGTCGAGCGCCATGTGGCCCGGACCCTCGACCATAACCTGGACGCCGGCGGCCCAGGCGCGCTTGCACAGCTTGCCCAGCTCAATCATCTCGGCGGTCTCGGTGGCGTCGTTGGAATCGTAGAGGCAGCCCGGGCGGCAGGAATCGCCGAGCGAAATCGTCACGTCGTACTCGTGGCAGATTTCGAGCAACTCGTCGTAGAACTCATAGAACGGGTTTTCGTTGCCGGTGACCTCCATCCAGCCAAACAGCAGCGAGCCGCCGCGGCTCACGATGTTCATCAGGCGGCCGGTCTCCTTAAAGGTCTTGGTGACCGACTTGTTGATGCCGCAGTGGATGGTCATAAAGTCCACGCCGTCCTCGGCGTGCGCGCGCACGACCTCGAACAAGTCATCCTTGGTAAGCTTGACCAGCGG
This sequence comes from uncultured Collinsella sp., assembly GCA_902475785.1. GTDB lineage: Bacteria > Actinomycetota > Coriobacteriia > Coriobacteriales > Coriobacteriaceae > Collinsella. The sequence continues at coordinate 21,816 of CABSAN010000003.1, forward strand.
TTTTTCCATGTAGCCGATGGCGTCGTACATGGGGACGGTGCCCACCATGAGCGGCGTCTCGTCGATGAGCTGCTGGCGGAACTGGCGCGTCTTGCCCGAGTTGGAGAGGTCCATGATGGCGTCGGCGCCAAAGTCCTCGGCAATCTTGACCTTCTTCCACTCCTCGGCGGCATCGGCCTTATCGCCCGAGATGCCCAAGTTCACGTTGACCTTGGTGGACAGGCCCTCGCCGACGCCAAAGGCGCGCATACCCTTTTTGATATGCACGATGTTGGCGGGAATGGCGATGCGGCCGTCGGCCACGCGCTCGCGGATGTACTCGGGGTCGCGATGCTCGCGCTCGGCGACCTCCTTCATCTGCGGTGTAATCTGCCCGGCGCGGGCGAAGTCGATTTGCGTGACGAGCTTGGGCTCGGTCTGTGTGCTCATTGGCACGGCTCCCTTCGTTGGCATTACCCATATCAGGTTTGCGGGTCAGGGCGGGCGCGCCCAATCTCAGCCTGCCGTCCTGTCCTGCAAGCTCCCCGTTTATGTAATGGGCTCAAGTATAGCCTGAATGGGTACGATTGGGCCAGCGAGCGTGCCTGTGGGGAGGCGAACATGGAAGACAAGCATCTATATCGAGAGACGCAGTGGGATGTATCGGCCGAGGAGAGCCGCGCGCACCATGGTCTTGTCGCGATTGGTTTTGCGGTGCTTGCCGTGCTGGTGATTGCCTTTTGTATCTGGACGTTTGGCGGTCGCGGCGGCGCTGCCTGGGAGTTCGAGGCTGATGATAGCCTACCGATCATGACGGTGAAGGTCTCTGGCGGTAACACGGTGGCAGCTCCCGGCGACTATTGGTATCCGTGCGATGGATTTGTCCAGCTGCAGCTGAGCGGTGGTTCCATTCCTGGTGAAGAGATCGAGCGCGTGACCTTCGATGCGTCGCTTAAGACGCTGTCAGTCGAGCTCAAAGATAAAGGGGATGTGCCCACGACGATGGATATCGCGCTGACGGAATGGCGCCTGGAGCCCCCGTCGGGCGTCAAGGTGTCCGAGGTGGAGCATGTCAAGATTACCTATCAGGACGGCTCGACAAATGAAATTGCCAAAGCCGACGGCTTGGCGGAATAGACGCCGTGCCTAGGCAGCACATTCAAAAGTAGCAGCGGTCCTACAAGGCCTGTTCGTTCAGGAAGACCAAAGTATTTTTATTTGAAAGCTCGGGAAAGTGTCGATAACCAACGTCGAACGCGGTAAGTTCGCTTGCATCCTCGAGCTTGTTTTCTGCCATCCAGCGCACCATGGAGCCGCGCGCCTTTTTGCTGGCGGTCGAGCGCTGGATGGGCTTGCCGTTGCGGATGCCTTCGCCAAAGAGGCATGTGACGACCGTGGCTTCGGTGGTGAGGCGGGGTAGAACGGCTTTGGCGTATTCCGCGCTGGCGAGATTGACGATTGTAGCGTTGGAGCCTGCCGGAGCGATGGCCCGTGCGAGCTTGTCGCCCCAAAACGCGTAGAGGTCTCGGGCATTGTCGACGGCAAGCTTCGCGCCCATCTCCAGCCGATACGGTTCAACGGCATGAAAGGGGCGCACGCATCCGTAAAGGCCCGAGAGGATCCAGAGATGGTTTTGCAGCCAGTCGAGCTGTGCGGCATCCATGACCTCGGGCGCCATGCTTTGGTATTGAATGCCGTGATAGGACATGACGGCAGGGGAGATTCGACGCGCGATATCGGGATCGGCGAGGCCGGCATCGCTCAGGACAGGCATAAATTCGTGAAGCGTATCCAGGCACGTTGTAAGCAGCCTGTCGCTCACGTTCCATAGCGCCTGCAGGCCGCCGCTGCCTTCATTCCGCTCGATATCTAGCAGTGCGCGGTGGAGGCGAGCTGTCTCGCGCACAAAGGGTGGAATGCCCAGGACTTCAAAAGCATCTTGGGCCGCGCGCATTTGCTTGGCGGGCGAAATGATGACCTGCAGCATAGACTCTCCTCTGCCAAAAAAGAAGTTGCGGTGGAATACGGTCTGTTTTGGCCGTGTATGGGCCAGTTTAGTCCGTATTTCACCGCAACTGATGAAGGGTTGGTTAGGCGCGCTCGAGGAAGGCTTTGTAGCCGCGGTAGGCCTCGTAGATATCGGCCTTGTTGGCGACCTCCCACAGGGCGTGCATGGACAGGACGGCAACGCCGGAGTCGATGACGTTCATACCGTACTTGGCCATGATGTAGGCGATGGTGCCGCCGCCGCCTGCGTTGACGCGACCGAGCTCGCAGGTCTGGAAGTCCACGCCGGCCTCGTCCATGATGTCGCGGACGAGGGCCACGTACTCGGCATCGGCGTCGTTGGAACCGCCCTTGCCGCGGCTGCCCGTGTACTTGTTAAAGCACAGGCCGCGACCCATAAAGGCCGCGTTCTTGGTCTCGAACTTGCCGGCATAGCCCGGGTCGAAGCCGGCGGACACGTCAGAGGAGAGCATACGGCTGCGGGCGAGCGCGCGGCGCAGGGCCAGCGGGCTATCCTCGCCGGCGAGCGTCATGATCTCGGCGACGGTGTTCTCGAAGAAGCGACTCGTCATGCCGGTGGCACCCACGGAACCGATCTCCTCCTTGTCGACGATGAGCGTGATGCTCGTGCGCTCGACATTGGCCACATTGATCTGGGCGAGCATGGAGGGGTAAGCGCAGACGCGGTCGTCGTGGCCATAGCCCAAAATCATGGAGCGGTCGAGGCCCATGTCGCGGGCGGGACCGGCGGGCACGACCTCGATCTCGGCGGAGAGGAAGTCCTCCTCCTCGACGTCATACTGCTCCTTAAGGATGTCCAGGAACATCTGCTTGACGGGCTCCTTGGGGGCGTCCTTGTCGTTCTCGTCAAACTTGACGGGACGGCCGCCCACGATCACGTCGAGGATCTCGGCGTCGACGGCGTCCTTGGCGGGCTTGGCCATCTGCTCGCTCGAGAGGTGGATCAGCAGGTCGGAGATGGTGAAGACTGGGTCATCTGCCTTGTCGCCGATGTTGATGTCGACGGTGGTGCCGTCCTTTTTGCAGATGACGCCTACGAGTGCGAGCGGGGAAGCGACCCAGTGGTAGCTCTTGACGCCGCCATAGTAGTGCGTGTCGAGGTAGGCCATGTCGCCGGCCTCGAAGGCGGGGTTCTGCTTAAGGTCTAGGCGCGGCGAGTCCACGTGGGCGCCCAGGATGTTAAAGCCCTGCTCGAGCGGGGCGGTGCCCAGGTTGACGAGCATGAGGTCCTTGCCGTGATTGGCGGCGTACACCTTGTCGCCTGCCTTGAGCTCGCGGCCTTCGGCGATCACGGTCTCCAGGTCGACGTATCCCGCCTCCTCGGCCATCTTGATGCCGGTCTTGACGCACAGGCGCTCGGTCTTGTTCTCGCTCAAAAACTGCTTATAGCCGCGGCAAAGCTCCTCGAGCTCCTCGACTTGCTGTGGCGTGTACTTTTTCCATGCGCAGGGACGCTCCATGACGCAGGCTCCTTTCGGATCGATCGTGCTGGTTGATGTACCGTGAGCCATCGTATCACGCGCGGGCTCACGGTGGCGGGGGAGCTTGATGTGAGGTGGCCGCGGGGCGGGGAGCGTGTAAACTGGAGTGAGCAAACCGTGCCCAGCCCAAAGCGAGGTATTTAATATGTCTGACAAGCGCCGCACTTTTGCCGTTATCGACGGCAACTCGCTCATGCACCGCGCCTTTCACGCCGTGCCGCCGACCATGAACGCGCCGGACGGTCGCCCCACCAACGCGATCTTTGGCTTTCTGAACATGTTTCTTAAGATGATTGATGCCTTTAACCCCGACGGTGTGGTCGTGGCGTTTGACAAGGGTAAGCCACGCGTGCGCATGGAGATGCTGCCGCAGTATAAGGCGCAACGCCCGCCCATGGACCCCGATCTGCATGCGCAGTTCCCTATGATTAAGGAGCTGCTCACCGCGCTCAACGTGCCGATTCTGCAGTCCGAGGGCTGGGAAGGCGACGATATCCTGGGAACCATGGCGCGCCTGGGCGAGCAGGCCGGCTGCGACATGCTACTGGTGACCGGCGACCGCGACATGTATCAACTCGTGACCGAGCACGTCAACGTGGTCTCGACCCGCAAGGGCCTGTCTGACGTGGCGATCATGACGCCCGAGAGCGTGGACGACCTGTATCACGGCATTACGCCGGCGCTCGTGCCCGATTTTTACGGTCTAAAGGGCGATACGTCCGACAACATCCCCGGTGTACCGGGCATCGGTCCCAAAAAGGCGAGTGCGCTCATTGCGAAGTACGGTAGCCTGGACGAAGTCATCGCGCATGCCGACGAGGTCAAGGGCAAGATGGGCGAGAACCTGCGTGCACACATCGATGACGCACTACTGAGCCGCAAGGTTGCGACCATCCGCACCGATGCGCCCGTCGAGCTCGACTTTGAGGCGACGTCCTTCCCGGCGTTTTCTGCCGATGAGGTTTCCGCGGCGCTGGGTACGCTTGGTATCACCGCCATGCAGAACCGTTTCTTGGCGCTGATCGGCGGCGAGGGCGGGGCTGCTGCCTCCAGTGTGTTTGAGATACCTGCTATGGTTCGCGCAGCCGCCGGCGATGCTGACGCGCTTGGTGCCGTTGCGGCTGAGGTCTCCCGCGCGATTGATGCCGGCGAGTGGGTCGCCGCCGTGGTGGACGACGACAAGGAAGAGGGCGCGCTCTTTGGACTGACGCGCACGCTGTGGCTGGCGACGTCCAAGGGCCTGTTCGCGCTCGAGGAGGGCGACAGCTGTGCGGCGGCTGAGGTTGAGGGCTTCAACTTCGTCCACGGCGTGATTGCCGGCGTGCTCGCGCGTCTGTTTATGGAGGGCCGCGTGGCGAGCCCGGATACGAAGGCGCTGCTGCACGAGCTTTCGCCCATCGATTCTTCTGAGCCCGAGCTCATGGATCCGCTCGCTGCCGATTCCACGCGTATCTTCGATACCGTTGTCGCTGCCTATCTGCTGGATTCCGATCGCTCCGAGTTCGATGAGGCATATCTGGCCGATACGTATCTGCAGATGGCGCTGCCTGCGGCGCGCGGTGCAGGGGGTGCCGGTGAGGACGCTCCGGCGCCCGCCGCTCGCACGGCGGCCTTGACGCTGGCGCTGGTCGCACCGCTGCGCGACCGCATGGCCCGCGAGAACGCCGCCAACGTGTTCGATGGCATCGAGATGCCGCTCGTGCCGGTGCTTGCCAAGATGGAGCGCGCGGGCATGCTCGTGGACCCCGATCGCCTGCGCAGTCTGTCCGAGGGCCTGGCGACCCAGATTACCGAGGTTGAGCGCAGTATTCGCGACCTGGCGGGTGACGAGACCTTTAATATTGGCAGTCCCATGCAGCTGTCGCACGTGCTCTTTGATGTGATGGGGCTTCCGACCAAGGGCCTCAAGAAGACTAAGCGCGGCTATTATTCGACCAACGCCAAGGTGCTGAGCGACCTTGCGCGTGACCACGAAATCGTGCGTCTGATCTTGGACTGGCGTGAGAAGTCTAAGATCAAGTCCACCTATCTGGACACGCTGGGCCCGCTACGCCGTGGTGACGGTCGCGTACACACTACGTACAACCAGACCATCACGGCAACGGGGCGTCTGTCCTCGAGCGACCCGAACCTGCAGAACATCCCGACGCGCTCGGAGCTGGGTCGTACCGTCAAGACGGCGTTTTCGGCAGGCGAGGGAAGCGTCTTTTTGGCGGTGGACTACTCGCAGATCGAGCTGCGTCTGCTGGCACATCTCTCGGGTGACGAGCACCTGGTGCGCGCCTTTAACGAGGGCGAGGACTTCCATGCCGAGACGGCGGCGCGCGTGTTTGGTGTGCCGGTGTCCGAGGTAACGCCCGACTTGCGCAGTCGCGCCAAGGCCGTGAACTTTGGCATCGTGTATGGCCAGCAGGCCTACGGCCTGTCGCAGTCGCTGCATATCTCGATGGCCGAGGCACGCGACATGATCGACCGCTACTACGAGGCCTACCCGGGCGTGCGTACGTTCCTCGACAACGTGGTGGCACGCGCCAAGCAGACGGGCTACGCCGAGACCATGTACGGCCGCCGTCGTCATATTCCGGAGCTCAAGGCCAAAAACCCGCAACTCCGCGGCTTTGGCGAGCGCACGTCCATGAACCATCCCATGCAGGGCACCGCAGCAGACATCATCAAGATCGCCATGGCCCGCGTAAGTCGTCGCCTGGAAGAGGAAGGCTTTGCCGCCCACATGATCCTGCAAGTGCACGACGAACTGGACTTTGAGTGCCCCATCGACGAAGTCGAGCGCCTAACCACCATGGTCTGCGACGTCATGGAACACGTAGTAGACCTCCGCGTCCCCCTCATTGCCGAAGCCAGCACCGGCATAACCTGGGCCGACGCCAAATAGGAAAGCGCTCCGTAAGGTAAGCTCGCTCAAGACGCAAGCCCCCACATACTTATGATTTGGGACAAACACTACTGATTAATTTGTCCCACAGTAACCAAAACAGAGGGGAGCCCCTTCCAACAAGGAGCTCCCCTCTGCTCAAATCATTTCAGCTAAGTATCTAGGCACTCAAGACGCCATCTTGGCGGCGGGTAAGTAAACCAAGGGCCTGGCCGGGCGGCGCGGGATAACTTTTCGTAGATTCCGCACGCAAAGAAAGCCACTTAATGTGGCTTTCGTCTTGCGCAGGACCTGACCGAGCGAAAAGTTATCCCGCGCCGCCCGGCCAGGCCCGATGGGACGGCTACCGAGCCGCCAAGATGGCGTCGATGAGCGTCAGTACGCCCCCGTCGTTGTTGCTCGGAATGCGCCACTTGGCGTGCGCGTTCATGTGCTCCTCGGCATTGTCCACGATAAAGCTGTGACCGACGCGCTCCAGCATGGGGATGTCGTTGTAGGTGTCGCCCACGGCGGCGGCGTCGGCGATATCGATGCCCAGGTGTTCGCACAGGTGCGCGACGCCGGCGCCCTTGTCGACGCCCAGGTTCATAAAGTCGATCCACTCGCGCCCGGCGTTGGTGACGTAGAGCTTGTCCGAGAACTCGGGGCTATAGGTCTCGCGGAAAGCGGGCTCGGCGTCGTAGCCGGGGAAGAAGACCGAAATCTTGTTGGACTCGAAATCAATGCCCTCAAAGCTGTCGACGTAGTTGATTGTGTTGTAGTAGACGCTGATCTCGTCGTGGTATTGATGGTCGCGGGCAAGCACGTAGAACTCGTCGAAGCAGCACAGGACGGGGACAGCGCGAGGATCCTCCGAGGCACGGCTCAAGACCTGCTGATACAGCTCCACGTCAATATTGCTCTTATAGATATAGCTGCCGCGATAGATCACGCACGCTCCGTTGTCGGGACAAAAAGCAAGGCGGTTTTTGATGCCCTCGAACATCTCCTCGAGCTTGGGGGCGGGACGTCCGCTGGCGGGGCAGAATACGATGCCGGCGTCGGCGAGCTTGTCCAGGCGCTCATCAAGACCCTGGGGCAGCACACGCTCGTCGGTCAGCAGCGTCTTGTCCATATCGACGGCGAGAATCTTAATGTTGCCGATGTTGGCGTCCGATTCGTAAGTTTGCATAAAAATGCGCCTTTCGTTTCGAGATTGTTTCAGACGTTATAACCATCAACTCGTAGTCGAGCGTATTTTCGCAGGAATGGTGCGTATTTGCACCACGCTTCACAAAGTAATGAAAAAACTTTTCAGAAATTTGAATTTGTCGCTTGTGCTGCGGGCACTTTAGCGTAATATAGCGACCATCGAAAACGGAGACGGAAAAACAACCGCTTACCGAGTAAAAGGTACCGTTTACGATATTTGAATTGCGCCCGGCGATACGTGAAAGGAGAGGCAGATGCAGTTCGTAAAGATCATCACCACTGCAGACAATGCCATCCGACGCCAGCGCGCAATTTCCCGACGACGATAACAATCGTCTCTGTCCGCATGGGGCGAATTGCCTCAACAGAGTCATTTTGAGGTCGTTGGGTTTTAGCACGACATTGCTGCATGTTTCTAGGGCATGTATGTGCTGATTTTTGCTATTTAACCTGATATTGCACGGTATATGACCTTGAAATGACTTGCAACTGACCGATGTTCTAACTAGCTACCAAGGGCGAAAGGAAACAGCCATGAGCAAGGAAAAAGTCGTTCTCGCATATTCCGGTGGTCTTGATACATCCGTATGTGTCAAGTGGCTCCAGGACGAGAAGAATCTCGATGTCGTTTGCGTCTGCGGCAACGTGGGCCAGGAAGAGACCGGACTGGATGCCAAGAAGCAGAAGGCGCTCGACCTGGGCGTTCTCGATTGCCAGGTGCTCGACCTGCGCGACGAGTTCTCCGATGAGTTCCTGACCAAAGCCATCGCCGCAAACTCCATGTACGAGAATAAGTATCCGCTGCTCTCCGCCCTGTCTCGCCCGCTGCTTGCCAAGAAGCTTGTTGAGGTCGCCCACGAGTTTGGCGCGACCTACGTCGCCCACGGCTGCACTGGCAAAGGTAACGACCAGGTCCGTTTTGAGGCCGCCGTCAAGGCCCTCGACCCCGAGCTCAAGGTTATCGCCCCGGTTCGCGAGTGGGACCTGAAGTGCCGTCCCGACGAGGTCGCCTATGCCCACGCCCACAACGTGCCGGTTCCCGAGGGTGCCAACGACAACCCCTACTCCATCGACGACAACCTGTGGGGTCGTGCCATTGAGTGCGGTCACCTGGAGGATCCCTGGAACGAGCCGCTCGACGACGCTTGGGTTATGACCAAGAACCCCGAGGACACGCCGGACACCCCGACCTACACCGAGATTGAGTTTGAGGCCGGCAAGCCCGTCGCCGTCGACGGCAAGAAGATGAAGCTCTCCGAGATCGTTATCGCCCTCAACAAGATCTCCGGCGACAATGGCTTTGGCCGTCTCGATCTGGTCGAGGATCGCCTGGTGGGCCTTAAGAGCCGCGAGTGCTACGAGGTTCCCGGCGCCCTGACGCTCATCACCGCTCACAAGGCGCTCGAGGACATCTGCGTCGAGGGCGACCTGCTCAAGACCAAGATCAAGCTCGAGCAGGATTGGGCCACCGCCGTGTACAACGGCCAGTGGTACAGCCCGCTCAAAAACGCGCTCGATGCCTTTATGGCCGATACCCAGAAGTTCGTGACCGGCACTGTCCGTCTGAAGTTCTTTAAGGGCAACTGCCATGTCGTCGGCCGCAAGAGCCCCTTCAGCCTCTACGACTACGGTCTGGCTACCTACGACCGCGACACCACGTTTGACGAGAAGGCCAGCGCCGGCTTTATCGAGATCGATACGCTGTCGCTCAAGACGTGGGCAAAGGTCCAGGGCCCCAGCTCCGCTGCCGCCCAAGCCTAGCGCCTCCTTCCCTTGGTATCCGCGCGGCCCATCCGCGTGATACAAAACGGGCGCATGGGGTCCCTACCTTTCGTTATGCTTGCTGACACTTCTTAACATCGGTGGCCCCTACGTTCCGCCCGCATATATGATGCCGCGTCTGCGGCTGAGTCCGAGCCCCGCCGGGGTTGTCCGGCGGGGCTCCTTCTATCAATTTGGCGGCTCTGCGCCTATATATATGAGGAGTATCCATTATGTTCAATGCTATCGCGCATGCTTTACTTGCCCTCGCGCCCGAGTTCGATGCTGCAAGGGTCGAGGACGTCCCTATGAGCCTGAAGGCCTGGATCGATGGTTCGCAGGGCAACATCCGGAGGGAGACGTTGGGCGCCAAGTGCATGGCGCGTCACTTCTTTGCAAATTAGCTACATGGCTCCGCACACGGTGGGGAATGTGTAAAACTAGCGGTTGAAAAATCGCTTTAGCGATATGGCGCATTGCTTTGGGCGCTTGTTTTGGTATTTGAGAAAGGGGACGGTTCCATGACTCTTTGGGGCGGTCGTTTTGAGGCGGGCGTGGCCGAGGTCACGCAGGAGTTTGGCGCGTCGTTGCCGGTCGACAAACATCTCTATAAGCAGGATATCGCCGGCTCTAAGGCGCATGCCAAGATGCTGGCGGCCCAGGGCATTATCAGCGCCGAGGACGAGCAGGCGATTGCCAAGGGCCTGACCGGAATCGAACAGGATATCGATGCCGGCAACTTCACCTTCGACATCAACGACGAAGACATTCATATGTCCATCGAGAGCGAGCTGACGCGTCGCATCGGCGAGGCCGGTAAGCGCTTGCATACCGGACGTTCGCGCAACGACCAGGTGGCGACCGACACACGTCTGGGCGTCAAGGCGCTGGCCAAGGAGCTCATGGAGGCCAATCTTGAGCTGCGCCATGTGCTGGTGGATGCGGCCAAGAAGTACGACAAGGTGATTCTGCCGGGCTACACGCACATGCAGCACGCTCAGCCCGTGCTGCTGTCGCATCATCTGCTGGCGTATTCCTGGATGTTCGCGCGCGACTTTACGCGCCTGAAGGCCGCCTTTGATGCCGCCGACAACTGCCCGCTGGGTGCTGCCGCGCTTGCCGGTACGAGCTATCCACTCGATCGTCAGATGACGGCTGCCGAGCTTGGCTTTGCGGGCGTGATTCCCAACTCGCTCGATGCGGTTTCCGACCGCGATTTCCTGCTCGATCTGCATTATGCTGGCTCCGTCATGGCCATGCACCTGTCTCGTCTTTCCGAGGAGATCGTGCTGTGGTCGAGCTCCGAATTTGGCTTTATCACGCTTTCCGACTCTTACTCCACTGGTTCGTCCATCATGCCGCAGAAGAAGAACCCCGACTTTGCCGAGCTTATCCGCGGCAAGAGCGGCCGAGTCTATGGCAACCTGGTGCAGTTGCTCGTGACCATGAAGGGCTTGCCGCTCGCTTATAACAAGGACTTGCAGGAGGACAAGGAGGGCGCGCTCGATACCGCCCATACGCTCATGCAGTGCCTGTCCGTTATGGCCGGTATGATTTCGACCTGGACTGTCAACGAGGACGCCATGGCGCGCGAGTGCGGCGTGGGGCACCTTGCCGCTACCGATGTTGCCGATTACCTGGCCAAGCGTGGCCTGCCGTTCCGCGAGGCACACGCCGTGGTGGGCCATTTGGTCCTGATGTGTGAGAAGCGCGGCTGCAATCTTGAGGACCTGCCGTTTGAGGTGTTCCAGGAGGCAAGCCCGCTCTTTGAGCACGACATTACCGAGGCGCTCGACATCCCGTCGATTGTCGCCGCGCGCACGACCGAGGGCGGTACCGCCCCTGCCGCCGTTGCCGTGCAGCTGCAGCGTGCCGAGGCACAACTCGTTGCCGACGAAGGCGTGTTTGGATCGTTGACCAAGGTCGTCGAGATGGGTCACGGAGCAAAGTAGAGGTTTGGCTGAAGCCGTATTGTCCATTTATTTATAAATCGTTTTTGTTTTACGGGCGCCTGCTGATGTGGGCGTCCGTATTTTGTTGCTATGGGGGAGGGGCTTGTCGAGAAGTTCTGTAGGACCTTTGGGCAGGTTGTGAAGGGGGTACGTTCGCGGGCGGCAACCGACCGTCCGCTCTGCTCGATGCGGTTGATGGGCAGTCGGATGGTACTCTAATCGAGCTTCGAAACAGAAGTGACACATATGGAACGCTTCAATAAATTGCAACGTTTCAATAAACTGCTTTTTGTTTAACTGCAGCTAAAACTCTGTTACGATGCAGTCCAGGCGGGTGCCGGAATGGGACTTGGGCACGCGCGAACCTACTTGAAAGGCTACCTTATGGCTATCGAGAAGACCTTCATCATGATTAAGCCCGACGCGGTGCGCGATCGCAAAATCGGCGAGATTGTTGCTCGCATTGAGCGCAGCGGCCTTGTCATCGAGCGCATGGAGATGACCACGCTCGAGCGCGCTACCGTCGAGGAGCACTATGCCCATCTGGCCGATAAGCCCTTCTTTGGCGGTCTCTGTGACTTTATGACGAGCGGTCCGGTCGTCAAGATGGTCGTTTCCGGTCTCTCCGCTGTTGCTAAGATGCGCACCCTCATGGGCGCTACTAATCCGCTTGACGCTGCTCCTGGTACCATCCGCGGCGACTTTGCCGTCGATGTCAACGCCAACGTGATCCACGGCTCCGACTGCCTGGAGAACGCCGAGATTGAGATCAAGCGCTTCTTTGGCTAAACCAGCTTTGGCTCCTTAAAGCTGTTAGCGTGTGGCTTGGGCGCCGCGGAACTCCATCCGCGGCGCCCTTTTATTCCAAAATCTATGAAGGGACCCGCTCGGACATGTGTTCCGAGCGGGCCCTGCTGTTAGCTTGTGGTACTGAGTAGTTTAAGCCTCGTCGACGACCTTGAGTCCACGGGTCTGGTCGATTTCGTTGAGGAGATTGACGCGACGCTCGTGACGGCCGCCCTCAAACTCGGCGTCGAGCCACTCGTCGACGATCATCTTGGCGAGCTCGGAGCCCACGACGCGGGCGCCAAAGGCGAGCACGTTGGTATTGTTGTGCATGCGGGAGAGCTTGGCGCTGAAGGGCTCGGAGCACACGACGGCGCGTACGCCCTCGACCTTGTTGGCAGCCAGGCTAATCCCGACGCCGGTGCCGCAGATCAGGATGCCCAGGTCGACGTCGCCGTTGGCAACGGCCTTACCCACCTTGTAGCCGGCGATGGGGTAATCAAAGCTCTCGGAGGTGTCGGTGCCAAAGTTCACGACCTCGTAGCCGCGCTCCTTCAGGTGCTCGGAGATGATGTTCTTGAGCTCGACGGCGGCGTGGTCGTTACCGATACCGATCTTCATGGATGGTTCCTCTCTGGTCTGTGCGGCGCAAATGCTAAAGGTGTTTACCGCGTTCGACTGCATGATAGCGCGACTTTTGCGTAAACGCCCGGGCGTTTTTTGGTCAAACGCTTTAGCATGCAACAAGACCGGCTTCTCGTGAATGAATGTCGTCAGTTTGCGCTTGAGCGCCGTCTGCCGGAACCATGGTTGCGGTTTTTGATGCATTGTTATCAAATAAAGGAGCTAACTTTTTTGAGAGCCCAGCCCGTTATGCAAGTAGGAGATACCTATGCCTGCCGATTCCCTTCGTGATACCGCGTTTTGCGATGTTTTGAACCGCGAGCTTGTCTGTGCGCTCGGCTGCACCGAGCCCATTGCCGTTGCCTATGCAGCGGCGCTGGCGAGCCAGACGCTCGGTTGCGAACCCGATCATATGGATGTTGCCTGCTCGGGCAATATCATCAAGAACGTTAAGAGCGTGACCGTGCCCAACTCGGGCGGCATGCACGGTATTGAGGCCGCGGCCGTGCTGGGCGCCGTGGGCGGTGACGCCAAGAGCGCGCTTGAGGTGCTCGAGAGCGTTGACGATAAAGACCGTGCTCGCGTGTCCGAGCTCCTCGCCGATGCCGGTTACTGCGATGTGTCGCTTGTCGAGGGTGTGCCCAACCTCTACATCAAGGTGACTGCTACAGCCGGGGGCCATACCGCGGTCGTCGAGATTACCGACCATCACACCAATGTCACGTGCCATACGCTCGACGGTATTCCGGTGTGCGGCAAGTCGGCGGGGGAGTGTGCCGCCTGCGCCGAGCGCGTCGTGGCTGAGCGTGCGGCAGATAGCGCCGACACGCCCATGTCGATTGAGTCAATCGTCGACTTTATCGAGGACGGTGACATTGAGGACGCCCGCGCTGCCGTTGAGCGTCAGATCGAACTGAACGGTGCGATTAGCGCCGAGGGCCTGGCGCACGCTTGGGGTGCCGAGGTGGGCCGCACACTGCTGGGCGCACGTGCCGATGACGTCGCCTGCCGTGCCCGTGCCCGTGCAGCCGCCGGGTCCGATGCCCGCATGAACGGCTGCGCGCTGCCGGTCGCCATTGTGTGCGGCTCGGGCAATCAGGGCATTACTTGCGCGCTGCCTGTTATGGAGTATGCCGAGTACCTGCGCTGCGACCATGAACGCCTGGTTCGTGCCGTGATGCTGTCCGATCTGATCGCCGTGCATATCAAGAGCTATATTGGTGCGCTCTCGGCGTTTTGTGGCGCTATTTGCGCTGCGTGCGGCGCCGGTGCTGCGATTACCTGGCTGTGCGGTGGCACGCACGAGCAGATTGGTGCGACGGTCTCGAACACGCTCGGTAACGTTGGCGGCATCGTGTGCGATGGCGCCAAGGCGAGTTGCGCGGCTAAGATTTCGGCAGCCGTTGACGCTGCGATTCTGGGTCACGATATGGCCATGCAGGGCCGCGGCTTCCGCGCCGGCGAGGGCTTGATCCAGGATACGGTGGAGGAGACTATCGCCAGCATGGGCTACGTGGGCCGCGTGGGCATGAAGGATACCGACGTCGAGATCCTCAACATCATGATCGGCAAAACGCAGGTGTGCTAGTTACGCGGTTTTACCAAACCGCGTAACCAGTCGACGCTGCAAACGCCCCTAAGCGGCAATCTGCCTTTCAATCGTCGGGCATGGCCAGAAGGCCTATGCCCTCCTCTTTCAAGGCACATTGCTCGCTTAGGGGCATTTTCGCTGACTTGTGCTCAACCTGCGGCGCCATTTTGTTTGGAGCGAGGGGTCCTATGACAGTTCGTCGGCTACTTGGTGTTCGTAGAAAGCTTCTACTACGGCGTTAAAGTCGCGGGCGAAGTCTTCCATGGTTCCGCGCCAGGTGGCTCGGCTGGGCTTGCCTTGGCCCACATAGGCAGTCTGAATGCCGCAGGCGGGGCTGGGGAAGTCGCGCTTGGGGTCGTTGCCTACCATGAGGACCTCGTGCGGCTCGAGCCCCATCACCTGAAGCTGCTCTAGATAGTAGGTGGCATCGGGCTTGCAGCGGGTGGTGTTTCCCATGTGCGTGACGAGCTCAAAGGGGGCGTCGGCCAGGTCGCCCCAACCCATGCGGCACTCGATTGCCCCCTGCGGAAAGCTGGGGTTGGTAAAGAGCGCGCAACGCAGTCCTGCATCCTGTACGGCCTGAAGCGCGGCGTGTGCGCCGGGCATGGCGTGGGCGTTGATGACATCGTCATTCTTGTACGGCAGGACTTCGCGATCGTAGTAGGTAAACGCCTCGTAGATGAGTGGGTCCGAGAGACAAATGCCGCACCGGCGCTCAACCTCTTCTTGGTAGAACTCAAGATTGGTGCGATTGTCCGTGCCGCTTCGGCGATTGGCGTTGAGGTCGACCAAGATGGTGCCGAGGCGTGCCATCGTGCCACCGTGGCTGCGGCGACCGATATCCGCGAGCATCGACGAGACATCCTTAAAATAGCGAAGGATGAACGCGTTGAGGTTGATGCTAAGAAGCGTTTCGTCCATATCGAAAACGACTGCTTTGAGCACGCGGGCACCTTTCTCGAAAAATCGTTCCAGAATCGTTGGCTCCGGATACTTTACCTCAAAGGCGTATGGGCAAACTGCTTATCGTCAAGTTGTGGAGGCGGCTGTCCATAAGATTACGAAAAAGTCTCCACACGAGTAAAAAATCGCAGTTCACGCTTGAAATCGAACTCATTTCCCCGTAACCTATACGAACGTGATTGCATAAGCGTCACATTAGTATCTGTCGGCTCCCGAGTGTTCCTAAACGTTGTGTGCTTGTCGCACCCTTCTGTAGGTCCTAGCAATCGGGGCCCCGTAGTTCGAAAGGGGTCCACCTTTGAGTGAGATTCAGAACTCGTCCATTTTCTCTCTTGACGATGTCAATGAGGAGGAGATGAACAACCTCATCGACGGTACGATTACCGACTTTGATGAGGGCGATCTCGTTAACGGCACTGTCGTTAAGATCGAGCATGACGAGGTGCTCGTTGACATCGGATTCAAGTCCGAGGGCGTTATCCCGGTCCGCGAGCTGTCCATCCGCAAGGACGCTAACCCTGCAGACATCGTTGCACTCGGTGATCCCATCGAGGCTCTGGTTCTCCAGAAGGAGGACAAGGACGGTCGTCTGGTCCTGTCCAAGAAGCGTGCCGAGTACGAGCGTGCTTGGAACCGCATCGAGGAGAAGTTCAACTCCGGCGAGAACGTCGAGGGCGAGGTTATCGAGGTTGTCAAGGGCGGCCTGATCCTCGACATCGGCCTGCGTGGCTTCCTGCCCGCCTCCCTCGTCGACCTCCGTCGTGTCAAGGACCTCACCTCCTACATGGGCACCCGCATCGAGGCCCGCGTCATCGAGATGGACCGCAACCGCAACAACGTCGTCCTCTCCCGTCGCGTCGTGCTCGAGGAGTCCCGTAAGGCCGAGCGCTCCGAGATCCTGTCCAAGCTCAAGTCTGGCATGCGTCTCCAGGGCACCGTTTCCTCCATCGTCGACTTCGGCGCCTTCGTCGACCTCGGCGGTATCGACGGCCTCATCCACATCTCCGAGCTCTCCTGGAACCACGTCAACCATCCTTCCGAGGTTGTCAAGGTCGGCCAGGAGGTCGAGGTCGAGGTTCTCGACGTCGATCTCAACCGCGAGCGCATCTCCCTGGGTCTCAAGCAGACCACCGAGGATCCGTGGCGCGCACTGGTCAAGAAGTACCCCGTCGGCGCTATCGTCGAGGGCACTGTGACCAAGCTTGTCCCGTTCGGCGCTTTCGTCGACCTGGGCGAGGGCATCGAGGGCCTGGTGCACATCTCCGAGATGGCCAACAAGCACGTCGATCAGCCTTCTCAGGTCACCCACGTGGGCGACAAGGTTCAGGTCAAGGTCATGGAGATCGACCTCGACCGTCGTCGTATCTCCCTGTCCATGAAGTCTGCTGCTGAGACTCTGGGCGTCGAGATCGAGGTTACCCCGCTGCCTTCCGAGAAGAAGGACGAGGAGACCGACGCCGAGTAAATCGGTTTGACGATCACTTGTTTTAAGGGATCCGTCCGCAATGGACGGGTCCCTTTTTGCATTTGTTGCTGAGGTGCGCGATGCCGCCCGTGTGCAATGCCGCCTAGGCTGTTCACGGGCTATTGGGTTGTTGGTGCATGAAAAATGCCGACATCCCGCCTCGGGGAGGAGGCGGGAACGCACCGAGTAGACGGAGGGGTGCGGAGCGCGGTCGCGTCTCGACTGACGACGTTGCCCATCGACGATACCATTGTACTGCATAGCGTGGTTCTTGGTTTATCGTGTCGAACGCTTGTGTTGTGCCATTGCCTGTGACAACGGTGTGCTACACTCTTGCACTGCTGAGTGGGCCAGACGGTCGCGCGATGTGCTGCTTGCGGCACGCGTGAGGAAAGTCCGGGCTCCAGAGGGCGGGATGCCGGCTAACGGCCGGGCGGAGTGATCCGACGGAAAGCGCCGCAGAAAAGAAGACTCCCACCTGCGCCGCAAGGCGTAAAGGGAAAAGCTGAAACGGTGGTGTAAGAGACCACCAGCGTCGTGGCAACACGGCGGCTTGGCAAGCCCCATCCGGAGCAAGCGCGAATAGGAACGCTATGGGCCGGCCCGGTCCGCGTTCGGGTAGCGTGCGTGGAGCTGCACGGTAACGTGCAGACAAGATAAATGACCGTTCACGACAGAACCCGGCTTACAGGCCCACTTGGCATTTTTGTTACCCTGACAATTCATATGGTGTTTGCCGTATTATTGAGGCTGTTTGTTGCTTTGCTTGTGTTTGAGGGGCTTTGTTGGACAGCTATTTTACTCTGCAATCGAATATTGAGGCTTCGGGCGAGTTTGTGGACCGCAAGAGCCGGTTTATTGCCCAGCTGGTCCATATTGAGTCCGAGGATGAGGCGAATGCCTTTATCGAGATGGTTCGCAAGCGTCATTACGACGCTCGGCATAATGTGCCCGCGTGGATTTTGGTCGATGGACGCGAGCGCCAGAGCGATGATGGAGAGCCGAGCCGCACGAGCGGTATGCCGACGCTCGAGGTGCTGCGCGGCGCGGGGCTCAAAAATGTTTGCTGCGTGGTGACGCGCTATTTTGGCGGCACACTGCTGGGGCCCGGTGGCTTGGTACGCGCCTATACCGCGGCGACGCAGGCGGCGATGGCCGCGGCTCAAGAGGCTGGGCAGATCGTCGAGATGACAAGTGTTGTGCCCGTTGACGTGCATGTGGCCTATCCGCAGTATGAGCAGGTGCTTCGTTTGGCGCAGGATTCGGGTGCCAAGGTTTTGGATACCGATTACGCGGATGCCGTGACACTTCACTTGGTGTTTAAGGCGGGGGAGCAGGAGCCATTTTGCGCCAAGATGCGTGAGCTTATGGCGGGGCGCGAGGAGATCGAGGTCGGCGCTCCCGAATTTGCCGAGTTCTAACGGCGACGGCCGGCGTGCTTTTGGATGAATCCCAAGCGCGCCGGCCGTCGTTTTCTGTTGCTGCCGTTTACTCGGCGAGCTGCTTTAGCACATCACAGGCGATCTCGATGGCATCGTCGATGCAACCGGGGCAGCTGCGGAGCGGACCCTTATCCGATCCGATGCCCTTGAGCGTGCCGCAGACGGTCGTCGTGTTCTTCTCGCCAAAACGCTTGGCGATTTCTCGCGACAGCTTGTAGGTCTGGCCTTTGGTCTTGGGGTTTTCCATGCCGTCGCTCATTACAAAGCCCATGATGGCCACGGCGCCCGAGATGGCGCCGCAGGTTTCGGTCATGCCGCCCATGCCGGCGCCAAAGCCCTCGGTGAGGGTAAAGGCGACCTGGGGGTCGAGCCCGACGGCGGGCGCGAGCGTGCAGGCGACGGCCTGGGCGCAGTTAAAGCCACGGGCGTGGTATTCGGCAGCCTGAGCCTGACAGGCGGTGATGTCGAGCTGGGCCGTATCGATTTGCTTCATCGTTGTCTCCTTGGTCACGGTGTACTCGCCTATGGTACCCGTGACGGTGCGTGTAATCATCGAGAGCTTCATGGATGCCTCATTTTTATCTATCGAGCAAATGCCCAAGGCTTGAGATAAATGCCACGGATCAATTTGTCCCATAACCTACCTTGGGGATGGGTTGAGAGGGGTGCAGGGTAGCGGTATCGTGAACCGAATAAAAACAAAACCCAAGTAAGGGAGTTGGATATGAGCGAGCAGACCATCGGTACGACGTGTGTTCAGGGCGGGTATCGCCCGGGAGATGCGGAGCCGCGCCAGGTGCCCATCTACCAGTCCACCACGTGGAAGTACGACACGTCCGAGCACATGGGCAAGCTGTTTGACCTGGAGGAGTCGGGCTATTTCTACAGCCGTCTGCAGAACCCCACGTGCGATTTGGTTGCCGCCAAGATCTGCGAGATGGAGGGCGGCACCGCAGCGATGCTCACGAGCTCGGGCATGGCTGCGAACTTCCTTGCGATCTTTAACGTTGCCGGCGCCGGCGATCACGTGGTCGCAAGCTCTGCCATCTACGGCGGTACGTACAACCTGCTTGCCCATACCATGGGTCGTATGGGCTTGACCTGCACGTTCGTTGCCCCCGACTGCACCGATGAGGAGCTCGAGGCAGCCTTCCAGCCCAACACCAAGCTCGTCTTTGGCGAGACCATCGCCAATCCCGCCCTCGCCGTGCTCGATATTGAGCGCTTTGCCAAGGCCGCGCATGACCACGGCGTACCGCTGATGGTCGACAACACCTTCCCGACGCCCGTGATGTGCCGTCCCTTTGAGTGGGGCGCTGACATCGTTACGCACTCCACCACTAAGTACATGGATGGCCATGCGGCTTACCTGGGTGGCGTGATCGTCGATCACGGCCAGTTT
The DNA here is from genome assembly GCA_902475785.1 of uncultured Collinsella sp. Taxonomy (GTDB): domain Bacteria; phylum Actinomycetota; class Coriobacteriia; order Coriobacteriales; family Coriobacteriaceae; genus Collinsella. The sequence continues at coordinate 41,374 of CABSAN010000003.1, forward strand.
GACTGGATGGCCCATGCGGACAAGTTCCCGGGTCTCACCACGCCCGACGAGAGCTACCACGGCGTGACGTATGCCGAGAAGTTCGGTCGTGAGGGCGCCTTTATTACTAAGGCCACCGCGCAGCTCATGCGCGACCTCGGCCCCATGCAGAACCCGCAGGCGGCATTCTTCCTGAACAGCTCACTCGAGAGCCTGCACGTGCGCATGCCGCGTCATTGCGAGAACGGCCTGGCGGTCGCCAAGTTCCTGCAGAGCCACCCCAAGGTGCGCTTCGTGAGCTATCCGGGCCTGGAGGGTGACAAGTACTACGACATGGCTCAGAAGTACATGCCCAACGGTACTTGCGGCGTCGTGAGCTTTGGCTTTAACGGTGGTCGCGCGGCGGCTGAGACCTTTATGAAGAGCCTTAAGCTCGCCCAGATCGCTACGCACGTGGCCGATGCGCGCACCTGCTGCTTGCATCCGGCAAACGCCACCCATCGCCAGATGAACGACGAGGAACTCATCGCCTGCGGCATCTCCGCCGACATGGTGCGCCTGTCGTGCGGCCTCGAGGACACGGCCGATCTGATTGCCGACCTTGAGCAGGCACTCGAGCAGTGCTAGGCTAGCGTTCGCATAAGGCGCCGATGCTGGCAGAAAGCTTCGGCGACCTTTCGTTCCGATTCCGTAGGCGGGACCCCAATCGCGGCTGTTTGCAGGCGATTGGGGCCCCGTTTTTTTGCGTTGGGCCACTCGAAAGGATGGATATGGACAAAACCGCAGAGCAGCTGCGCCGCGAGCACCTTGCCCTAGAGGGCGACACCCATGGCAAGAACAAATGGGCAATTCTGTTCACCGTGCTCATCATGACGTTTATGGCGTGCCTGGATTCGACTGTCGTCACCGTGGCGCTGCCCGTGATGCAAAAGGAGCTGGGCGTGGGCCTCGATCGCATTCAGCTGGTGAGCTCGGTGTATCTGCTTGCGACATGCGTGGCTATGTTGCCGTTTGGCCGTCTGGGCGACGTGCGCGGCAAGGTGGGCGTATTCCAGCTGGGCGTTATCGTCTTTACGGTCGGCTCGTTGCTGTGCGGCCTTTCGGCCTCGCTCGAGGTTCTTATCCTGGCGCGCATTGTTCAGGGCGTCGGTTGTGCGGCGGCCATGGCCAACAACATGGGTATCATCACCGAATCGTTTCCGGCGCGCGAGCGCGGTCGTGCCATGGGTATTCTCGCGACCTTCGTGGCCCTCGGCATGATGTGTGGCCCCGTGCTGGGTGGCATGCTAGTGGCAAGCTTTCCCTGGGAGAGCATCTTCCTCATCAACCTGCCCATTGGCGTCATCTCGTTTATCGTGGGGCTCTACACGCTGCCGCATGTTAAGCCGGAGGCCGGCGAGCGTCCCATGTCCATGATCGAGGCCGCGCGTCGCTGCTTTGCAAATTCGGCCTTCACCATCAACCTTGCCTGCATGCTCATCGTGTTCGTTGGCATTGGCGCATCCGAGTTTATTCTGCCGTTCTATTTTCAGGACGCGCATGGGTTTGGGTCTGACGTTTCGGGCCTGCTGTTTTTGGCGTTGCCGATGGTGAATGCTTTTATCGGACCGCTTTCGGGAACGGTTTCGGACCGTGTTGGCTGCGAGGGTCCTACGGCGGTTGGCCTGGGCGTGTACGTGTGCGGTCTCTTTGCGGTAAGCACGCTCGACGAGCACTCTTCCATCCTCGCGATCGTGTGCTGCGTCGCGTTTATGTCGTGCGGTACGTCGATTTTCCAAAGCCCCAATAACTCGCTGTATATGGGCTCGGCTCCGCGCGAAGCGCTCGGCTTTGCGGGCGGCCTGGGTAGCCTTGCGCGCTATGCGGGTATGGCAGTGGGCATTACGGCGGCATCACATATCCTCTATGGGCAGATGAGCGTGGCGATGGGCGAGGCCGTGACAAGTATTGTTGCGGGTCGTCCGGATGTGTTCCTGTTTGGTTTTCGCTCGGTATTCTACGTGCTCATGGCTGTAGCGGCAGTGGGCTTTGCGCTTGCCATGGTGCGTTTGGTGAGGATACGCGTCCGCCATTAGCGTGTGGTGGCACGCTTGCCACGAATCGGGCCTATCTACTGGTCTTGCAGCTTTATGGTGCGATGTGGCTTGTGGGGCGGGCGGGGGTCGGTCCGTGGTAGACTATCGAACAACGTTTATTAATCGCGCGGTATCGTTGCCGCGAGAAGGGGTTGCGCCATGCAGGAGCTTGAGGATCGTATTCGCCATGACGGCATCGTAAAGGCCGGTAACGTCCTTAAGGTTGATGCCTTCCTCAACCACCAGTGCGACGTTGAGCTGTTCGACCACATGGGCGCCGAGTGGGCCCGTCTGTTCGAGGGCGTCGAGATCAACAAGATCCTGACGATCGAGGCTTCGGGCATTGGCATGGCCTGCATCGCAGCTCAGCATTTTGGCGGCGTGCCGGTGGTCTTTGCCAAGAAGGCTCAGTCCATCAACCTCGACGGCGAGCAGTATGCCACGACCATCTACTCCTTTACCAAGCAGAAGGAGTACCCGGTTATCGTAGGTAAGCGTTTTCTGTCCGAGGGCGATAAGGTCCTGATTATCGACGACTTTTTGGCCAACGGCTGCGCACTCGAGGGCCTTATTAAGATTTGCGAGGCTGCGGGCGCCGAGGTTGCCGGCATCGGCATCGCCGTTGAGAAGGGCTTCCAGGGCGGCGGCGATAAGCTCCGCGAGCGTGGCTTCCGCGTTGAGAGCCTGGCTCGTATCGCCGAAATGGACTGCGAGAACGGCGAGATCACGTTCGCCTAGGCGCGCAGCACAAGCGATTGGTATGCGATGTGACAAAGGGACTGTCCCTTTGTCACATTTTTTTGTATGAGTGGAGGTGTTGATATGGATGAGAACAAGATGGGATGGCGTGAGTATGCGCGCTATGCCGAGATGTCGGTCGAGGAGTTGGCGCGCGATTGCGAGGTGCAGGTGTTTCGCGCGACGGGCCCGGGCGGCCAGGGTGTGAACACGACGGATTCAGCGGTGCGCATGAAACATGGGCCCACGGGGATTGTCGCGACGGCGCGCGAGAGCCGTAGCCAGTTTCAGAATCGTAGCTGCTGTCTGCGTAAGCTGAGGGCAGAGCTTGAGCGTCGCGGGCGTCCACCGCGCCGACGCGTAAAGACCAAGGTGCCTCAGCGATCGCGCCAGCGCAGGCTCATCGACAAGCACTTCAACGCCATTAAAAAGGCCAACCGTCGCAAACCGGGCAGCGACGAATGATCTCCTCATAAGTTGCGGTGAAATAGGGACTGTTTTGCGGCTTCAGCTGCATAAACAGTCCCTATTTCACCGCAACTTAGGTGGGGCTAGCGGGTTGGGTGCCAGACCTCGAGGGCGGCGGGAAGGATGTCCACCTCGATGCGCGAGGCGACGATGGGCTCGCCGTCGGCTTGGATGGGGTAGTCGGGCTCCTCGAACGTGAGCTCGGCATGACGGCAACGACGCATGCGAACCGGCGGCAGCTTGGTATGGTGGCCGTCCTTGGCCGAAAGAAACATAGGCAGGGCAACCGCACGAGGGACGGGGCCGCAGGCGTAGCAGACGTCGAGCATGCCGTCGCGGGGGTCGGCATCGGGACAGATGCGATAGCCCGAGCCATAGGTGGGGCCCAGCTGAATCGCCATGATGATCGCCCTCACGCGCTCGGCGGGCGCGCCGTCAAAGCTCACCGTCATGGGGTAGTTGCGATAGCGCAGGCCAAACTGCTCAAGTCCCGAGAGGGTGTAGAGCGGAGCGCCCGTCAAGCCCGTCTTTTTGCGCAGCTCGGTGGTGCCAAGGCCGATGGCGGCATCGATGCCGACCGAAAGCGTCTGGTCGTAGTACTCAACGGCAGCCTCGCCGCTGCCGCTCGCAGGGCTCCACGAGCGAATGCGCCCGATATCCTGGTGCTGCAGCTCGCAGGTGAGCAGCGCGCCAAAATCTTTGCTGGAGAAATCGTCGATGCCGAGTGTTTGGGCAAAATCATTGCCTGAGCCCACGGGCAGGACGGCAAGAGCGGGCCGGACCGCCTCATCCTGTGTCATAAGCCCGTTGACGACCTCGTGAATCACGCCGTCGCCGCCAAGGGCGATAACGGTGCGATAGCCCTGGGCCTGCGCGGCCAGCTCCTTGGCGTGTCCCATACGCTCGGTCAGCACCAGGTCAAACTGGGATGCGCTCGCGGTCATGTCCAAAAAGCGCTGCAGGCGCTCGGCAACTTCGCGCGCCGCACCCGACTGGGCGGCTGGGTTGGCGATGATGAGCGTGCGACCAAAATCAGTTGCGTGCATGGAACGACTCCCGGCGTATGACGTGACGGTGCGGTCGCGCTCAGGTCGAATTGCCCCCGATTGTGGCTGCACGGCGAATACTAACGTCTACTCTATCAGGTCGTTGTGGCGCTCGATAGCATCCGCTACCGTACCGCCCTCATCCACAATAAGCGAACGGCGCTTGGGCGAGATGATGCGCTGGGCGGGGTACACGCCGCGGTGTCCGGCGGTTAGGTAGCTGATAAAGGCCACGATGACAAAGAACCCGGCTGCCGTGCCGTGGAACAGGTCGATGGCCATCATACAGGTGGTGATGGGCACGTTAAGGCCGGCGCAGAACACGCCGAGCATGCCCAGCGCTGCCAGAAAGCTGGGATCGATTCCGACGAGGCAACCTATCCAACCGCCGAGCGCCGCACCGATACCAAACAGGGGCGTGACCTCGCCGCCTTGGAAGCCGGCGCCCAGGGTGAGCGCTGTGACGACCAACTTGATGGCTGCGTCCGCCAGGGTGGTGTTGCCGGCAAATCCAGCGCCGGAAAGCCACGTGGAAAGGCCGGCGTAGTCCCAAGCGTCGAGGAGGGCATAGGCGGCCAAAACCACGAGTGCGCCTATAAGTGCGCGAACGAGGTAATTGGTGATAAAGCGACCGTACAGGCTCTTGACGGTTCGAACCGACCAGGCAAAGAGGCGTGCCGCCAGACCGAAGATGATGGCGCTGATAACAACGATGACGACTGTCTTGGGCGTCATGGCGGGAACGCTGGCGATGACATTCGCTTCGTACTCGGTTCCCAAGGCAAGCGATGTAAAGTAGCCGGTAAACGAGGCGACCAGGCAGTAGATGCCCGCGGTGTAGTCGATCTTGCCGATAAAGCACATCTCCATGCCAAAGAAAGCTCCGGCAAGGGGCGAACCGAATACGGCGCCAAAAGCCGACGAGATGCCGGCGAGCATGAGGTCGTGGTGGTCATGCTTTTTGAGGTGGGCGAGGCTCGAGATGTTGCTGGCGATGGTGCCGCCAATCTGCACCGCAGCTCCCTCGCGACCGGCCGATCCGCCCGTTAGGTGCGTGAGCGTGGAGCAGACGAAGGTGAGGACGGCCATGCGCATATGGATGAGGCGTGTGCCCAGAGCGGAGTCGATGACCAGGTTGTTACCGCGTTTGGCGGCAAGACCGTGGTTTTTGTACACCCATGCGGTGGCCATGCCCACAACGGGAAGCAGCGCGTAAATCCACGCATGGTGCTCGCGATAGTCGGTCGCGATATTCAACGAGGCCAAAAACGCCCAAGCGGCAACGCCCATGGCGAGCGAGACAATGACGACGAGTACGAGCAACTTGGCGCTCGCGAGTAGGTTGCGGACGTTGCGGCGCGTGTCGGCAGCCAAGAGATGCTCGGAGCGGGTGAACTGATGCCTGCCTGCCATGATGACGTCGTTCAGGGAGAAAAAGCCGCCGTCGTCGAGCGGCTGGGGATGATCCTGCGCTTCGTTTGCGCTTTCGGGTTTGTTGTTATGAGCCATACGTTCCTCTTTTAGGTTGCAACGCAAGCATTATAAAACGCGGTAAACGCGACGAGCCGGTGGGTTGGTTTCCATTCTGTTTCGTGGCCTGCAACCGACAGGTGTATTTGCGGATACAGGCCGAGTCGCGGTCGTGCGTCGGGGGATTATACTGAGACAAGCATAAAGAATTGGCGCCCCTGTTGTGCGCCGTGGCATTAAGAGGTGCATATGGCAGAGAAACTCATACCGCTGGAGGATGCGCAATCGATTGTTTTGTCGCACGTTGCTCCGACGGATCTCATCGAGATTCCCGTGTGGCAGGCGGCTGGTTTTCCCTTGGCCGAGGACGCGGTGGCCGATATCGACATCTCGCCGTTTGCCAACAGCGCTATGGACGGATATGCCGTGCGCTCGGCGGACTTGGCGCAGGCATCTGGCGAGGCGCCGGTGACGCTCGACGTTATCGGACACGAGGCCGCGGGCCATGTGTTTGAGGGCGCAATCGGCGCGGGCGAGACGGTCCGCATCATGACGGGCGCGCCGGTCCCCGAAGGTGCCGATGCCGTGGTGAAGTACGAGATCGTTAATGTGCTCGACGGTGACGGCAACGAGGGCTCGCACGTTCGCTTCTCGGCGCCTGCCAAGGTAGGGGAGAACGTTCGCTCGGCTGCTGAGGAAGCCCATGCCGGCGACGTCGTGATGCACGCCGGTGAGGTTGTGGCTCCGGCGGGCGCCGGCCTGCTGGCGAGCGCAGGGTATGCGAACGTGAAGGTGCATGCCGCTCCGCGCGTGGGCATTATCTCGCTGGGCACGGAGCTGGTTGCGCCGGGTGAGCTGCCGGCGCGCGGGCAGATTCGCGATTCCAACTCGTCGGCGTTGATGGCCGAAGCACTCGATGCCGGCGCCGAGCCCGTGTTCTACGGCATTGCGCCCGATGATGAGCAAGCGATCGCCGAGCTCGTGCATCGTGCCGTGCAGGAGTGCGACTTTGTCATTACGAGCGGTGGCGCCTCGGCGGGCGATTACGATTTCGTGACGGCGCTCGTCCGGCGCGAGGGCGAGGTACTGTTTGACCGCATCTCGATGCGTCCGGGTAAGGCCATCACGTTTGGCTTGCTCGGGGGTAAGCCCTACCTGGGGCTTTCGGGCAATCCGGCCGCGGCGTATGTGGGCTTTGAGATGCTTGCCCGTCCGGCGATTCGCAAGATGCGCGGTTTTGCCGAGGTTGCGCGTCCCGTGCAGCAGGCGACGCTCACACACGGCGTGAAAAAGCGACAGCATCGCCGCTTCTTCGATCGCGCCACGGTTTTGCGCGACCCCGAGACCGGTGAGCTGTTGGTGACCGAGGCCAATACGCAGAATTCGGCGCTGCTCGGCACGATGCAGCGGGCCAATTGCCTGCTGCGTATTGACGAAGGACCGTGCGAGCTCAAGGCGGGCGACGTCGTGGATGTCGTGCGTGTCGACCTGCCCGAGGGAACGGTGCTGTAGGAGGAAGACTATGGAGCTGAAGATTTCGATTGTGACGTGTTCGGACACGCGCGATCTTGCGCAGGACGAGGCGGGTGCCGCGCTCGAGGAGCTTATCGAGGCGCAGGGCTGGGCGGTCGCCTCGCATGTGGTCGTGCGCGACGACGTCAGCGAGATTGGTGATGCCATTGCGGAAGCCGCCGATGAGTGCCACGCCAATGTCGTGCTCACCTGCGGCGGCACGGGGCTTTCGATGCGCGACGTGACGCCCGAGGCGACGCGTGCCGTCTGCGACCGTGATGTGCCGGGTATTGCCGAGGCGATTCGCGCGTACTCGATGACCAAGACGCGCCGCGCAATGCTCTCGCGTGCTATTTGCATGCAACGAGGTCATACACTTGTCGTAAACTTTCCCGGTTCTACGAAGGCCGCCCGCGAAAGCTGGGAGGCCATAGCGGACCAGCTGGAGCATGCGGCTCAGATGACAGCGGGCGGCGGACATACCAACTAGGTGGTTTACCTGCGGCGGGGCGACCTGAACGGCTGCTCCGCTTTTGTTTTCCGCCGAAGCGACGCCGAGGTGCACGGTAACTTGAAACTATATTCTCTGACGAGAATAATTTCTCACTATCATTATTCTCGCAGAAGTATAATCTGATTGCAGATTAAAGCCCGCGGTGGGGTACCCGGGCACAAGGTCCGAAAGGGTTGAATATGTTCGATATGGTTTCTCGCCGCGGTTTTGTCTCGCTTTCTGCTGCCGCTGCCGCCGGCCTTGGCCTTGCTGGCTGCTCGGGCAACAAGACGTCCGAGCTCGCTGGTTCCGATACCGGCTCCGCCAAGTCTTCCTCTAAGAAGAAAGCTGTCGAGCTGCAGGTCTTTGCCGCCAACTCGCTCGAGAAGGCCCTGCCCGAGGTTCAGGAGCTCTACACCGAGCAGACCGGCACCACCTTTGCCGACACGCAGTTTAAGGCGTCTGGCGACCTCGTCGAGCAGATGCGCGCCGGTGCTGCGGTCGACGTGCTCATCACGGCCTCCAAGGGCACCATGGACGACGCTGAGGCCGCCGAGCTCGTCGACTCCGACACGCGTGAGGACATGTTCGTCAACGACCTCGTGATCATTCGCGCCGAGGGCTCCGACACCAAGGTCGAGGCCATCGCCGACGTCGCGAATCTGGACGGCAAGATCGCCATCGGCGACGCCAAGACCGTTCCCGCCGGAAAGTACGCCAACCAGGCTCTGGCCTCCGTGGGCCTCTATACCGGCACCGAGGGCGACGACGGCGAGTATACTCCCGAGATCGCCGACAAGGTCGCACTGGCCGACAAAGTTGGTACCGCCGCCGCCTATGTGTCCACAGGCGACTGCGTGGCTGGATTTGTCTACAGCTCCGATATCTTCCGCTACGACGGCATCGAGGAGGCCTTCGTGTGTCCCGAGGACTCGCACAAGCCCATCGTGTATCCGGGCGCTGTCGCCGAGAGCTCCGAGCATGCCGACGAAGCCAAGGCGTTCATCGACTTCTGTCTGACCAACAAAAAGGCCCAGAAGATTTGGGCCAAGTACGGCTTTGAGCTTTCCGCGTAGTGCGGCTTGGCGCGATAATTCCATCGTTTTGTGTTTCACTCCGTCCTTGTATTCGCTTGGAGCTTTTCGTGCTTAATAGATTCCGCATGCTTGTCGCCTGTGCTTTGACCTTCGCGCTTTGCTGGGTGCCGGGATTTGCGTTTGCTGGGGACGCTGAGGACGGGGCCCAGGTTGCTGCGACCGCCCATGGGCTTTCCTATGGGATCGAGGGTTTTGAGCGGTTGGCCAAGGGGACCGCTCGTGCCATGGAGGGCCAGCCTGAGGGCTACCGGTTTCCCGTTGACGAGGACGTGGACCTTGTAGTGGCGCCTGCTGCCGATCGCGTTGTGGTGTGGATATCGCCCAACGCGGTCGAGAAGTATGGATTGGATCCGCAGGACAACGAGTGCGTATCGGGTCTTAAGGCCCTCGTCTGTGAGCTCGACAGCGCAAACTGCATGGGAGGTGCGCAGCTAGGGGACGTGGACCTTCCTTGGTATGTCACGGCGGATACAAGGTTTGATGCCGGCGGGTATACCTATGGCTTTGACGAGCACGGTGCGGATGGGGACCGCTATGTGGTGATTGCATCAGCCTCGGGTGATGCCAAGGGCGGCGCGCGTTGGCTTGATAGCGCTCACATGGTAGAGGCATCGTCTGTCGTGTTGCGGGATGAGCAGGGGCCCTTGACCTCTCTGGCTTCCTTTTTGGGCGACATCGACTATCGCCCGTTTTGGGTGTCCATTAAAACGAGCGGTCTTGCCCTGGTGATCGCGTTTGCGCTGGGCCTGTTCGCCGCGTGGAAGACTATGGGTACTTCGAGTCGCATCAAGGGCCTGCTCGATTCGGTCTTTACGATTCCTATGGTGCTGCCGCCCACGGTCTGCGGTTTTCTGCTCCTCATGCTGTTTGGCCGCTCGACCGGGGTGGGCCAGTGGCTCATCGCGCACGGCGTTTCCATCGTCTTTACGTGGCCCGCAGCGGTGATATCTGCCGTGGTGGTGTCGTTCCCGCTCGTCTATCGTACGGCACTCGGAGCCTTCGAGAGCCTCGACACGCAGATGCTCGATGCGGCGCGCACGCTGGGCTGGTCCGAGCGTCGCATCTTTACCAAGCTTATGATGCCGCTTGGTTGGCCCTCGATTGCCGCCGGCACGGTGCTCGCCTTTGCCCGCGCGATGGGCGAGTTTGGCTGCACCCTGTTCTTTGCGGGCAACTACGCCGGCATTACCCAGACCATCCCCATCGCCATCTACTTTGAGTGGATGGGCGGCAACACCTCGGTGGCCCTCTTTTGGGTCGCCGTCGTGATCGTCTTTAGCTTTTTGGTCATCCTGTTCATCAACATGTATACGGCACATTCGCAAAAGTACCGCGAGCGTGGCCTTTCCCGTGCGGAGCGCAAGAAGGCCAAAGAGCTCGCCGGTCAGGGCGATTCGCTCGACCCGGCGGGCGGCGATGCCCTGCGTATCGATCGCGAGGCATTGGCTGAGCTCATGCGCGATGAACCCGCTATTCAGGGAGGTCGATAAGCTATGTCGCTCGTTTTGGATATTAAGAAACGTTATCCCGGGTTTATGCTCGACATGCAGCTTGAGGCCGGCGAGGAGCGCGTGGCGCTGCTGGGCGCCTCGGGTTGCGGCAAGAGCTGTACACTGCGCTGCATTGCCGGTGTGGAGGCACCCGACGAGGGCAAGATCGTCGTCAACGGCGTGACTTTTTTTGACTCGGCGGCGGGTATCAACCTGTCGCCCCAGGAGCGAAAATGCGCCCTGTTGTTCCAAAACTATCAGCTGTTTCCCAACATGACGGTGGCCGATAACGTATGCGCCGGGGTAAAGGATGCGGGCGACGCCGCCGCGCGCAAAAAGCTCGCCGAGCGCTATCTGGGCATTTTCGGTCTGGCGGATTTTGCCGACCGCTATCCCGCGCGCCTCTCGGGCGGCCAGCAGCAACGTGTGGCGCTTGCGCGCATGGTAGCGGCGCACCCGGGCATTTTTATGTTCGACGAGCCTATGAGCGCACTCGATTCCTATCTTAAGAGTGCCCTCGAGCAGAACATGCTCGACCTGTTCGATGTGTGCAACCGCACCGTGCTCTATGTGAGCCACGACATCGACGAAGCATGCCGCCTCTGTCAGCGCATCTGCGTGATGCACGACGGGCATGTCGAGGAGATCGGCTCCGTCGAGGACGTGGTCCGCCGCCCGCAGACGCTGGCGGCGCTGCGCTTGACGGGCTGCAAGAACACAAGCCGGGCGCGCAAGATCGGCGACGAAGAAGTTGAGGCCCTCGACTGGGGTATGACCTTTAACGTGGGTCGCGAGGTTCCCGATGATGTGGCGTACCTGGGCATTCGCGCAAGCTACTTCCATGTTGACAATCGCGCGGAGCGGGGCCGCAACAGCTATGATTTGCACGTGGCCCGTGTGAGCGATTCGCGCTTTGAGCGGCTGGTGCTGCTGGACGTGCCGCGCGTCGATGCGCCCACACGTCTGCAGTGGAAGGTCAACAAGGTGGGCGTGCCTGTCGACGAGCTGCCGCAAGCAGGCGAGACGCTGCGCATGCATTTTGATGCCAGCAGGATCCATTTGGTTTGTCGATAGCGCCGGGTAATGCCGTCGGGGATATAAGCCTCGGCGGCTTTGTCTTGCCGTTCGCCGAATGATGGATGAAAAACTCTTATCAACATAGATAATTATTTATTAAACGACGGCACACGACGCTGTCGTACGAATGTCAACGGTGTTCGTCTGGACGACAACCGTTGATATAGTTACCTTCGACGAGAAAAGGAGGGTGCGCACATGCCGCAGACGACATACATTCGCCGCGTTGCCGCGCGCGCCCTGTATATGGCTCGGAGCCGCATATGAGCAGGTATGTTCACGGCTCCGGGAGAGACGACGCACAACTAAATAATCAGCTGCAAAGCAGGTTCCCCAAAATCCCGGGTTTGAGCACGGCTGGGTTTTCGCCACCCACCGTGCAGCAATACCGTAGCTATTCATTTTTGGTTCGAGAGGGGAACCGCCATGGCTGAAGAATTCGATTTCCATCCGATGTGGGAGAGCCTCGGCATGAATCTTGCCGACCACGACATGCTGCTGGGCGCCGTGGGCCAGATGTACGGTGATATGTTCCTGACGCAGAACAATCGCCCCAAGTCCACGTCCTACCTGGATTTTGTCGCCACCAACATCCACAGCGGCCGTAGTAAGGAGATGCTCGACAAGAAGGAGGCCGGCGAGGCCACCAAGATCGTCGGTTCGTTCTGCGTCTACGTGCCCGAGGAGATCGTACTTGCCTGTGACGGCATTCCTGTGGGCCTGTGCTCTGGCGCTGATTGGGCAACGGACAAGGTCGAGGAGCATCTGCCGCGTAACACCTGCCCGCTCATTAAGAGCTTTGCCGGCTTTAAGCTGGGCGAGGTCTGCCCCTACATTGAGTCGAGTGACCTGGTGGTAGGCGAGAACACCTGCGATGGCAAGAAGAAGGCCTACGAGTTCTTTGCCACGCAAAAGAACATGTACGTCATGGATATTCCCAACGTACACGACGAGTCGACGCTCGTGACCTGGAAGGCCGAGGTCAAGAAGCTCGCCGCCAAGATCGAGGAAGAGTGTGGCGTCAAGATTACGCCCGAGCGTCTGAAGGCCGCCATCCACGCCGTCAACGAGAAGCGTCGCGCCCTGCAGCGTCTGGCTGCGACCCGCGCTGCCGATCCGGCGCCCATCAGCGGTCTCGATAGCCTGCTGACCGTTCAGGCTGCCTTTATGGATGACACGTCGCGCCTGACCGGCGCCATCAACGAGATGGCGGCTGAGTGCGAGCAGCGCGTTGAGGCCGGCGAGGGTGTGGCGCCCAAGGGCACCAAGCGCATCCTGTACACCGGTACGCCCATGGCCGTGCCCAACTGGAAGCTGTTCAACCTCATCGAGAAGGCCGGCGGCGTCGTGGTGGGCGAGGAGTCCTGCACGGGTTCGCGCTACTACAAGGACCTGGTCGACGAGTCCGGCGAGACGGTCGACGAGATGCTCGACGCCATCGCCGAGCGCTACTTTAAGATCAACTGCGCTGTCTTTACGCCCAATGACCAGCGTATGAAGGACATTGTCCAGATGGCCAAGGACCTGCATGCCGACGGCATCGTCGACGTGGCCCTGCAGTTCTGCACGCTCTACGAGATGGAGTCGTTTGCCGTGGAGAAGGCTGCCGAGGAGGCGGGCATCCCGTTTATGCACATCACGACCGACTACGCCGGCGAGGATGCCGGTCAGCTCCAGACCCGCATCGAGGCTTTCTTGGAAACCATTTAGGGTTATCCATCCCGGCGGCTTCCCCAGGTACCCGATCTTGCCGTTCAAACCGTCGCTTGCGTACCAAAGTGCGCGGCGCCCCTCTTTCACGGCAACCTCGGGCACCCGGGAAAGCCGTCTCCTTGGTTGGTTAAAAGGTTTGTTAAGGAGTTATATGTCGGAAAATATTGAGCAGCCGTTGCCGCGCACGTTTGAGGAGTTCAACGAGCAACGCAAGGCGGCGTTTATTCGCGTCAAGGATTATAAGCAGGCGGGTAATCGCCTGGTCGGCTTTTTGTGCAGCTATACGCCGCTCGAGATTATCGATGCCGCGGGGGCTGCGAGCGTGGCGCTGTGCGGTACGTCCGATGAGGTGATTCCCGAGGCCGAGAAGGTGCTGCCGGCAAATCTGTGTCCGCTCATCAAGTCGACGTACGGTTTTGCCTATTCACAAAAGTGCCCGTTTACGTACTTTAGCGACATGATCATCGGCGAGACCACCTGCGACGGCAAGAAGAAGATGTACGAGCTACTCAACGAGCTCAAGCGCACGCACATTCTGCACTTGCCGCAGGGTCGCGATCGCGCCTACGAGCGCGAAGGCTGGTACGAGGAGTGCCGCCTGCTCAAGGAGGAACTCGAGGGCTTCTACGGCATCACGATTACCGACGATGACCTGCGCGCTGCCGTCCGTCGTCGCAACCGCTTGCGTGCGGCCCAGCTCGAGATGTTTGCGCTGCAGGCCAACCAGCCGGCGGCCATGAGCGGCGTCGACCTGATGAGCACCATGTTTGCCGGTACGTTTAGCTTTGATATCGAGGCCTATACGCAGCAGCTGGAGCAAAAGGTTGCCAAGCTGCGTGAGGCCTACGACGCGGACGAGCGCCCGGTTGCGGCGGATGCCAAGCGCATTCTGATCACCGGCTGCCCGGTGGGCGGCGTGATCAACAAGATCGGCCGTACTATCGAGTCCAACGGCGGTGTGGTCGTGTGCATGGATGACTGCTCGGGCGAGCGCACGGCGGCCATGATGATCGACCCGGACGCGCCCGACATCCTGCGCGCCATCGCCGACCGCTACCTTGACATTAACTGCTCGGTCATGACGCCCAACGACGGTCGTATGGAAAACACGCTGGCCATGTGCGAGAAGTACCACGTCGATGGCGTGGTAGAGAGCGTGTTACAGGCCTGCCACACCTTCAACGTTGAGAGCGCGCGCATGCAGGAGGCCGTCGAGGGTGCGGGTATTCCGTACATGAAGATCGAGACCGACTACAGCAACGGCGACATGGGCCAGATCGAGACCCGCATCGCCGCCTTTATCGAGACCCTCTAGCTTCCTCAGGCACCGGATCTTGCTCCTCAAACCGTCGCTTGCGTACCCAAAGTACGCTGCGCTCCTCTTTCGGGGCAATCTCCGGCACCTGAGAAACCTAGAGCTAAGGCGCCTGAACGCGCCACTGTCTTTGATGTTTAGATTGGGAGAGAGCCATGATAGGGATCGGGATCGATATCGGGTCTACGGCGGCTAAGGCTGCTGTGGTCGATGGGGAGGGTTCGGTGGTGTGGACGTGCGTGCAGCCAACCGGGTTCTCCTCGGTCGATGCTTCCGAGCGGTTGCGCGAGGCACTGGCAGCGGCGGGTTATGACGTGGCTGCCGACGACGTGCGCGTGGTCGCGACCGGCTACGGCCGTGTCGCCGTGCCCTATGCGCACAAGGTTGTGACCGAGATCACCTGCCACGGTACCGGTGCCGTGCGCCTGTTTGGCGATCACGGCACGGTGATTGACGTGGGCGGCCAGGACACCAAGGTCATTCAGCTTAAAAGTGGCCGCGTGGCCAAGTTCGCCATGAACGACAAGTGCGCCGCCGGCACGGGGCGCTTTTTGGAGATCATGGCCGACCGCCTAGGTATTTCCCAGCAGCAGATGGCCGACCTGGCGCGTTCCGGCGAGCCCACCAAGATATCCAGCATGTGCACGGTGTTTGCCGAAAGCGAGGTCATCAGCCTGATCGGTCGCGGTGAGCCGCGCGAGAACATTGCCCGCGGGGTGATCGAGAGCGTCGTGTCGCGCGTGGCCACTATGGCCGGGCAGGCGGCGGGCGCCCCGTACTACCTGACCGGTGGCCTGTGCGAGAACGCCTATGTCGTTGAACGGTTGGGCGAGCTACTGGGGTCGCCGGTGACCACCTCGCCCCAGGCTCGCTTTGCCGGTGCCATCGGTGCGGCGATTCGCGCCGCCGCCTTGGCCTAGGGGTGTACCGCTACATGCGCATCCTCAATATCTCGGCACAAAAACCAGATAGCACTGGCAGCGGCACCTACCTTGCCGCGCTCGTGCGCGAACAGATTGAGACGGGGCATCGCGCCGCCGTGCTTTGCGGCGCGGCACCGGGTGATACCCAAGGCGAGCTGGACCGGCGTGCTGCCGTGTTTGCCGTACCGTTCGAGTCGCCCGAGCTGCCGTTTCCCATCTGTGGTATGTCCGATGTCATGCCCTATCCCTCCACGCGCTATCGTGACCTGACGCCTTCGATGCTCAAGGCATTTGAGCGGGCATTTGCTGCAGCAATCGATCGGGCGGTGGCTGAGTTTCGGCCCGATCTGGTGCTCTGCCATCACCTGTATCTGGTGACCGCATTGGCGCGCGAGTGCGTTCGGGGCGTGCCGGTTGTTGCCGTGTGCCATTCGACCGACCTGCGCCAGCTGCGTTCGCATGCGCTCGAGCGCGATCGCATCGTACGTGCGGTTCGTCGGCTCGATGCCGTCTTTGCGCTCCATGCTGAGCAGGCTGAGCAGATTGGCCTGGTGTGCGGCGTCGATACCGATCGCATCCACGTGATTGGGACGGGCTACGACCATCGCGTCTTCTGCCGCGACGCAAGCGTGGCGAGGCAGCCGGGATCGCTTGTGTACGTGGGCAAGATTTGCTTTAAAAAGGGCGTCGAGTCGCTGGTCCGAGCCGTGTCATTGCCGATTGACGATGACGTCCGCCCATCTGGCTTGGTACTTGTGGGCGGCCGCGGGGACGATGCCGAGTACGCGCGTATCGAGCGCTTGGCTGCGGCCTCGAATGTGCCGGTGGCGCTGGCGGGGCGCCTGGATAGCGATGGGCTCGTGCGTGCCTACCGCAGTTCCGACGTCTTTGTGCTGCCTTCGTTTTACGAGGGTCTGCCGCTCGTGACGATCGAGGCTCTCGCGTGCGGCTGCAAAGTTGTGGCGACCGATTTGCCCGGCGTTCGTCCCTGGATGGAGGCGATGCTTCCCGGTGCTCCCGTGACGTGGGTGGCGTCGCCGCGTATGACGGATGTCGATACGCCCGTGGCGGCCGACCTTCCGTTGTTTGAGCGCGCACTGGCAGATGCTATCGCGCAGGCGCTTGCGGAGCCGCCTTCGACGTTCGAGCCGTCGGCGGTCTCTTGGGAAGCGTGCCTGGGGCGTATACTTAAAGTCGTTGATTTGTTGGAAGGGGGTTCGTATGGCTGACGATCAGATTAAGCTCACGTCTATGACGGCCGCGAGTGGTTGAGCCGCCAAGCTGGCTCCCGGAGCCCTCGCCCAGGTCCTGGGCGATTTACCCAATGTGCATAACGACAACTTGCTCGTGGGGTTCGATACCTCTGACGATGCGAGCGTCTTCCGCGTAGGTGAGAACCTGGGCCTCGTGCAGTCCATCGACTTCTTCCCACCGATGGTCGACGACCCGTTTCTGTTTGGCCAGATTGCCGCGGCAAACTCACTGTCGGACATCTATGCCATGGGTGGGCGGCCGAGCCATGCCATGAACTTGCTCTGCATACCCAGTTGCCTGGGCGTTGAGGTTGCCGGGCAGATTTTGGCGGGTGGCGCCGATAAGTGCGTCGAGGCCGGCTGCACCATCGCGGGCGGCCACACCATCAACGACGACGAGCCCAAGTACGGCCTGTCCGTGAGCGGTTTTGTGCCGCTCGATCGCATGCTCGCTAACAGCGGCGCACGCGTGGGCGATGTTCTGCTGCTGACCAAGGCGATCGGCTCGGGCATCATCACCACGGCCATTAAGGGCGAGCTTATCGAGCAGGACGAGGCTAGCCCGATGTTTGACTCGATGCGCACCCTCAACGAGGCCCCGATTCGTCTGGCCGAGGGACTCG
Source organism: uncultured Collinsella sp. (assembly GCA_902475785.1). Lineage (GTDB taxonomy): Bacteria > Actinomycetota > Coriobacteriia > Coriobacteriales > Coriobacteriaceae > Collinsella. The sequence continues at coordinate 58,646 of CABSAN010000003.1, forward strand.
AGCTTCACGGCTGCACCGATGTCACGGGCTTTGGCCTTATCGGGCACGCGTGCGAGATGGCCGAGGGCTCGGGCGTGCAGATTGAACTTGCGTCGGGGGCGGTACCGCTCTTTGACCAGGTGCTCGATATGGCGCGTTTGGGCATTATTCCTGCCGGTGCCTACCGCAACCAGGACTTCTTTGGCCCGCGCGTGGCGGCCGACGATGACCTGGAGCCGGGCATGTTGGATGCGCTGTACGATCCGCAGACCTCGGGCGGTTTGCTCATCGCGGCGCCTGCTGCCGATGTGGATGAGCTTGCGCGTCGCCTGGATGCCGAAGGACGTATCGCCGCCGTCGTCGGTCGCGTGTGCGAGCCGGTGCCAGGCGGTCCTGCCGTCCACGTTGTACGTTAACGACACGTTTATTGAGCTATATACCGTTCTAAAACGATTTATTCGAAAGGAAAAACTATGTCTACCAAAATCGAAGTCAATGCCATGGGCGATGCCTGCCCGCTGCCCGTCGTCAAGACGCTCAAAGCCCTGAAGCAGCTTGATGGCGAGGGCGCCGTCGTGACCTCGGTCGATAACGAGACCGCCGTCAAGAACATCTCCAAGATGGCGCAGGAGAAGGGCTGCACGGCCTCGGTCGAGAAGGTTTCTGACGCCGAGTGGCACGTGACCGTCGCGACCGCCGGTGTCGTGGCCGTTGCGGACCCCGAGCAGGACGGTGCCGCTTTCTGCGACGCCAGCGCCGGCAAGGGCAAGCTCGTCATTTCCGTCTACACCGACTGCATGGGCCGCGGCGACGACGAACTGGGCCACAAGCTCATGAAGGCGTTTATCTTTGCCGTGACGCAGCAGGAAGAGCTGCCCGCGACCATGCTGTTCTACAACGGCGGCGCCAAGCTCACCGTCGAGGGCTCACCGGTGCTCGATGACCTGAAGGGCCTGGCCGAGCAGGGTGTCGAGATTCTCACCTGCGGTACCTGCCTCGACCACTATGGCATTAAAGACCAGCTTGCCGTGGGCGAGGTCACCAACATGTACGTGATCGTGGAGAAGATGGAGCAGGCCGTGCGCGTCGTGCGCCCGTAGCGTATTGGTTGGAGTTGCCATGAGGGAGAAGCGCCCGGCGCTTGTCATCACGTTTCCTACCACGGCGGCCGCCATGGGGTGCGAGTCCCTGTGCATCGAGCGCGGCCTTCCCGGGCGCACGATTCCCGTGCCCGGGGAGGTCGCTGCCGGCTGCGGTCTGGCGTGGAAAGCCCTGCCTGCTGATGAGGAGCTGCTGCGCGGCGAACTCGCCGCGGCGGGCGTTCCCACCGAGGGCTTTACCGTGATTGATATGTGGGAGGTCGTGCGATGATCTACCTTGATAACGCGGCGACGACTATGCACAAGCCGCAGGCGGTCATCGATGCCGTGACGCAGGCGATGTGCTCGCTCGGCAATGCCGGGCGCGGTGCGACGTCGGGCGCGCTCGACGCGGCACGCACGATTCACGGTTGCCGCACTAAGCTCGCGCGCCTGTTGGGCTGCCCGCGGGCTGACCATGTGTGCTTTACGCCTAACTCGACAGCGGCGCTCAACACTGCCATTAACGGCGTAGTGCACTCCGGCGATCGTGTGGTTACGACGGTGCTCGAGCATAACTCCGTGCTGCGCCCGCTCAACCGCTTGGCGACGGAGCAGGGTGTGACGGTTGAGCATGCGGGCTGCGACGCAAACGGCGTGCTCGATTACGACGAGCTCGAGCGGCTAGTCACGCCCGGTACGCGCGCCGTGGTGGTGACACACGCCTCCAATGTGACCGGCAACGCGGTCGACATTGCGCGCGTGGCCGCCATGGCCCATGCGGCCGGCGCACTTGTGATTGTCGATGCCTCGCAGTCTGCCGGCGCGGCGCATATCGATATGCAGGCCATGGGGCTCGACGTCGTGTGCTTTACCGGCCACAAGGGGCTGATGGGCCCGCAGGGCACCGGCGGTCTGGCCGTGGCGGAGGGTGTCGACGTGGCGCCCTGGGCCGTGGGCGGCACGGGCGTGCACAGCTTCGATGCACTGCAGCCGCTTGAGTGGCCCACGCGCCTGGAGGCGGGCACGCTCAACGGTCACGGCATCGCGGGACTTTCCGCGGGTCTCGACTTTATCGAGGCCCAGGGTGGAGTCGAGGCGATTGCGGCTCGTGAGCGCGCTCTTGCCGAGCGTTTCCTCGCCGGTGTTCGCGAAATACCCGGCATTGCGCTCTACGGTGCGTTTGACCAACCCGCGCGCTCTGCGATCGTGTCGCTCAACGTGGGCGATATCGACTCTGCCGAGATCTCGGACGCGCTCATGCAAGGGTGGGGGATTGCGACCCGTCCCGGTGCCCATTGCGCCCCGCTCATGCACCGTGCGCTGGGGACCGAGCGTCAGGGCGTCGTTCGTTTCTCGTTTGGGTATTTCAATACGGACGAAGAAGTCGACACCGCGATTGGCGCTTTGCGCGATTTAGCCTGCTAAAGCTGCTAGACCGTTTATACTTGCGGGACGGGTCTTTTGCCCGTCCCGTTTTTGTTTTGATTCGAAAGGTGCTCTCATGGCCTCATCCGCCTCGCGTGGTCTACGTTCCGACCATGTCGTTACCGTCGGCATCGCCCTGTTCTCGATGCTCTTTGGCGCCGGCAACCTCATTATTCCGCCGCTGCTGGCGCTGCAGGCAGGCTCTGCCACGCCGGTTGCCATGCTCGGCTTTCTCATAGCTGCCATCGGCCTGCCCGTCATGGGCTTTATCGCCGTGGCGCTTGCCGGAACGGCGCGCGAGCTTGCCGGCCGCGTGCATCCAAAGTTTGGCGAATTCTTCGTTGCGGCGGTCTATCTGGCCATCGGTCCGTGCCTGGCCATTCCTCGCACAAGCTCTACGGCCTTCGAAATGCTGGTGCCGCTGCTACCCGAGGGCGTTTCGCTCGGCACGGCACGTCTGGTGTTTGCCATCGGGTTCTTCGTCGTCGCGTTTGTGCTCACGCTGCGTCCGGGTGTCATCACGCGCGTGCTCGGCCGCATTACGGGCCCCGCGCTCATTGCGCTCATCGTGCTGGTCGTGGGTGCTGCTGTGATCTCGCCGCTTGGTCCCGCTGCCGCGCCTCAGGCTCCCTACGATGCAGGCGCCGCCGTGCAGGGCTTTTTGACTGGCTATCAGACCATGGACCTGCTCGCGTCGCTCGCCTTCGGCATCATCATCGCCGAGACCATCCACGAGTTGGGTGTTACCGACGATAAGCGCGTGGCCTTCGAGATCTCACGCTCCGGTGTGATCGCTGGTGTGCTCATGGCCATCATCTACTGCGGCCTGGCGCTTGCAGGCATGCAACTCGGCACGGTTATGCCCGATGCCACCAACGGCGCCGCGATCCTTGCGCGTTCGGCCTCTATGCACTTTGGTCTTGCTGGCACGGTTGTCGTCTTTGCGATTTTCTTCCTCGCTTGCATGAACGTGTGCATCGGCCTTATCAGCTGCTGCTCGCGTTACTTCTGCGAGACGTATGTGGTTAAAGGTGAAGCGGAGGTCTCCGAGGAGGCCATGCGCCGTCCCTTTGCGGTTCTCGCCTTTGTGTTCGCAGCGTTTTCGTGCGTGCTCTCCAACGTGGGCCTCGACGTAATCCTCATGTTCTCGGTGCCCATGCTCAATGCCTTGTACCCCGTTGCCATCGTGCTGGTACTGATGGGCCTGGTGCACGGTTTTTGCGACGCGCATCCGCAAGTGTGGGTTTGGGTCGGCGGCGTTGTCGCGGTGCAGAGCGTGATCACCTCGGTTCGCGATGCGTTCTTTGCGGGCGCGTGGCTGCCGTTTGATGCGCTGCCGCTGGCGGACATTGGAGCCGCGTGGGCGCCGGTCGCTGTGGTTGCCTTTGTGATCGGTCTGCTCCATAGTCGTTTTGTTGCACATTCGAGGAGCTAGGGTTTCTGCGCTTGCACAGGCGGGGAGTCTCCCCTATAATTTCCTTCGCTTTGGGACACGCAAGGTTTAGACCTTAGCTGCTCAACACCTTCGGGACGTGGCGCAGTTTGGTAGCGCGCCTGCTTTGGGAGCAGGATGTCGCAGGTTCAAATCCTGTCGTCCCGACCATATCTTGCGGGCGTAGTTCAATGGTAGAACCCCAGCCTTCCAAGCTGATGACGCGGGTTCGATTCCCGTCGCCCGCTCCATAAGATAGTTTTAACGGCTTTGGCTCCATTTGGTGTCAGAGCCGTTTTCATTAGCGTGCCGGGCGACGGGAATCGAACCCGGCAGGGTGCGAAGCTGTGAAAATGCGTGAGCATTTTCCAGCGCAGCACGCAAGGGCCAATGGCCCGCAGCGAAACAAGGGTTTGCGAAGCAAACCCTTGGACTTCCCGTCGCCCGCTCCATAAGATAGACGAATGGCTCTGGTTCCTTTTGGGACCATAGCCATTTTCGTAAGTGTACGGGGTGACGGGAGTCGATGTCGCCCCGCGCCCCACCTAAGTTGCGGTGAAATAGTTCCTTGATTAGCCGAAAAAGCTGTTATCCAGGAACTATTTCACCGCAACTTATTGAGGTCGAGCGGGCTGGGTCGATGATGGGTTCTGTTGTCGACAAGATGAGGACAGCCGGTCAGGAGTCTATGTAGGGTTTTGTGGTTGGTATACCGTAGCCGCGCATCATGGAGCCGAACGCCTTGACATCGTAGGTGTCTGAGAGCTCGAAATGAATGACATTGTGGCCCATGGCACGCAGGTTCGCATCGCGCATGAGGGCAGCTCGATAGGTTTTTGCCGCCGCTTGCTCTGGATCATTTTGAGCTTCGTCTTCAAACTTACCCAGCCCATGCAGCTCTGCCAGCGTCCATAAGCCGTCTGGCAACTGCCAGCCATAATCTGCTAGATAATAGCCAGCGTTTCCCGGTCGCGGTATCTCAACTTGAAGCTCAGGCGCAGCAACCCCAGCGAGAATCATCGCTGCTCTCGCCTCGGACTCGCCGCCATTGTCTGATCTGCCGTCCATATGCTCAAAAACGTCAAAAGCACGTGCGATGCCATGCAGCCCTCGGCAATTTGCCTGCGCATATGCTCGCAGCTCTTCACGCTCGACACCGTACTCACGAGCCAACCCGTCGACATAACCCAGCGCATAGCGAAAAGCGGTCGTTCGGGCGATGTCGACCACCGTGCGATATGGATCCGTTAACGTAAACGGGCCGAGCTGCCATACGTCGCCCGACCGCCAGCGTCGGTATTCAACGAATTCGTACATATCGCGTCTGGTGGAACGCGGCAGCAGCACTTGTACCTTGCCGAGAAGCGAATATGCAGAACCGATGCCATAGAGCAGTGCCGCCGTTGCTCCACAAAACACGGCATCCGGTTCAACGACCGCAATAGCGGATGCCAATTGAAAGATGCGATCTTCGACGCCGAGGTCATTCCAATACGCGGGATCAGCGTAGACATGGTTGTAGAGTCGAATAATCATCTCTTTTTGCATGAGCGCGTAGGCGCAGCGTTCATGCCATTTTTTGGTAGCTACAAACAGATGCCCGCCATGATGGGCCTCGAATAACCGGAAGAACAGCTCTATTTGCGGTTTGGAACAGCGTTTATCATGACTCATTTTCGACCCCATGGTCTCGAGGGGGAGTGAATGACACTACGCTATCCCATATTTGGTTCGCCAGACCTTGCCATAAACTGACCAAAAGCTTGACGGGGCAGGTCAGAGTCATGAGTCAGGGCCAAACAGATCGGCAAGCGGTTGATTAGTGCCCCTCGGCGGCACAAAAAACCACCCTTACAGAAAGTTGCGGTGAAATAGTTCCTGAAAAGCTCGAATAAGCTTAAATCCAGGAACTATTTCACCGCAACTTAGGAGGGGATGGGGCTGAGGGGCGGGCGATGCCGTTGCCTGTCGGTTAGCTGCGGGGGCGGTGGCGGAGCTTGTCGATGGTGGAGTCGGTGCTTCGGCTGCGGGCTTCGGCGGCGCGGTCGCGAGCGTCGGCGGCGGTTTGGCGCTGGCGGCGGTAATCGATCATGCCTTGGATGATGGGCTTGCCAAAGCTCACGACATCATCGTTGTAGATGGCAGTTCGGGCTGCGAGGAGGCAGTCGGTAAAGTCCATATGGGTCTTGCCAAAGAGTTTGACGGCAAGGGCGACAACGGTGGGTTCGTCGACCATGACGTCATCGAGCAGCCTTCTCATGGCCGTAGCAATCTCAACGCGGGGAACCTTATAGACGTCGCGCAGCGTGACCACGACACGCGTGATGATTTCGGGGTAGACGCGAGCGGTGCGCGTGGCGATGACCTTGGCGGCGCGCGGGGACAGAACTTCGTCGTCGTCAAGCAGGTAGCGCAGGATGACGGTCTCGTCGATGATGGTGCTACTCATGGATATCTACTTCCTCGGGGCCCAAAATCGAATCGTCGCTTTCTGTAGCAAGGTATTCAATCCAGGCATTACGCTCCTCGGAGCGGCGATTGGGGTCACCATATGCTTTGAGCGATCCATAGGCGGCGGTGCCGTCCTTTGAGCGCACGGCGACTGGCTGAAAGGGAAGCTTGCGCATCAAAATGCTTTGCGCGATAAATAGGCGGACGGCTTCGGCGAGCGATGTGCCCATGGCGTCGTAGAGATGCTCGGCATGCTGCTTGTCTTCCTCGCGAATGCGCACCTGCAGGATGGCTCGTTTTTGAGTCGATGACATCACTGGCCTCCCTTAATAAGCGTGCAATTTGAATAGTCAAATACAGCATTGGCTAATAATAGCCAATCTTACCACCACTACTTTATTGCATTAGAGTAACTGAGTGTAAACGATATTACAAACGTACTACATCCTTCAAAAGCGAGCGTGAAATCTTTCTTGGGCGTACGCATGTAATACACTCACCTTTATAGCTTCTAGAGAATAATTCCAACCTGCCAAAACCCCTGCAATACACCCGTATTGCAGGGCCTATGCTCAAGTTTGCCCCCTGCAACTGCGTATATTTAACCTGTATATCGTTGGAGGAATTCTATCGAAGTGCCTGTTTCGCCGCATGCACTCGATACGCCGATGCCGGACCACGGGCGGTCCGGGGCTACGTCGACAGGGTCTCTCCGGCATGGGATTCAGGAGGGAGTGAACAACATGGGCAATAAACGAGTCGTAGCCGATTCTTCGCGCTGCATTGGGTGCCAAACCTGTATGGCGGCGTGCATCGAGGCACACGATATTCCCGGCAACATCGCCGCACCTCGTTTGCGCGTAACGCGCACCTACGAGATCTCCGCGCCGGTGGCATGTCACCACTGCGAGGACGCTCCGTGCGCGAAGGCCTGTCCTACGGGCGCCTTGTTCTTTGATCCAAAGAACCATCGCATCGGCGTCAACGAGGACAACTGCATCGGTTGCAAGAGCTGCGTCATGGCATGCCCCTTTGGCGCCGTGAGCGTGGCGACCACGCAGGTCCCCGTCTTGATGGGCGACGTGCGCGTGGGTTCGCAGACTAAGAGCTTCGTGCTCAAGTGCGACCTGTGCGTGGACCGTCCCGGCGGTCCGGCGTGTGCCGAGGCGTGTCCGACCAAGGGCCTCACCCTGGTAGACGAGGAGCGTCTGGCAGAACTGACTGCCGAGTGTGCCCGCGCCACCATCGAAAACGAGGCGTAAGCGTCGGGCGACAGGCCCAATGATTGTCAAATAAGTACCGAGTATTCGGTAGCAGAGAAAGGAAGGAGGGTGTCATGGAGAAGCATAAAGTGATCTGCCCGTACTGCGGCGCCGGTTGCCAGTTTAACCTCTTGGTCCAAAACGGCCAGGTTGTGGGTACCGAACCGCTCAACGGCATCACCAATCAGGGCGAGCTGTGCCTTAAGGGCATGAGCGGCTACGACTTCATCAACGACACCAAGATCTTGACTCCTCGCGTACTGCACCCGATGATCCGCCGCACCAAGGGCGCGGATCTTGAGCGCGTAAGCTGGGACGAGGCACTGGATTTCACCGCATCTAAGATGCAGGCCATAATTGACGAATATGGTCCTAACGCCGTCATGACCACCGGCTCTTCGCGAGGCGGCGGCAATGAGGCGAACTACGTCATGCAGAAGTTTACGCGTGCGTGCATCGGCACCCACAGCGTGGACAACTGCGCCCGTACTTGACACGGCCCTACTGTCCTCGGTCTGATGGACACGGTTGGTTCAGGTTGCATGTCATGCTCCATCCCCGGTATGGAGGATGCGGGCTGCATTTTCCTCTTCGGCTATAACCCTGCCGATTCGCACCCCATCGTCGCAAGGCGTATCGTGCGAGCCAAAGAAAAGGGTTGCAAGATCATCGTCGCCGACCCGCGCCATATCGAAACCGCGCGTATCGCCGATCTCTACCTTCCGATCAAGAACGGTTGCAACGTTGCGTTCCTCAACGCCTTTGCCAACTGTCTGGTCAACGATGGCCTCTACGACAAGGAATTCGTCGCCGAGCACACGAACGGCTTTGACGAGTGGTGGGAGACCATCAAGAACTACACTCCCGAATCCGTACAGGACATCACGGGTGTCGAGCCCGCGTTGATCCACCAAGCTGCCGAGATGTACGCCACGGCGAAGCCCTCTGCCATCATTGGCTGGGGTATGGGCGTATGCCAGCAGAAGCAGAACCTGAAGACGGTGCACACCATCGCCTCCATCGCCTGCGTTGCCGGCCAGATCGGCAAACCCAATTCCGGTCTCGCGCCCGTGCGTGGCCAGAATAACGTCCAGGGCTCCTGCGATATGGGCATGCTGCCCAACCTGTACCCTGGCTACCAGAAGGTCACCGACCCGGCAGTGCGTGCCAAGTTTGCCAAGGCTTGGGGCGTACCCGAGGAAAAGCTCCCGCTCGAGGAGGGCTACAAGCTCACCGACCTGGGCCACCTGGTCGACGAGGGCAAGGTGCACTGCTTCTACAACTACGGCGAGGACCCGGTGCAGACCGAGCCCGATTCGGCCGGCATGCGCAAGACGCTCTCCGAGCTGGATCTGTTCATTTGCCAGGACATCTTTATGACGCAGACGACCATGCTCGCCGACGTCATCCTGCCTGCCACCTCTTGGGGCGAGCACGAGGGTGTCTTTACCGCATCCGACCGTAGCTTCCAGCACTTTGACGCGGCCGTTCCGCCCAAGGGTGAGTGCCGTCACGACTGGGAGATCTTCGCGGACCTGTCTACGCGTATGGGTTACCCCATGCACTACGACAACACCGAGCAGATCTGGAACGAGTGCATTAGCCTGTGCCCCAACTTTGTGGGCGCGACCTACGAGAAGATGGCTCCCGAGGGCGGCTACGCCCAGTGGCCCGTCAAGAGCACCGATGTGAACGACCACGGTACGCCCGACATGTTCGCTGGTGGCAAGTTCACCACCAAGGACGGCCGCGCCAACCTGATGGCGCACGATTGGGAGGCGCCCTCCGAGCTTCCCGACGATGAGTACCCGCTCATCCTGTGCACCGTCCGCGAGGTCGGCCACTACAGCTGCCGCTCGATGACCGGCAACTGCAAGACGCTGGCACTGCTTGCCGACGAGCCCGGCTTTGTCCGCATGAATCCCGCGGACGCCCAGGCACGCGGCATCAAGAATGGCGACATCGTCTCGATCCACAGCCGCCGCGGCCAGGTATACAGCCGCGCCGACGTGAGCGACCGCATCAACAAGGGCACGGTCTATATGACCTACCAGTGGTGGATTGGCAAGTGCAACGAGCTGACCATGCACAAGGTCGACCCGGTCTCGCATACGCCCGAGGACAAGTTCTCCGCCTGCCAGGTCGACGCTATCGCCGACCAGGTCTGGGCCGAGGGCGAGGTCGAGCGTCAGTACACCGAGCTCAAGCAGGCTCTGGTGGACGCCGCCGCTCCCCAGGACGTTGAGCCTGGCGCCGCCAAGTTCGACGACGAGACGCACGTGAATCAAATCGTGTAGTCCCGTTCTCGTTGGCTTTTTGGGCCGGGCGTCCCGTACGTTCGGGAGCCCGGCCCGTTATTTTGAAAGGAAGTGGGGATGAACCGCTTCATCGACATCAACCCGGAGAGGTGCATCGGTTGCGGAACATGCCAGTCCGCCTGTGCCGACGCCCACCGGATGCAGGGTCTTCAGGATACGCCGCGCCTGGCGCTCGTGAAGACCGGCGGTATTTCGGCCGCCCTTGCCTGCCACCATTGCGAGGGTGCCCCCTGCGCCGAGGTCTGCCCGGTGAATGCCATCGAGCACGATGGCGATCGCATCCACGTCAAGGAGCAGGAGTGCATCGGGTGCAGGCTGTGCGCCATCGCGTGCCCCTTCGGAGCCATCCATCCCGATGGCACGTCTATCGCCGGTGTCGCAGGCATGTGCGACCCGACGCCTTCGTATCCTAAGTCCCTGAGCAGCCTGCTTACGTGGGCTCCCGGCCAGTACACCTGCGCTGTTAAGTGCGACCTGTGCGCCTTCGATCCGGACGGTCCGCATTGTGTGGCGGCGTGCCCCACCAAGGCGCTGACCGTCATGGGCGGCGCGGCCGATCGCGAGCTCGACGAGGCCAAGCGCCTGCGCTCGATCGAAAACGGTCCGGTCGTCGACGTTACCGCTGTGGCCCAGGGTCTGTCCGAGAAAGCAGAAGGGAGCGAAAACAATGGATAGCATGACGCTGTTTATCGCATCGCTTGCCGTCTCGTGCATCGGTGCGCTCGCCTCGGTTCTGCTGATTAAGGCCGACAACGCCGCCAAGACCGCCGGCTGCCTGATCGGCGCCGTCGCGGCCGTGCTGTCGTTCATCGCGGGCCTCGAGGCCGTGCTTGGCGACGTTTCGTCCCTCAACACGGTCTTCTTCTTCCCGTTCGCCCGTCTCGAGCTCTTGCTCAACGGCCTTGCGGGCCTGATCGTGGTCCTCATCTCGATTCTCGCCTTTGCGGGCTTCATCTACGGTCTGTCCTACTTCGACGAGTACCCGGGCAAGGTCGGGCGCGCCGGCTTCTTTATGAACACCTTCGTCGCCTCGATGATGCTCGTCATCACCGCCGACAACGTGTTCTGGTTCCTGGTCGCCTTTGAGCTCATGTCCCTTACGAGCTACTTCCTTGTCGTTATCGAGGAGAACAAGAACTCCATTAGGGGCGGTTGGCTCTACTTCGTCATCGCGCACGTGGGCTTCGTTCTCATCATGGCGAGCTTCCTGCTCATGACCAACGGCGTGGGCGGTTCCTTCAGCTTCAGTGATTTCCGTACGCATGACTTTGGACCCGCCGTCTCCTCCGCGTGCTTCGTCCTCGCGTTCTTCGGATTTGGCGCGAAGGCCGGTATCATTCCGCTGCACTCCTGGCTGCCCCAGGCGCACCCCGAGGCGCCGTCCAACGTGTCCGCCCTCATGTCCGGCGGCATGATCAAGATCGGCATCCTGGGAATCCTCAAGGTCGGTCTCGACCTGCTCGCGGGTTCGGGCGTCCAGCTCTGGTGGGGCCTCATGGTCCTGGTCTTCGGATCCATCTCGTCGGTCCTGGGTGTCGTCTACGCCCTCCACGAGCACGACATCAAGCGCCTGCTTGCCTATCACTCCGTCGAGAACATCGGCATCATCTTGCTCGGTGTCGGCGCGTCCATGACGGCGCACGCCCTGGGCAACGACGTCATCGCGACGATCGCGCTCATGGCCGCCCTCTACCACACGCTCAACCACGCCATGTTCAAGGGCGAGCTGTTCCTCGGCGCGGGCTCCCTGCTCTATGCCACGGGTACGCGCAACATGGAGAAGATGGGCGGTCTGTTCCGCCGCATGCCGGTCACGGCCGTCTGCTTCCTCATCGGTGCCCTTGCCATCTCGGCCATCCCGCCGCTCAACGGCTTCGTTTCCGAGTGGTTCACCTACCAGTCCCTGTTCAACATCTCGACGCTTTCCGACCCGGTCGTCATGGTGTTCGCCGTCGCCTCCGCGGCCGCCCTCGCCATCACCGGTGCCCTGGCCGTCACGTGCTTCGTGAAGGCCTACGGCGTCTCGTTCGCGAGCAGCCCTCGTTCCCAGGAGGCCGCGAACGCCAAGGAGTCCCCGGCTCCGATGTTGTTCTCGCAGATGCTCCTCGCGGCCATCTGCGTGGTACTGGGAATCGGCTCCCCGGTCATCGCCCCGGTTCTGGGCGACGTCGCCCAGAGCGTGCTTGCCGGCTCCGCCGTCACAGCCACCTCGGGCGTGTCTCTCGTGAACGAGATTTCCGGTGCCGCCACCTCCACCCCCGCGATCGCCATCGCGCTCGTGGTCCTCACCGGCCTCGCGTTCGCGTTGAGGTCCTGCCTCGGCGCCAAGGCCCCCGCTAAGAAGACCGACCCTTGGGCGTGCGGCTACGAGCCCAACGAGCACATGCCCGTCGTCGCCACGAGCTTCGCGTCCGACGTCGAACTCTTCATGGGCCCGCTCTACACCCTGCGCGAGGTATGCACCAAGATCTGCTGGTCCATCGCGCACGTGTTCCAGAAGCTCACCGGTGTCGCCCAGGGCGTCGAGCCCCTGCCCGACCGTTTCCTGGTCGATGCACCGAGCGAGGGTGCCGACAAGCTGGCCGGCCTCGCCTCCAAGATCGAGGGCGGCAACTACTCCGTATACATCTGCTACATCGTCGCGGCGCTCGTGGTCTTCCTCGTGCTCGCCGTGGTCATGGTCTAGAGAGGGGAGAGGATATTATGAACATCGTTCTTGCGATGGCGCAGGGCCTCGTGGTCATGCTGGTCGCGCCCTTCTTCTCCGGCCTCGCCCGTGTGATTCGCGCGAAGATGCACAATCGCCGCGGTCCGTCCATCCTTCAGGATTACCGGGACCTCGCGAAGCTCATGGCGCGTCCCGAGTCCGTGAGTTCCGACTCGAGCTTCGTGCTGCGCATCATGCCGCCGCTGTTCCTCGCGGTGTCGTTTATGCTCGCCATGGGCCTGCCCATGTTCACGCTCCAGAGCCCCATGCCCGTCTTTGGTGACGCCATCACCATCATGTACGCGCTCGCGCTGTCCCGCTTCTTCTTCGCGCTGTCCGGCGTGGATTCCTCCAACGCCTACGCGGGCTTCGGCGGTATCCGCGAGCTCCTCATGAGCGTGCTCATCGAGCCGTCCATGCTCATCGCGCTGTTCACCGTCGCCATCGTGTGCGGCTCCACGGACATTGCGACCATGGGTCAGCACATCGTTACGGGCAACGTCTCGAGCGTCGTCGCCGTTATCCTCGCCGGCGTCGCCTTCGCGGCCGCCTGTTACATGGAGCTCGGCAAGCTTCCGTTCGATCAGGCCGAAGCCGAGCAGGAGCTCCAGGAGGGCCCGCTCGCCGAGCTCTCCGGCCCGTCCCTGGCCATGATGAAGCTCGCCATGGGCATGAAGCAGGTCGTGGTCGTCGCTTGGTTCACCTCCATCTTCATCCCCTGGGGAGAGCCCGCGACCATCGGCGTCACCGCTCTCGTGGGCGCCGTCGTCTTCCTCGTCAAGTGCCTGGTCGATTTCGTCGTCTGCGGCGTGCTCGAGAACTCCGTTTCCCGTTCGCGCTTCAAGGTGCTCGGTAACCAGACCTGGGCCGTCGTCGGCATCGCGGTCCTCGCGTTCGTCTTCGTCGTCGTAGGCGTGTAGGGAGAAGGGAGAAACTATGTCAATCGAATCGAGCTTGTCCCTCTTTGCCATGGTGGCGATCGCCGTCCCCATGCTGGGCTCCCTGCTCATCGTCATGCTGCCGCGTCCCTACGCTAAATGGATCTGCGCCTTTGCCGGCGGCATCGCCACGGTCGCTTCCGTTGGCTTGGCCGCGACGTTTGCCGGAAACGGCATGAACGCGGTCGATGTAACCTGGGCGAGTATGGGCCAGACCTTGGTCATGGGCTTCATATTCGACCGGATGAGCACGCTGCTCGCACCCGCGTTCGTCGCTATCGGCCTGCTCGTCGTCATCTATTCGTTCCCGTACATGAGCGATAAGAATAAGGAGCATCCCGACGCGCCCCGTCGTCGCTTCTACGTGTACTTCTCCACGTTCATCGGCGCCATGGCCGGTCTCGCCTACAGCTCCACCATCGTCGGCCAGCTCGTTTTCTTCGAGATCACCGGTGTGTGCTCCTGGGGCCTCATCAGCTACTACATGACGCCCACGGCCAAGAAGGCCGGTATGAAGGCGCTCATCATCACCCATATCGGCGCTCTGGGACTCTACATCGGCGCGGCCTTCCTGTTCGCCGGAACCGGCACGTTCGCGCTGAGCGCGATCTCCCAGCTCGATTCCGGTATGAAGACCGTCGTGCTGCTGCTCATCCTGTTCGCTGCTTGGGCCAAGTCCGCCCAGTTCCCGCTCTACATGTGGCTGCCCTCCGCAATGGAGGCCCCCACGCCCGTTTCCGCCTACCTTCATGGCGCGTCCATGGTTAAGGTCGGCGTGTGCGTGTTCGCCCGCGCTCTTGCGAGCGCCGGCGATATCCCCGAGATCGTCGGTTGGGTCGCCATCATCGACGCCGTCGTGACCATGCTCTTCGGCTTCCTCATGTACCTGCCCCAGAAGGATATGAAGCGCCTGCTCGCCTTCTCGACGATCGCGCAGCTCGCCTACGTGTTCTTTGGCCTGGGCCTCTCCGTGTTCGGAAGCCAGATGGCGTTTAACGGCGCCGTCGAGCACATCTTCAACCACGCGTTCACCAAGACCCTGTTCTTCCTCATCGCTGGCTCTCTCAGCTTCACGCTGGGAACCCGTATGCTGCCCAAGATCCAGGGCCTCATGAAGAAGTACCCGGTCACGGGCGTGGGCTTTGCGGTCGCCGCGACCGCTATCGCCGGCGTGCCCCCCATGAGCACGTTCTTTTCCAAGTTCCAGATCATTTCCGGTGGCTTCGCGGTTGGTGCTACCAACACGGTCATCTTTGTCCTCGTGTGCGTCATGGTCGTCGAGACCGTCGCCACCTTCGCATGGTTCCTGCGTTGGATGGGTAAGGTCCTGCCCGGTGAGCCGAGCGAGACCGTGGCCGCCGGCCAGCCCCTTCCGCGCGCCATGGCGTTCGTGTTCGTCGTCCTCATGATCATGGTCATCGTCGCCGGTCCTCTGTCCTCTAGTTGGATGGGTTAGG
The DNA here is from genome assembly GCA_902475785.1 of uncultured Collinsella sp. GTDB lineage: Bacteria > Actinomycetota > Coriobacteriia > Coriobacteriales > Coriobacteriaceae > Collinsella. The sequence continues at coordinate 73,697 of CABSAN010000003.1, forward strand.
AGGTAGGACATGGGTTATTCGTTAGTCAATATCCTGGGCGGTCTTCTGATCGTGACCTCCACCATGGTGGTCGTCTCGAAGACCATCCCGTCCGCCATCAAGTGGTACGCGATCCAGTCGGTTGTCCTGGTGGGCGTGCTGCTCACCCTGGGCCTCACCACCGGTGCCACCGAGCTTCTCATGTGGGCCGCGTCGGCCTTCGTCACCAAGGTGATCCTCGTTCCGTTCATTCTCAACCGTGCCTACAAGAAGATGGGTTCGCCTGCCGATAGCACGCTGACCTCCTCCATCAAGCCGGCCTGGACCATCATCCTCACCGGTCTGGAGGTGGCCGTCTGCTTCGCGGTGGTCACGCGCCTGAGCCTGCCCACCGCCGAGGTGGCCACTCCGGCCCTCGCCATCAGCTTCGCGCACTTCTTCGTCGGCCTCACGTGCATCATCTCCCAGCGCAACATCCTCAAGCAGATCTTCGGGTACTGCCTTATGGAGAACGGTAGCCACGTGACGCTCGCTCTGCTCGCGCCCACGGCCCCCGAGATCATCGAGATCGGCATCGCCACCGACGCCATCTTCGCCGTCATCATCATGTCCGCCGTCGTCGTGAGGATTTGGAACGACACCAAGTCGCTCGACTCCCACGACCTGACCGAATTGAAGGGGTAGGCCATGGATGTTTCAATGCTGACGGTCGCCCTGCTCGCTTGTCCTCTCGTGTTCTCCCTGATTATGGCTGCGCTCCCCAAGACGACGTCCTACAACGTCTTCGCGGGGCTCAACACCATCTCCGTCGCGGCGACCCTTGTCCTTTCGGTCGTCACCGCGGGAACCATGCTCTCGAGCGGGCAGAATATCGACGCTTTGGGCCTGTGGCTCCATCTCGATTCGCTCTCGTCGATCTTCGTCCTTCTGGTAGGCATCATCGGGTTCATCACCGGCGTGTACTCCATCTCCTATATCAAGATCGATATCGAGGAGAAGACCATGCCGGCCGAGCGCACCAAGCAGTACTACGCGCTGTTCAGCCTGTTCGTCTTCACGATGCTGCTCGCCTGCCTGTCCAACAACATCATCCTCACCTGGGCGGCGGTCGAGGCCACTACGCTGTCGACCGTGTTCCTCGTGGGCATCTACAAGAACAAGCAGGCGCTCGAGGCGTCTTGGAAGTACGCGATGGTCTGCACCGCCGGTGTGGCCTTCGGCCTGTTCGGCACGCTGCTCATCTACGCGAACGCCGCCGATATCATGCCCAACGCGCATGAGGCCGCCTTCCTCACCTCCATCATGCCCTACGCCGACCAGTTCGACCCGATGCTCGTGCGCCTCGCGTTCGCGTTCATCGTCATCGGCTTCGGCACCAAGGCGGGCCTGTTCCCCATGCACACCTGGCTGCCCGACGCGCACTCCCAGGCTCCGAGCCCGGTCTCCGCGCTGCTCTCGGGCGTGCTGCTCAAGTGCGCCATGCTGGTGATCATCCGCTTCTACTCCCTGTCCATCATCACGGTGGGCGACACCTATCCGCGAACGCTCCTGCTCATCCTGGGCACGCTGTCCATCCTGGTGGCTGCCCTGTGCATCTTCAAGCAGGACGATATCAAGCGCCGCTTCGCGTACTCCTCCGTCGACAACGTCGGCGTGGTCGCGCTGTGCCTGGGTATCGGTGGCCCGCTCGGTATCGCCGCCTGCCTGCTGCACTGCATCTTCCACGGCTTCACGAAGGCGCTCGCCTTCTGCATGGCCGGTAACATCCAGCACATCTACCACACCCGCGACCTGAACAAGATCAAGGGCGTCGTCGAGATCGCTCCCGTCACGGCAGCGCTCACCATCATCGCCCTGCTCGCGCTCGCCGCCTTCCCGCCGTTCGCCCTGTTCATCTCCGAGTTCCTCACCTTCGTGGCCGGCGTTCAGTCCGGTCCCATCTGGGTGGTCGTGCTCGTGGCCATCGGCCTCACCGGCGTGTACTTCGCCCTTACCGGCATCGCGCTCAAGTCCATCTTCGGCAAGGCGCCCGAGGGCATGAAGCGCCACGAGGTGCCCGCCCTCATGATCATCCCCGAGATCGCCCTCGCGATCGTGGTCATGTGGTTCGGTATCGCCACCCCGGTCGCCATCACGAGCGGCGTCGAGGATGCAACGTCCGTCGTTTTGAACCAGAGCGTCGAAGAGCTCCACGAGGCCCCTCTCTACCGCATGGTGTTCAGTTCCCAGACCAAGACAAGTGAGGTGAATTAGCACCATGGCAGAACCTGAAAAGAAGGACTACGCTCGTCGCTGCGAAAGCCACGTCGAGGCCCTGCGTGCTGCAGTGCCGGGCGCTATCGAGAAGGTCGAGTGGCAGTGCGAGGACCAGCTGACGATTACCGTCAAGCAGGACAAGCTGCCCGAGGCCGTCCACTACCTGTATTACGAGCGCTACGGCTGGATTCCCGTGATCATCGGCAACGATGAGCGCAGCCTGTGCGGCCGTTACGCCGTGTACTATGTCATCTCCATGGAGGGGGAGGATCCCGGTTGGGTGACCGTGCGCACCGAGGTCGATCCCGCCAAGATGACGTTCCCGTCCGTGACACCGTTCGTCCCCGCCTGTGTGTGGGGCGAGCGCGAGCTTCGCGACATGTTCGGCCTGATCCCCGAGGGTCTGCCCGACCGTCGTCGCCTGGTGCTGCCCGACGATTGGCCCAGCGGCCTGTACCCGCTGCGCAAGGACTCCATGGACTACCGCTTCCGTCCCGCTCCCGCGAGTGATATGGAAAACTACGAGTTCTTGGCCGATACCAAGGGCAAGGAGACGACGCTTGTCCCCATGGGCCCGTTGCACATTACCTCCGACGAGCCCGGCCACTTCCGCCTGTTCGTTGAGGGCGAGACGATCGTCGACGCCGACTACCGTCTGTTCTACGTGCACCGCGGCATGGAGAAGGTCGCCGAGACGCGCCTGAACTATGACGCCGTGACGTTCCTCGCCGACCGCATCTGCGGCATCTGCGGCTGCGCCCACTCGGTGGCCTATGCCGAGGCCGTCGAGCGCGCCCAGGGCATCCATGTCCCGCCGCGCGCCCAGTACATCCGCGCCATCATGCTCGAGGTCGAGCGTCTGCACTCGCATCTGCTCAACATTGGCCTGGCGTCGCACTACACGGGCTTCGACTCCGGCTTCCAGCAGTTCTTCCGCGTCCGCGAGAAGTCCATGGATCTGGCCGAGAAGCTCTCCGGTCACCGCAAGACCTACGGCCTCAACGTGATCGGCGGCGTGCGTCGCGACATTTTGGCCGAGCAGAAGCTCTCCACGCTCACGACCATCCACCAGCTGCGCTCCGAGGTTCAGGAGCTCGTCGACGTCTTGCTCTCCACGCCCAACTTCATTGAGCGTACGAGTGGCATCGGCATCTTGGATCGCAAGATCGCACGCGACTTCTCGCCGGTCGGCCCGCTCATGCGTGGCTCGGGCTATGCCCGCGACGTGCGCTTTGACCATCCCTTCGACGGCTACGCCGATCCGGACGTTCAAAAGATGCACGCCGCTACGGCCGACACCTGCGATGCCTTCGGCCGTACCGCCGTTCGCATCCAAGAGGTCTACGATTCGATCGATATGATCGAGACCATGCTCGAGAACTGCCCGTCGGGCCCCATCCTCACCACGGATTGGGAGTACACCCCGCACAAGTACGCCATCGGTGCCACCGAGGCGCCGCGCGGCGAGGATGTGCACTGGGCCATGCTCGGCAACAACCAGAAGTGCTACCGCTGGCGCGCCAAGGCGGCCACGTACAGCAACTGGCCGGTCCTGCGCTACATGTTCCGCGGCAACACCGTGGGCGACGCTGCGCTGATCGTCGGTTCGCTCGACCCGTGCTACTCCTGCACCGACCGCGTGACGGTGACCGATGTCGCCGCCAAGCGCGATCACGTGCTCGACAAGGAGCAGTTCGAGAACGTCTGGCGCGACAAGTCGCCGCTTGCGGGCGAGGGCACCATGGCCGCCCCGCTCGATGAGGAGGCGCTCTAATATGCTGAAGCTTTGGAAGGTTAACGCCAAGGCCGGCGACGCGACGGTCAAGTACCCGTTTGCGCCGTTTCCCACCAACAAGGACATGCGCGGCAAGCCCGAGCATAATGCCGAGCTCTGCATCGCCTGCGGTGCCTGCGGCGTGGCGTGCCCGGCCGATGCCATTCGCATGGACACCGACCTGGCGGCCGACACCATTACCTGGTCGATCGACTACGGCCGCTGCATCTTTTGTGGCCGCTGTGAGGAAGCCTGCCCCATGGAGGCCATCAAGCTCACCGAGGAGTTTGAGCTGGCCGTCATGAGCAAGGACGACCTCACCAGCAAGAGCGTATATACGCTCGAGCACTGCTCGCGTTGCGGCAAGCCGTTTGCCCCGCACAAGGAGATCGACTACGCTAAGCGCCTGCTGCAAAAGGCCGGCGGCATGGAGGCCATCCAGGCTGCCCGTACCGTCGGTATGTGCCAGGAGTGCAAGCGCGAGCTCGACGCCCTGCGCGCCGCCTCGGCCGTAAAGACCGGCAACGCGCACGGCATGGCTGCCAACGAGACGCTTGCGTCCGGTGAGCCCCAGGGCCCCGGCATGGAGTATCTGGGCGGCCACGGCGTGAACCCGGAGTATATCGACCGCGAGCTCAACCCCGATGCGCCCGAGATTCCCGCCGGACCTGCGCCGGTCGAGGGCATCATCATGGATTTTGATACGAAGGAGGAGTAACCATGGCCGAACCCACGCTTTTGCCCGAGCGGCTTCAGTACCGCCCGACCAAGATCGAGCTCGACGAGAGCATCGAGAAGGCCAAGGCGACCCTTCTTAAGAAGATCAAGCGCTCGGTGTACGTCTACCGTGTCGACTGCGGCGGCTGCAACGGCTGCGAGATCGAGATCTTCGGTTCCATCACGCCCGTCTTTGACGTCGAGCGCTTTGGCATCAAGGTCGTGCCCTCGCCCCGTCACGCCGATGTGCTGCTGTACACCGGCGCCGTGACGCGTGCCATGCGCATGCCGGCCCTGCGCGCCTTTGAGGCCGCACCCGATCCCAAGATCGTGGTGTCCTATGGCGCGTGCGGCTGCACCGGCGGCATCTTCTACGACAACTACTGCGTCTGGGGCGGCACGGATAAGATTCTGCCGGTCGATGTCTACATCCCCGGCTGCCCGCCCAGCCCCGCGCAGACCGTCTACGGCTTTGCCATGGCACTTGGCCTGCTGGACCAAAAGCTCCATGCCGAGACCACGGTGGAGGCCGCCGGCGAGCAGGCCGATATCCTGCACCCCGGCGTGCCGTACAAGCTGCGCGTTGCCATCGAGCGCGAGGCTCGCGCCATGAGCGGCTACCGTTACGGCCGCGACCTGGCCAACGAGTTTATGGATACGCTCGAGGGCGCGCCCAAGGGTGATATCCGAGGTGCCATGGCGCTGCTCATCGACAAGCAGGACGATCCGCGCCGCGTTGAGGTCTACTCGGCGCTGCAGGATCTGGTGCTGGCCGGAGGTCACTAGATGGAGCTCACGGACCGCTCTGGTTACTTTGCGGGCCCCGGTATGCTCGGCGGCTCCTTTGGCGATGCCTCGCGCGCAAGCGACGAGGCCGCCGAGGGCGTCGCCGACCCCTGCCTGGGCCATGCGCCCGACCAGGTGGTCTTCTATGAGCTCACGCGTAAGTTTGTGGAGACCGAGGAAGACGTTCCCCAGGAGGCCTGCGACGTGCTGTACTACACGCTCGCCGTGGGCCACCACACCGGCGTGCTCGATTGCTTTGAGCCGCGCCTGTCGGTGCCGGTGGATGTCTTCTATTCGCTCGTCGATGCGCTGCCGGAGGGGGAGGCCAAGACCAAGTTCGAGGCCATCCGCTCCTTTGGCGAGTGCCAGCTTGACAAGGCGGCGGTGCCGTCGCTGCTCGAGGCCTGCGACACGCTGCTCGACGAGCGCGGTTTTCGCGGCTCGGCCAAGGCCGGCATCTCGGTGTTCGACGACGACTTTGGCCTGCATGCCCAGCAGGTCGCGTTTCTGATGAAGTTCCGCGATCTGGTTGAGCGCGTGCGCGATGTGTCGGGCGTGTACCTGACGGGAAGGTTGCAGTAATGGGTCGCGTTGTGGATGGACGTGTGAACGGCGCCCCGTTTGCGGGTATCGTGCTCACGGCGGGAAGCGTGCTGCGTGCCGACGATGCCGCCGGCCCCGTGCTCTCCAAAAAGATGGAGGACGCGCCCATTGCCGGTTGGTACACCATCGACGGTGGCCAAACGCCCGAGGACGACATCATCGAGGTCAAGCGCGAGCGTCCGCCTCGCCTGGTCTTGGTCGATGCCGCCGACATGGCGCTGCCCGTCGGGTCTATCCGCCTGCTCGATAAGCGCGATGTGGCCCGCAAGTCGATGTTCACCACGCATTCGCTCCCTTTGTCGATTCTGATCGAGGAAATCGAGCAATCGTGCGAAGATATCGTCTTCATAGGGATTCAGCCGGGCGATACGGAGTTTTACAACCCTATGTCCCCGGAGGTCTTTGACGCCGTCGACGCCGTGTACGACGCCGTGGCCGCCAACGACTTTTCCCACTTTGTCCGCTTGGGACAAGAGCAATAGGAGCGCTTGTCCCTGCTGATTAGGAAAGAAGTGATTGACATGGCAGATTCCAAGGCGGAGTACCCCGCTCCCGATTGCCTTGCGCCCGCCGCGATCGAGGCCAAGACCGAGGCCGCCGGCGTGACCAAGGCTAACCTGCCGGTCGCAAAGGCCTTTGTTTTGGCGATGTTCGCCGGCGCGTTCATTGCCTTCGGCGGCCTGTTCTTTACCGTGTTCTTGAGCGATAGCACGCTGGGCTGGGGCGCCCAGCGCGTCGTGGGCGGCCTGTGCTTTTGCCTGGGCCTGGTGCTGGTGCTGGTGTGCGGCGCCGAGCTGTTTACCGGCAATTCGCTTATGGTCTGCGCGCTCAAGAGCAAAAAGATCACCCTGGCTCAGATGCTCAAGGCCTGGGCCGTCGTATGGGTCGGTAACTTTGTCGGTGCCCTGTTCATCGTCTTTTTGGTGTACATGGCCGGCATTTACAAGCTCAACGGCGAGGCGGTCGCCAATTCCATGGTGAGCGTCGCCGCCGGCAAGGTGACGGTCGACTGGGTGACGATCTTCTTCCGCGGCATCCTGTGCAACATCTTTGTGTGCCTGGCCGTGTGGATCGGTACCGCCGGCAAGACCGTGGTCGATAAGGTCGTGGGCATTTTGCTGCCCATCGCCGCCTTTGTGGCCTGCGGTTTTGAGCACTGCGTCGCCAACATGTACTTTTTGCCCATGGGTGCCGTGATGCACGCGTGCGGCTATGGTGCCAAGGTCGCCGGCGCCGATGCCCTCAACGCTGCGGGCATTGCGTTTAACTTGTCCGCCGCCACGCTGGGCAACATCGTAGGCGGCGCGGTTCTGATCGCGCTCGGCTACTGGTTTATCTACGCTAAGAAGTCCGAGGCGTAAGGTGCCGTCTGTTTGATGTTGGGCCTCCCGCGGGGCGTTGCCGTGCGGGAGGCTTTTTGGGTCTGGTGCTCGTTGCCGGGCTTTTGGCCTGTTGTGTTTGGCTGATGAAAGGGGTAATCGAGATGGCATCTGCTGTGAAGCGTGACGGTCGCGCCGTGGTGACCACATGCGGGGGATGCTATGCCGATTGCGCCTTTGCGGCACGCGTTGAGGACGGTCGCGTGGTGGCTGAGTTGCCGGTGCCGGGGCATCCGTGCGCGGCGCGTGCCCTGTGCGCCCGCGGACGGCATCGCCTGGCAATGCCGTTTGACGAGCGTGACCGCATCGTGCACCCCATGCGACGCCGCCAGGATGGCTCGGGGTTCGATGTGATTTCGTGGGACGAGGCGTTTGCCCAGATTGCCGAGCGTCTTTTGGGGATTGTTGACGAGCGCGGGCCTCGTGCGCTGGGTATGACGCTCGGCGTGCCCTCGTTCGACCGCTACTGGGCGTATCGTTTTATGCATGCGCTTGGTTCGCCCAACGTGTACGGTGCCGACGGTGCCTGCGAGGTAAGCCGACTTACCGGTTGGGAGCACAGCTTGGGCTATAGTCCCGCCTCCGACCTTGCGCACACCGATTGCATCATGTATCTGGGGCGCTCCATTGTCGATTCGTCGACGATGGGGGCCTTTGATGCGCTCAACGAGGCCCGTCGCCGTGGGGCGAAGATTATCGTGGTCGACCCCCGGCGCAGCGGCTCGGCCGCGCTTGCCGACCGCTGGCTGCGCGTGCGTCCCGGATGCGATCTGGCGTTGCTGCTGGGTATTGCACATGTGCTGATAGCCGATGGCCTGTACGACCACGAGTTCGTGGACCGCTACACCATAGGCTTTGACGAGCTGGCGCAGGCGTCCAGTGCTTGGACGCTCGAGTGGGCCGAGTCGATGTGCGACGTGCCGGCCGAAGAGATTGTCGCGACGGCGCGCGATCTAGCTGCCGCTGCGCCTGCCGCCGTGGTGGATGCGGGCTTTCATGGCGGCATCGGCATTGCGTATGCCAATAGCACCCAGACCGCGCGCGCTATCTGCTTGGTCGATGTGCTACTGGGCTGCATCGGACACGCGGGCGGTGCGCTCAACCCGTCCACACCGCTTGTATTGGGCGACCTTGATCCCATGCGCTTTGCGAGCCCGCCGGTGCCGCGCGAGCCCAAGCTGGGGTCCGAGCGCTATCCGCTGGTCGATCCGGTGCGCGGCCTGTGCACGACCATCGGTCAGTCCATCCTTGCCGGCGATTTGCGTGGGCTCATCGTCTACGCCAGTAACCCCGGTGCGGGCTATGGTAATGCGCAGGCTTGGTTGGGCATCTTGCAGCAGCTCGACTTGCTCGTGACAATTGATATTCGCTGGTCCGAGACGGCGCGTGCTTCCGATTTCGTGCTGCCCGATGTGACGTACCTGGAGGCCGACCGCGGCGTGGGAACGGTCGTGGGCGCTAGCGATTCGCGCGTGTTCTACCGCAACGCCGTGCTGCCCGTGCTGCATGACGACACGCGACCGGGGCGGGAGATCTTTGCCGGGTTGGCTGCTGCCTGCGGCGTGGACGAGTACTTCGACTTTTCGCCGGACGACCTTGCGGCGGCCCAGGTGGCGCCCTTTGGGATCGATCTGGACGAGCTCAAGGAGCGCGGTTGGGCCGATACGGGCGTGGCGCTGCCGTCGCGTGCGGGCGAGCCGGTGATTCCGCTTGCCGGCGGCAAGATTGCGCTGGCAAGCGACGTATGGGAGCGAGCCGGCATGGGTCGTGTGGCCAACTGGATCGCGCCGATGGTGGAGCCTGGCCCGGGGATGTTTCGCCTCATTAGCGGCAATCGACCCTTTGAGTCGCATACCTCGCGCAGGCTCGCGGCCCAAGGTGCCGCCGAGGCTGGATCGGACCTGGATGCCGTGCAGATGAATGCCGATGTCGCCGCTCGCATGGGTATCGCCGATGGCGAGGTCGTTGAGCTCGTGAGCGATATGGGCCGCGACCGTGTGCGCGTGGAGACGACGCCGTATCTGCACCCGGCGTGCATCTTCACCTCGGCCGCCCCCGGTGGGCGTTCGTTTGGCCGCGATGCCGGTGACGCTCAAGCCTTGGGCGTGGGCCCGCTCGACCATACGCCGTTGCGTTGGGATCCGTTGACGGGTGCCGCGCTCACCCAGGAAAACGCCGTTCGCGTGGAAAAGATCGCGGCGCGCGAGGATAATAACGAGTAATTGACTCAGCTGATGTATTCGACTGATCCACGTTTCTTTTGAAAGGCTGCACATGAGCGATAGCCAGAACATGTCCGATGAGGTACGCGCCCGCCTGCGCGCCATTCCCTCCGTTAACGAGCTGCTTGCCGAGTGGCCGGTGGTGAAGGCGGCGGGGGAGACCTGCGACGCGGTGGTGCATGCAGCCGTGACGGCCGAGCTCGACGAGGAGCGCGCCGCCATTCGCGCCGGCGCCGCCCCGCGTTCCAAGCGCGAGCTGGCATCGGCCATTGAATTTCGCGCGCATCGTTCTGCGCTGCCGAGTCTGCGCCCAGCGGTTAATGCCACGGGTGTGGTCATCCATACCAACTTGGGTCGCGCCCCGCTCGCGGAATCGGCCGCCAAGGCCGTGGCCGAGGTTGCGCGCGGGTATAGCACGCTCGAGTACAGCGTCGACACCTGTTCGCGCGGGTCGCGCAAGGAGCACGCCGCGCAGTTGATTCGCTCTCTCACCAGTGCCGAGGACGCGCTGGTCGTCAACAATAATGCCGCCGCGGTGCTGCTGGTGCTTGCCACCCATGCCGCGGGCAAAGAGGTCATCGTGAGCCGCGGCGAGCTCGTCGAGATCGGTGGCAGCTTCCGTATTCCCGACGTCATGGCGGCCTCGGGCGCCAAACTCGTCGAGGTCGGCGCCACCAACCGCACGCATCTGGGTGACTACGAGCGCGCCATCACGCCCGAAACGGCCATGATCCTGAAGGTCCATCCCTCCAACTATCGCATTGAGGGTTTCCATGGGGAGGTGAGCTCAAGGGAGCTCGCCGCGCTGGCTCATAAGCACGGCCTGCTGTTCTATGAAGACCAGGGGTCGGGGGCGCTGTTGCCTGACGACATCCTGGTTCGCGGCGGCGAGGAGACTACGCCGGCTTCGGTTTCGGCAGGGCTCGATCTGGTGTCGTGCTCGGGCGATAAATTGCTCGGTGCCGCACAGGCGGGCATTATCATGGGCCGCCGCGATCTGGTCCAGGCCTGCGGGTCGCATCCGCTTATGCGTGCCCTGCGTCCGGGTAAGCTCGCACTGGCGGCGCTCGAGGCCACACTGCGCATTTACATGGACGGGGCGGATGTGGCCCATCGCGAGGTGCCGGTGCTCAACATGCTCACGCTTCCGCAGGCTCATCTGGAGCGTCGCGCACGCAAGCTGCGCGAGCTGATGGTGGCGGGTCTCGATAAGGCCGGCTGCCCGTGTGCCGTGCAGGTGGAAATCGTCGAGGAGTCGTCGACTCCCGGTGGCGGCTCGCTGCCTACCGTCGAGCTGCCCACGATGTGCGTGGCCGTGCGTCTTGTGGACGAGCGCCTGACGGTCGACGCGCTCAAGCGCTCGCTTGTCCAGGACTTCGACACGCCGGTCGTCACGCGCGCCTCGCACGACCGCATTCTGTTTGATGTGCGCACACTCGTTGGCGACCGCGATATCGAGACAGCGGCGTCAACGCTTGCCGCATGCGTTGCCAAGGCGGTGCGCCGATGAGTGAGGTTGAAGCGTTGGTGGAATGCCCTGTTATCGTAGGTACGGCGGGACATGTCGACCACGGTAAGTCGGCACTGATTGAGGCGCTGACGGGTAAAAACCCCGACCGCCTGGAGGTTGAGCGCCGTCGCGGCATGACCGTTGAGCTTGGCTTTGGCGAGCTGGCGCTGCCGAGCGGCAAGATCGTTGGCCTGGTCGACGTGCCGGGGCATGCGCACTACCTGCGCGCCATGGTGCAGGGCGCTACGGGCATCGACGTGGCCGTGCTGGTGGTCTCTGCCGTCGAGGGCGTAATGCCGCAGACGCGCGAGCACGTGCATGTACTGGAGTTGCTGGGCGTCACGCATATGGTGGTGGCGCTGACGATGTGCGACCTGGCCGATAGCGAAATGATTGAGCTGGCCGAGCTCGACGTGGACGATTTTCTTTCGGATACCGTGTTTGCGGACGCGCCGATCGTGCCCGTGTCGTCCAAGACCGGCGCGGGAATCGATGACCTGCTGGCTGCGCTCGACGAGCAGGTTGCCGCATGCTGGGGTGCCTGCCGTGACCGTGCCGAGCGCACCGATGCCGCGCCGCGCTTGCCGATTGACCGCTGCTTTACGATCAAGGGCGCCGGCACCGTCGTGACGGGAA